>JBALUZ010000128.1:0-8047 GCA_036963825.1 Brevundimonas sp.
CCTTCAGGAAGGCCCGGGCGATGGCGATGCGCTGGCGCTGCCCGCCGGACAGCCGCACCCCGGCCTCGCCCGCGCGGGTGTCATAGCCGTCGGGCAGGGCCATGATGAACTCGTGCGCCGCCGCCGCCTTCGCCGCCGCCTCGATCGCCTCCTGCGGGGCGTCCGGGCGGCTGTAGGCGATGTTGAAGCCGATGGTCTCGTCGAACAGGAACGGCTCCTGGGTGACCAGGGCGATGCGGTCGCGCAGGGCCGACAGGGCCACGTCGCGCACGTCGATCCCGTTGACCCGCACCGCGCCCCCGGTGACGTCGTAGAAGCGGGGCAGCAGGCTCAGGATGGTGCTCTTGCCGCCGCCCGACGGCCCGACCAGGGCCACGGTCTCGCCGGGGCGCACCAGGATGTCGACGCCGCTGAGGGTCGGCGCCGCCTCGGAATAGGCGAAGCTGACGCCCTCGAACCGCACCTCGCAGGGCCCCTCGGGCAGGGCGACCGGTTCGGCCGCCTCACGGATCTCGGGCTGGATGTCCAGGGCCTCGAACAGGCGCCGGGCGGCGGTCAGCCCCTCGGCCAGCATGGTCTGCAGATTGGTGATGTGGCGCAGCGACTGGGCCGCGGCCAGCAGGATGCCGATGAAGGCGGTGAATTCGCCCACGTTCATCTCGCCCTGCTGCGAGCGCCAGCCGGCGTAGGCCAGCACGGCCGCCACCACGAACATGGCCACCATCTCGCTGGTGGGGCCCGAAAAGGCCTTGGCGTTGGCGCCCTTGATGACGAACCGCTGGCGCCGGGCGATGACCTCGCCCACCCGCGCGTCCTCCACGTCCTCGCGGTTCTCGATCTTGACCAGCCGCACCCCGTCCAGGTTCTCCATCAGGGCGGTGGACAGGACGGTGGTCTCGGCCATGGCCCCCACGGCGGCCTTGCGCGCCTTCTTGGAGAAGCGGCGCAGCACCAGATTCACCGCCGGCATGCCGCACATCACCACCACCGCCAGGACCGGATCGATCCAGACCATGGAGATGATCAGGGCGACCAGGGTCAGGGCGTGCTGGGTGTAGTTCACCGTGCCCACGGTGAAGGCCTCGCGCACCAGATTGGCGTCGAACAGCACCGAGGAGACGAAGCCGCCCGAATGCTGGGCGCGCAGGCGGGCCAGGTCGGCGCGGATCATGCGGGCGAACAGCTGGCCCTGGATCTCGCCCACCACCCCGTGCCCCATGCGGTTGACCAGATTGGCCTGGCCGATGGCGGCGGCGGCGCGGATCACGCCCACCCCCGCGATGGCCGCGGGGATCATCCACAGGGCGTCGGGATTCTGGTCCACGAACAGGCCGTTCACCGCCGGCTCCAGCAGGCGCAGGATCAGGGCCGTGGTGCCCGCCGTGATCGCGGCGCACAGCATGGCCAGGGCCAGACGGCCCTTTCGATCGGACAGGTAGTCGCGCCAGATGCGCGCCAGCAGGGGGCGCAGCGGCTGTCGATCCTCGGGCGGGGTCACGGTCATGGCTTCCGCTCCGACGTCAGGGTGGCGAAGTCAAGGCGCGGCCGCCTCAGCCCCAGGGTCCGCCGTGCGAGTCGGAGGGATCCGACCCGCCCTCGCGCGCCTGCCTGTCGGCCTGCCGGCGCGTCGCCCATCGGCGGAACCAGCGCGTGGTCTGGCGCTCCCGCCGCCAGACCAGGATCCAGAAGGCCAGCAGGGTCAGAAGCGAGATGAGGCCGAACAGCTGCTGGCCGTCCAGGGTCTGTCCAAACAGGGTCATGACCCCACCCTACGCCTTCGGCGCGGCCTCGTCGCCCCGTTGATCATGGCGCGGATCGATCATGCGGTGGGCGTGCAGGATGAAGTAGCGCATGTGGGCGTTGTCCACGGTCTGCTGCGCCTTGGCCTTCCAGGCCTTGCGGGCTTCCTCGTAGTTGGGGAAGGCGCCGACGAAATCCACCTGGGACAGGTCGCGGAAGGCGGTCCCGTTCAGGTCGCGCAGCTCGCCGCCGAAGACGATGTGCAGCAGCTGGTTGTTCTCGATTTCCTGAGGCATGGCTTATCCGTCCGTTGGATGGCGGGTGTCGTTGGCCAGCGGAATAGGCTGGCAGCGCCGGATTATCAACGGATGCAGGGCCGGCGCCGCGCAGATCAGGCTGGCCTGCCGCGGATCGGCCCGGTTGAAGCGCCACGGACGGCCGTGATGGTCGCTGACCCTGGCCCCGGCCTCGGCCGCGATCAGGGCCCCGGCGGCCACGTCCCAGTCCCATTTCGGGGTCAGGGCCAGGGCGGCGTCGAAGGCGCCGGACGCCACCAGCGCCATGCGATAGGCCAGGGAGTTGCGGTTCTCCACCCGCATGGCCGGCCAGGGCTCGGGCCACCGCGGGCTGTCCAGCAGGCCCGCGCCGGTCAGGACCGAGGCGTTCTCCAGCGCGGCGGTGGACGATGCGGCGATCGGCCGCCCGTTCAGCCGCGCCCCGCCGCCCTCCACCGCCTCGAAGGTCTCGTTCAGGTCCGGGGCGTGGATCACCGCCGCCACGGGGCGGCCGTCCTCGACGACGGCCAGGGCGACGCTCCACCACGGCCTGTTCTTCATGAAGGCCACGGTGCCGTCGATGGGATCGACCACGAGGATGCGGCGGCGCGACAGCCGTTCGGGATTGTCCGCCGTCTCCTCGGACAGCCAGCCGTGATCGGGCCGCGCCGCGGTCAGGGTCTCCCGCAGCCGGGCGTCCACCGCCATATCCGCGTCGGTCACCGGCGAGCCGCCGGGCTTGGACCGGACCTTGAGGCCTTGCGACCGGTAGCGCACGGCCAGGGCGCCGGCCTCGACGGCCGCGGCCTTCAGCAGCTCCAGGTCGGCGGCCAGGGTCATTTTCCGGCGATGGCCACCGCGTCGATCAGCAGGGACGGGCTGTTGAAGGCGCCGCGGAATTCCAGATCCGACCCGACCACCACCCGGGCGGCCAGGGCCGGCAGGGCGCCCGCCACCGTGATCTCGCTGACCGGCCAGGCGATCTCGCCGTCCTCGAACCAGAAGCCCGACACCCCCGCCGACCAGTCGCCGGTGTTGGGGTTCAGCGAGGGGCCGAACATGGAGGTGACCAGAAGCCCGCGCTTCGCCTCGCCCATCAGGCCCTTCAGGTCCTGCGCGCCCGGCTCCAGATGCAGGTTGTGGCCGGATACGCCGGACGGGCCCGCCAGGCCGCGCGAGGCGTGGCCGGTGGTCTGCAGGCCCAGCTGGGCGGCCGAGGCGGTGTTCAGCAGCCAGCCGTTGATCACGCCCTTCGAGATCAGTTCGCGCTGCTCCACCGCCACGCCCTCGTCGTCGAAGGGGGTGGAGCCCAGGCCGCGCGGGCGGAACGGATCGTCGATCAGGGTCACCGCGTCCGACAGCACCTTCTGCCCCAGCCGGTCCTTCAGGAACGACACGCCGCGGGTCACCGAGGTGCCGGCCATGGCCTGGACGAAGGGCGAGACCACCTGGGCCGCCAGACGGTTCTCGAAGATCACCGGGGCCGTGGTGGAGGCGATCTTGCGGGCGCCCAGCCGGGCCACCGCGCGGCGTCCGGCCTCCGCCCCGATGGCCTCGGCCGGGGGCAGGTCGGACAGGTGGCGGACAGAGCGGTGGTCGCTGCCCCGCTCCTTGGCCCCGTCCCGCGCGGCGATGACGCCGACCCCCAGAGAGAAACTGCTGCCGCGGTGCGCCCCGTCGAAGCCATGGGAGGTCGCCAGCCGCCAGTCGCCCGCCGACCAGGTGGCGCTGCCGCCTTCGGAGATGGACACCCCCGGCGTCGCCCGGGCGGCGTCCTCGGCCTCGCGGGCGACGGCTTCCAGGTCTTCGGCCGAGCGCTCGGTGGAGTCGAACAGGTCAAGGTCCGGGTGGGGGCCCCGGGCGAGCCGGTCGGCCGGCGCCAGATCCGCATAGGGGTCCTCCGGCGCCAGCCGCGCCATGGCCACGGCCCGCTCGACGAGACGATCGCGGGTGGCGCGGGACAGGTCCGAGGCCGACACCGTCGCCTGGCGGCGGCCCACGAACACCCTCAGGCCCAGATCGCGGGATTCCTCGCGCTCCACCTCCTCCAGCGCGCCGTTGCGCACGCCCAGCGACAGGGTGCGGCGGTCGGCGTGCACGGCTTCGGCCGCGTCGGCCCCGGCCTTCAGCGCGGCGGCGAGGATGTCGTTCAGGATGTCGTCGGTGGGGGGAGGAGCATCAGCCATACCCCGATATGGCCGGTCGCCCGCCCGCCCGCAACCGGCGCCCTCAACCAGAGTCAGGGCACCGCGTAGGCGATCAGCACCACCGCCAGCACCAGCAGGGGCACATAGGTCAGCATCATGCCCACGACCCGGGCCCGGGTGGCGCCCACCGATCGGGACAGGCCGAAGGCGTGCACCAGCCGGCCCAGCAGGAACACCGCGCCCACCACATGGACCAGCCAGGGGGTGACCCCCACCAGAGCCATCAGCGCCAGCCCGCCCATGGCCGCCGGCGCATACTCCGCCGCGTTGCCGAAGGCGCGGGAGGCGGCCATCAGCTCCGGGGCCTCGCCGTCGCCGTAGCCGACCCGCAGGCGCTGGCGCTGGCGCACCACCAGTCCGGACAGGATGATCAGCAGCAGGATCAGCAGGCCGCCCCACAGGGCGGCGGCGCGCGCGGAGTCCTGAACGGCGGCGGTGAACAGGTCCATCAGCGGACCTCCCTTCCAATGGGGTACAGACGATAGCGGTCGTCATAGAAGGGCGTCCGCTCATAGAACCAGGCCAGCCGGGCGTCGCCGTCGGCGGCGAAGTCCGGGTCCTCGACCAGCCGGGCCTCGAAGGCGGCGCGGAGCGCGGGGTCGGCCTCCAGCATGCGCTCGGCCAGGGGCGCGATGGCGTAGGCCTCGATGTACTCGACCCGGTTCAGGACTTCCGGGAACATGCCCCAGGCGAAGAAGCTCTCGGATGACTGCGGCTCCAGCGCCAGCACCACCAGATCGCCCAGGGGCTGGTCGGTGGGCACGCGCACCGATCCGGTCGGGAAGGTCCAGTCCCGGGGCTCGGGCGTGACCGCCTCGACGGTGATCGGCACATGGCCCTCGCTGGTGCGGCCCGAGACGCGCGGGTCCTCCAGCCGCAGCATGTGCACCGGGACCGTGCGCGGCGCCTCCAGCGTCTCCATCTGGACGCCGTGCAGGCGCAGACGCTCGATGACGTCGGCGCGGTACGACGGCACCCAGTAGGCCTCGGGCCGGACCAGGGTGAGAGTCGGGCGCGAGCCGTAGAACGGCATCATCCACGGCTCGGGGTCCGGCTGGCCCAGCCAGCGGATCTCCGACCGCCCGGACGCCGGGCTCTCCCGGGTCTCATAGCGGATGCCCAGAAACGCGCGGGTGGAGACCGGCTCGGGCGTGGGCTGGAAATTGGCGAGCACCTCGGACGGGCGCAGGGCGCGGTCGCGGGTCGCCGCGATGCGCAGGTCCTCGCCCCCCTCGGCCAGCAGGCGCATGGCCGTCTCCAGGAACACATAGGTCCCCAGCACGCGCTGCGCGTGGGGCTTGAGGCTGTGGTTCTCGATCAGGATGGTGGGCACATGGGCGGCCGAGCCCCAGCCGTTGGAGAACCGCTCCCCCAGGCCGCCGTCCGACAGGCCCGCCCGCGGATTGCGGTCGTCGACGGCGAAGACCAGCTCGCCGGGAATGTGGCCCTGGGCCTCCAGCGCCTCGTTCATGGCCGGCTTGAAGGCGTCGTCCAGCCACTGCGCCGTCGCCGGCGAGCGAGACCACACCCCGTTCTCGCCATTATATCCGTAGGTGACGTCGTACTGGTAGTCGATGCCGTCGGTGACGTGGATGTCCACATACAGGTCCGGGCGGTAGCGCTGGATCAGCCCCATGACCGCGCGCATCTCGGCCTGGTCCAGCTTCACGAAGTCGCGGTTCAGATTCTGGTTGGTGGCCGTATGGCGCCAGCCCTGGATGCGCGGTCCGCGCTGGTTGGGCCGGGACCAGGCGCCCGCGCGCTCGTGGCCGTCCACGCTCAGGATCGGGATCAGGATCAGGTTGACCCGGTCCAGCAGGTCGTCGCGGCCGTAGATGGCGATGTCGCGCATCAGCATCATGCCGGCGTCCTTGCCGTCGATCTCGCCGGGATGGATGCCGGCCTGGGCCAGCAGCACCGGTTTGGACGGGTCGAATTCCGCCCCGTCCTTCGAGGCGATCACCGCATAGATGGACCGCCCCTCCGGGGAGGTTCCGAACGGTTCGATGCGGATCAGGTCGGACGCCGCGTCCAGCCGGTCGAACCAGGCGCGGGTGTCGGCATAGGTCGGGCTGAAATCATGCGCCGGATCCGCCTCGAACGGCGTGGCCCAGGGGTCGGACGCGTCGCGCAGCAGGGCGCGGCTGGCGCCGTCCCACGCGGGGGCGGGCGGCAGGAACGCCTGATCCCACGGGGCGGCGTCGGGAACCGAAGGCGACTGGGACATGACAGGACTCGCAAACAGAAGGGCTGCGGCGCAAAGCCAGACAGTGGGACGCATGAGGCGCTCTCGAAGCTCCGGCGCGCGCCGGACAATGCGGCCTTCTAACCCTTCAGGCGGCGAATGTCAGACCGCGTCGGCGTCCTTTTCGGCGGGCATATCGGCCCGCGCCTTGTCGCACAGCTTCTTCAGGGCCGAGGTGATGGTGGAGCCGTAAAGCTGACCCTGCACGTCGGAATAGCCTTCCGTGGTCAGCCGTCGCTTGATCTCGCCGACATTGGCGAATTCGCCGCTTTCGGCGAGTTGATAGGCGCGTTCGACGGTGGTGAGACGATAGTTCATGCCCTTTACATAGTGACGCTTGGCGGAAATGCGAGCGCCTGGCCCGGGCTGCGGCCGCCTATTTCCAGATCGGCCGGCCGTCGCCGGGCAGGCCCAGCCGGTCCCACATGGCGCTGACCCGCTCCACCACGTCCGCATCCATGCGGATCTCCTCGCCCCATTCCCGCTTCGTCTCGGGCGGCAGCTTGTCGGTGGCGTCCAGACCGATCTTGGAGCCCAGCCCGCTCTCGGGGCTGGCGAAGTCCAGATAGTCGATGGGGGTGTTCTCGATCACCGTGATGTCCCGGGCCGGGTCCATCTTGGTGGACACCGCCCACATGACGTCCTTCCAGTCCCGCGCGTCGATGTCGTCGTCCACCACGATGATCCATTTGGTGTACATGAACTGGCGCAGATAGCTCCATACGCCCAGCATCACCCGCTTGGCGTGGCCCGGATAGGCCTTCTTCATGCTGACCACGGCGATGCGGTAGCTGCACCCCTCGGGCGGCAGCCAGAAGTCGGTGATCTCGGGGAACTGGGCCTGCAGCAGGGGGATGAACACCTCGTTCAGCGCCTCGCCCAGCACCGAGGGTTCGTCCGGCGGCCGACCGGTGAAGGTGGTCAGATAGATGGGGTCGCGGCGCATGGTGATGGCCGTCACCTGAAACACCGGGAAGGTCTCCACCGAGTTATAATAGCCGGTGTGGTCGCCGTAGGGGCCTTCCTCGGCGTGCTCGTCCAGCAGCACATGGCCTTCCAGCACGATCTCGGCCTGGGCCGGGACCATCAGGGGCACGGTCTTGCAGGGGACCAGCTCGGCCTTGGCGCCGCGCATCAGCCCGGCGAACTGGTATTCGCTCAGGGTGTCGGGCACCGGCGTCACCGCCGCCAGGATGGTCCCCGGATCGGCGCCCAGCACCACGGCGGCGGGCAGGGGCTCGCGCTTTCCCGCCTTCCGGTGCCGGGCGTAGTGCTGCGCTCCGCCCCGGTGGGCCAGCCAGCGCATGATGGCCTTGTCCTTGCCCAGCACCTGCATGCGGTAGATGCCCAGGTTGAAATCGTCCTCGGCGGCATTCGAGGGCCCCCTGGTCACCACCAGGCCCCAGGTGATCAGCGGCGCGGGCTCGCCCGGCCAGCAGGTCTGGATCGGCAGGCGCGTCAGGTCGATGTCGTCGCCCTTCAGAACGACCTCGTGAACCGGCGCCTTCTTCACCGTCTTCGGCCGCATGCCCATGACGGTGCGCGCCAGCGGCAGCATCTCCATGGCGTCCGACAGGCCG
>JBALUZ010000129.1:0-8003 GCA_036963825.1 Brevundimonas sp.
CCTCGCGCCGCGCCAGCAGCAGGGCCGCGTCCATCCGCGCCGGATCCCACAGGCGGATCAGGTCCCCCAGCGCATCCCCCCGATCGATCCAGACGCTGTCGATATTGGCCACAAACACCGGGTCGTCGCCCAGCAGGCCCCGCGCCTTCTTCAGCCCGCCGCCGGTCTCCAGCAGTTCCGCCCGCTCGTCGGAGATGACGATCTCCGGCCCGCCCGTGCGCGCGGCCAGATGGGCCTCCAGCCGCTCGGCGAACCAGTGCACATTGACCACCGCCCGCTGGACCCCCGCGTCGCCCAGCCGGTCCAGCACATGGTCGATCAGGGCCTTGCCGCCCACCTCCACCAGCGCCTTGGGCCGGTCGTCGGTCAGCGGCCGCATGCGGGTGCCCAGCCCCGCCGCCAGCACCATCGCGGTCTTCGGTCCGGTCACTGGCGCGCCTCCACCGGCACATGCCGCGCGAACCAGCCGCGCACCGCCTCCATGCCGGGCTTCTGCAGATTGGCCTCCAGATGCCGCCACATGCGCGGCATGAAGGCCCGGTAGCGGGGCTTGCCGTCCCGCGCCACCAGCCGGGCGAACACCCCCAGGATGCGCGCCTCGTTCAGCGCGGCCAGGGCGGCGTAGTCGGCCAGGAACGGCTCGCGGTCCACGCCCGGCATGCACTCGAAATAGTGGTTCAGCGCCACCGCCTCCAGCTCCGGCGCCACGTCCCGGCGCGCGTCCTGCAGCAGCGAGTGCAGGTCCCACGACGGATGGGCCAGCACCGCATCCTGGAAGTCGATCATCCCCACGCGCCGGTCGCCAGTGCGCTGCGGCAGCCAGATCAGGTTCTCGGCGTGATAGTCCCGGTGGGCCACCGACCAGGCCCTGGCCTCGCCCATGGCCGCGACCGGCGCCCACGCCTCGGCCCACTCGTCCCGCGCCGCCGGGCCGAAATCCAGCGCCGGGTTCAGCCTGGGCGCCCACTCCACAAACAGGTCCGCCCCGCCCTGCAGCGCCACGGCGTCATAGGTCAGCAGCGGCCAGTCCCCGCCCGGCCCGCTCAGCACGTCGGGCATGACCGCGTTCAGATGCAGCTTCGCCAGCGCCTCCACCGCCGCCAGATACAGCGGCGCGGCCGGCTCGCCGTCCTCGATCACCCGCGCGAACAGGTCGTCGCCAAAATCCTCGATCACCGCGAAGCCCGCCCCCGCGTCCACGGCGATGATCTCCGGCGTGGACAGGCCCGCGCCGCGGAACAGGTTGGACACCGCCGCGAAGGCCTCGATGCGCCCGGCCGACAGGCGCGCGGTGGCGTTCCACCCCGCCGCCCGCCGCTGCGCCGGCGTCCAGGCGGGGTCGCACGGCGGGCTTTCCGCCGCCGGGGGCTGGTCCATCAGCATCAGGCGGGCCCCCGCCGGGGTGGTCAGGCGCTCGTAGCGGCGGGTCGAGGCGTCGCCGGGCAAGGGGTCGCGCCGGGCGTCGGCCAGGCCGGCGCCTTTCAGGAATTCGATCCGCTGCTCTTCACGATCCGACATGCTGGATCCTGTCCTTCCACGCGCCTGCGCCGGAAACGGTCGCAACCCGGCCGTCCCCCTCTTCGGCGATCTCTATGACGAGTCGGTCGGGCCCGAGGAATTCCGCCGGATCGTCCCCCAGCCGCTCGGGCCATTCGATGACCACGCCGCCCACGTCCAGGGCGTCGTCCAGCCCGATCTCCAGCGCCTCCTCCGGCCGGGTCAGGCGGTACAGGTCGAAATGGGCCACGGGCGGGTCGCTCTCGTAGAACTGCACCAGGGTGAAGGTGGGACTGGGCACGTCCTCGTCCGGCGTGGTCAGGGCGCGGATCAGCCCCCGCGCCAGGGTCGACTTGCCCATGCCCAGCGGCCCGTACAGCAGCACCGCCTCGCCGGGCTTCAGCATCGGCGCGATGGCCGCGCCCAGCCGCGCCGTGGCCGCCGCGTCGGCCAGCAGGATGCGGCGGGCCTCAGGCAAAGTCCGCGTCCGGCTGGCTGGCCAGGGTCCGTTCGGTGAAGGCCTTCAGGGCGTAGGTGGCCCGCGCCGCGTCCGTGTCCAGCCGCCGCGCCTCGATGGGCTTGCCCACGATCAGCCGGTAGGCCTTGCCGCGCTTGTTCAGCATCTCGTGGAACAGGGTGATGTCGCGCATTTCGGTCGAGAACCGGTCGAACAGGTGGAACAGCCGCGAATAGGGCCCGGACACGTGGATCGGGACGATCGGGGCCTGGTATTTGCGCGCCAGCGACACCGCCGTGGCGGCCCAGTCCGGATCGTTCAGGGAGCCGTCCTTGCTGACCCGCGCCAGCCGCCCGGCGGGGAACATGACCACGCAGCGCTCCTCCTCGAAGGCGCGGCGGGCGGCCTCCAGGGTGGCGCGGGTCTTCTCGCGGGTGCGCTTGGCCTCCACCCATTCCACCGGGATCACCACCTCGCCCAGACGCGGCGAGACCCGCAGGGCGTCCGCATTGGCGAAATAGATGGCGTCGTCGCGCACCCGCCGCACCGCCTCGTGCACCGCCAGGCCGTCGGCGATGCCCGTGGGGTGGTTGGCCACCACCACGCACCGCCCCGCCTCGGGCAGCCGCTCCAGCAGCAGGGTGCTGACCTCCAGGTCCAGCAGGTCCGCCACATAGGCCAGGGCATCGGCCCCTGAGCGCACCGCCACCGCATCCGCCATGCGCCGGGCCGGGCCATAGCTCAGCAGGCCGTACAGGACCGGCTTGACCAGCGGCCAGGCGAGCGAGCGCGTCAGCCGCGGCGCACGCTCGGCGATCAGCTGGTCAACGATGTGGGGGGCGGCGGGGCCGGCGACAGCCGGGGCCGCCGGGGCGTCGGCGAGAACCATGAGGCCGCAAGTCTCGCCTTTGCCGTGCGTCGGAGCAAGCGGGGGAATGTGGGATCACGCGCTCTTTCAGGACAGTCCCCAGCTTCCACCGCTCACCCCAGCCTTCGCTGGGGTGAGCGGGATTATGTCGAGCGGGTCGCACAACCCGCTACCTCCTGTTTCCGCTCAGAGACCCCCCGTGCTAACCGTGACCGCAATTCCGGCTCTGGGGAAACTGTCATGCGTCTTTCCGCCCTCGTCTGCGCCGCCGCCGCCGCGGCCCTCGTCCTGCCCGCCGCCGCCGCGGCCCAGCCGCAGGAGCCCTTCACCTACGAGGACCTGCTGAACGTCAACCGGCTGTCCGACCCGCAGGTCTCGCCGGACGGCGACCAGGTGGTCTATTCGCTGCGCACCACGCCCCTGGCCGGCGGGTCCTCCAGCCTCTATCTGCTGGATCTGGACGGCGAGGCCGAGCCGCGCCGCCTGGCCATCTCCGACGAGGGCGCCAACACCGCCCGCTGGAGCGCCGACGGCCAGCTGTTCTTCCTGTCGGACCGCTCCGGCTCGTCGCAGGTGTGGCGCACCGACGCGGCGGGCGAGGTCGCCGTCCAGGTCACCGACCTGCCCGTGGACGTGCAGACCTATCAACTCAGCCCCGCCGGCGACCGCATCGCCGTGGCCGCCGCCGTCTTCCCCGACTGCCCGGACCTGGCCTGCACCGCCGCCCGCCTGGACGCCGAGCCCGACAACTCCGGAACCCTCTACACCCAACTGTTCGTGCGCCACTGGGACCAGTGGACCGACGGCACGCGCAACCACGTCTTCGTGCTGGACCTGAGCGGTCAGGGCGTGGCCGACGGAGAGCCCGTCTGGGCCACCCGTGATTTCGACGGCGACACCCCCTCGCGCCCCTTCGGCGACGAGAGCGCCTTCACCTTCACCCCCGACGGCAACGGCGTGGTCTTCGCCGCCCGCGAGGCCGGGACCAGCGAACCCTGGTCCACCGACTTCGACATCTATCTCCAGCCCATCGAGGCCGAGGGCCTGGGCGAGCGGGTCAATCTGACGGACAACAATCCCGCCTGGGACGACGGCCCGGTGTTCTCGCCCGACGGCCGCACCCTGGCGTACCGCGCCATGAGCCGCCCGGGCTTCGAGGCCGACCAGTGGCAGATCATGCTGCGCGACATGGACACCGGCCAGGTGCGCCAGGTCGCCGCCAACTGGGACCGCTCGCCCGACAGCCTGCAATGGTCGGCCAACGGCCGCAGCCTGTACGCCACGGCGTACGACACGGGCCAGGTGAAGCTGTTCGAGATCGACGTCATCTCCGGCTCGGTCATCCCCATCACCGGCGAGGGCCATGTGGCGGCCGTGGAGCAGACCCCCTCCGGCTTCATCCTGGCCATGGACAGCCTGACCAGCCCGGTGGCCCTGTACCGCAAGACATTCCGCGGCCGCGAGATGCCCATCCGCATCACCGACCACAACCCGCAGCTGGACGACCTGGCCTTCGGCGAGCCCGAGCAGTTCACCTTCCAGGGCTGGAACGATGAAACCGTGCACGGCTACGTCATCAAGCCGGCCAACTATGTGGAGGGCGGGACTTACCCCGTGGCCTTCCTGATCCACGGCGGGCCCCAGGGCTCGTTCGGCAACAGCTGGTCCTACCGCTGGAACCCGTCCACCTACACGGGCGCCGGCTATGCGGTGGTGATGATCGATTTCCACGGCTCCATCGGCTACGGCCAGGAATTCACCGACGCCATCTCGGGCCACTGGGGCGACCGCCCGCTGGAGGACCTGCAGAAGGGCTGGGACTACGCACTCGACACGTACGACTTCCTGGATGGAAACCGCGCCTGCGCCCTGGGCGCCTCCTACGGCGGCTACATGATCAACTGGATCGCCGGGAACTGGCCCGACGCCTTCCAGTGCCTGGTCAACCATGACGGCGTCTTCGACACCCGCTTCATGGGCTATTCCACCGAGGAGCTGTGGTTCACCGAGTGGGAGAACCGCGGCAGCCCGTGGGAGCGCGGCACGACCTATGAGGAATTCAACCCGGTCAACCACGTGCAGAACTGGCGCACCCCGATGATGGTGATCCAGGGCGGCCGCGACTACCGGGTGCCCACGGACCAGTCCATCGCCGCCTTCACCGCCCTGCAGCGGCGCGGGATCGAGAGCCAGTTCCTCTATTTCCCCGACGAGAACCACTGGGTGCTCCAGCCCCGCAACAGCCTGCGCTGGCACACCGAGGTGTTCAACTGGCTGGACCGCCACATCGGCGAGGGGGCGGAGTAGTCTTCCCTCTCCCGATGGGAGAGGGCTGCGCGCACGGATGCGTCAGCATCCTCCTTCGCGCGCAGGGTGAGGGTCGGGTCCTCCCGCCGGCCAGCGGACCCTCATCCCCCGCGCCAGAACGAAGCCGCTGACGCGCCTCCGTGCGCGGGTTCCCCCTTCTCCCATCGGGAGAAGGGAAATGCCCCCGTTAATCCCGCACTTCCCGGACCCAATCCCTTGCCGCACAAGGCCTGAGGCGCCCGGACACCCCCATTTCGTCCCCCTGCCCGCCAGCGCGCGTAAACTGCGTCCCTCGGCAGCCACGGCTGCGATGACAGGGAGCCCGAGAAAGTCAGACTCCGCACGTCCGCAAAATTCAGCCCCGCCTGATTTCGTTGACGAATTCGGCCCTGGTTAGACTCCAACTGTACTGTTTTTCCGCCCCGGCGTGCAGCAACCTGCCGCTCACCCCAGCGAAGGCTGGGGTCCAGATCATAAGGCGCGGTTCCTGCCGACCTGGACCTGCCCGGAATTCTGAAGATCGAGTCTCGCCATCTGGACCGCAGCCTTCGCTGGGGTGAGCGGAGACAGGTGAAAGTAGGTCCGCCTTGGACTCCAGTTGGACTGTTTTTCGCTCCGACAGTCTAACCCTCGCCCCGCCGGAACACCCGCAACCGCACCCCGTTGGCGGACCGCAGGGTCAGCCGGGCCACCGGCACGGGGGTCCAGGCCGGGTCGGCCTCGAACCGCAGCCGCCGGCCCAGCATGGCCAGCACCAGCACCGCCTCCTGCAGGGCGAAGGCGGCGCCGGGGCATACCCGGGGCCCCACGCTGAAGGGGAAATAGCCGCCGGCCATGGCCGCCTTGCCCTCGGGGCAGGCGAAGCGGTCCGGGTCGAAGGCGTGGGGCTCGCTCCAGCGCTCGGCCTGCCGGTGGCTCAGCCAGGGCGAGACCATGACCACCGAGCCGGCCGGGATGTCCTTCTTGCCCAGCCGGTCCCCCGCCGGGCAGTCCCGCGCCAGGAAGGCCACCGGCGGATACAGCCGCATGGCCTCCCGGAACACGTCGCGGGTGAAGCCCAGCCGCTTCATGTGCTCGAAGGCCGGCGTGTCGTCGCCCAGCACCGCGTCCGCCTCGGCCTGCACCCGGGCCTGGACGTCCGGCGCCTCGGCCATCAGATACAGGCTCCAGGCCAGGGCGCTGGCCGAGGTCTCGTGTCCGGCCAGGAACAGCATGGCGATCTGGTCCAGCAGTTCGTCCCCGTCGAAGGAGGTCCCCGTCACCGGGTCCACCCCGCCGATCAGGGCCGCCAGAATGTCATTGTCCGGCGTCGGCCGTCCGGCGGCATGGTCCGCCAGCCGCCGCCGCAGGGGTTCGTCGATGGCCTTGCGGATGATCCGCGCCGCCCGCCGGGCCCTGCCCCATCCGGGCAGGATGCGCGACGGCGCCCGGGCCAGCCCCAGCATGCCGTGGGCGTAGGCCACGCCCTGGAACACCTCGAAAGCGGCGATCACCCGGTCGGCCGCCTTGTCCGAAATGGGCTCGGAGAAAATGGTGCGGAAGATCACGTCGGCGGCGAAGCGGGTCATCTCCACGTCCACCCGCACCGGCTCGCCCGTGTCGGCCAGGGCCTCCATGCGCGCCGTGGCCACGGCGGCGGCCTCCAGCATGCGGGCGAACACGTCGCGCACCCGGGCCTGCTCCAGCGCCGGATCGATCAGTCGCCGCTGCCGCCCCCAGATCTCGCCGTTGCTGACGAAGATGGAATAGCCGGTCAGGGCCCGCAGCATGGCGTCCATCAGGCCGGACTTGGGGAAGTCCTCCGCCCGCTTGACCAGCACCTCCCGCACCAGCTCCGGATCCCGCACCGTGAAAATCCAGCGCTTCTTCAGGAACGGCAGGGTGCGGAACCCGTGGCGGCCCATCTTCTGGCCGTAGCTGCCCTCGCGGAACGTGCCGAGCCCGGAGCGCAGCAGGGCGATGCGCTGGGTCAGGGTCGAGCGCTTCTCCGGCGCCGTGGCCGGGCGCGGCGGCGTGAACAGGCTCATGCCGGGTTCCGTTCGATCAGCGGGTCCGGCCCCGCCGCCAGGGCGAACCAGTCGTAGCCGCCGGGCAGGTCCGTGGCCTTCAGGTACTGGAAATGGAAGCCCAGCGGATCGCGGCGGATGGCGCGAAACCGCTCGGCGGTCAGCAGCTTGTGGAAGCGCGGCGCCCGCCGCACCGGTCGCTCCGGACCCGGCTCCGGAGCGACCCCGTACAGGGGATGGATCGTGCAGGCCGAGGCCGGGTCCGAGGCCGAGGTGGCGTCCACCCAGCCGATCGACCGTTCGGCCGCCACGGCCCTCAGCGCCGCCCGGAACGTCTCGTCGCCGAGCGCCGCCTGGATGCACAGGCCCTGGCCGAGGGTCAGCAGGCTGACCGCCGTGGGGCCGCGCCCCAGATCAGGCCGCAGTTCCAGCGCCCGGGCCAGCGCCCGCACCGCCTGATTGCCGCCAAGGCTGAACCCCGCCAGCACCACCTCGTCGGCCCAGCCCTCATCCACTGCGGCGATCAGGCGTTCGGCGAACAGGTCGCAGCGCGCCGCCTGCTCCGGCGGCGGATCGGCGGCGATGCGCGCCATGTAGGAAAAGCACTGGCTGACCCAGCCGCAGCTCACCGCCGCGTCGATGCGCTTCCACAACCAGCCGATGACGAAGGGCGCCGCCAGAACCACCGGGAGCGCCGCCCAGGGCGTGATCAACCCGGCCGCCAGCCCCAGCAGAGCCATCAGCCCGATCAGCCCGCCCAGGATCGCCGGCGGCGTCATCAAGCACAGCCACAGCGCCCGAGCCTCTCGCCGTGTCAGGCCATAGACGCCCGCCCGGGCCATGGCCGCCACCCAGCGGGGGATGGCCA
>JBALUZ010000130.1:0-7964 GCA_036963825.1 Brevundimonas sp.
GCGCGATCAGCTACTGGGCGCTGGCGCATCCGTCGGATAAGCCCGACTTTCATCATCCCGACTCCTTCGTGCTGGACCTGCCATGAACTTCGGCCTCGACCGCCTGCTGTCCGATCCTGATCTGCGCCGCGGCCTGAAGGGGCGGCGGGTGGCCCTGCTGGCCCATCCGGCCTCGGTGACGGCGGACCTGACCCACGCCGTGGACGCCCTGGCCGCCTGCGACGACGTCACGCTCACCGCCCTGTTCGGTCCCCAGCACGGCATGAAGGGCGACCTCCAGGACAACATGATGGAGAGCCCGGACTATCGCGACCCGGTCCACGACGTGCCGGTGTTCAGCCTCTATGGCGAGGTCCGCCGTCCCAAGGACGAATGGATGGAGACCTTCGACGTCATCCTGATCGACCTTCAGGATCTGGGCTGCCGCATCTACACCTACGTTACGACATTGCTCTATGTGCTTGAAGCGGCGTCGAAACACGGAAAAACAGTCTGGGTGCTGGACCGGCCCAATCCGGCGGGACGGCCGGTGGAGGGGCTGACGCTGCGTCCCGGCTGGGAGAGCTTTGTGGGCGCCGGCCCCATGCCCATGCGCCATGGCCTGACCCTGGGCGAACTGGGCCGTTGGTTCATCCATCACTTCAGCATCGGCGTGGATTATCATGTTGTAACGATGGAAAACTGGGCGCCGGACCAGGCGCCGGGCTACGGCTGGCCGCTGCTGGAGCGGGCCTGGGTGAACCCCAGCCCCAATGCGCCCAACCTGTCCATGGCCCGCGCCTACGCCGGCACGGTCATGCTGGAGGGCGCCACCCTGTCGGAGGGCCGCGGCACCACGCGCCCGCTGGAGCTGTTCGGCGCCCCCGACATCGACGCCCGCGCCGTGATCGCCGCTATGCAGGCCCTGGCGCCGGACTGGCTGGCCGGCTGCGTCCTGCGCGACATGTGGTTCGAGCCCACGTTCCACAAACACGTGGGCAAGCTGTGCAGCGGCGTCCAGATCCACGTGGACGGCCCCCGCTACCACCACGCGGCTTTCCGGCCGTGGCGGGTCCAGGCGCTGGGCTTCAAGGCGATCCGGCGGCTGTATCCCGACTACGAGCTGTGGCGAGACTTCCCCTATGAATACGCCTTCGGGAAGCTGCCCATCGATGTGATCAATGGCGGGCCTGGCTTGCGCCAGTGGGTGGATGACGCCGCCGCCGCGCCCGCCGATCTGGACGCCCTGACCGCGCCGGACGAGGCGGCGTGGCTCGAGGAAAGACAGCCGTTCCTGCTGTATTGAGGGTCAGTGCAGCTTGAGCCGGCCCGAGATGCGGTCGTGCATCAGCCGCGCCAGCGCCAGCACAGCCGTCCGCACCGGCCCCAGAATGCGCCGGTGATGGTCAAGGTGCAGGGACATGTAGGCCCAGCGGGCCGTCAGGCCCTCGATGAAGAACCGGTCGCCCAGAAGCCCGCCCATCAGGGATCCCGCCGCCTCGTCGTCGCCCAGGGCCACCAGAGAGCCCCGGTCCCTGTAGACGAACGCCCTGCCGCCGCGCCGGCCCGCAGCGTCCGCCAGCAACGCCTCGGCCAGATAGTCCGCCTGCTGGGCCGCCGCCTGGGCCCGGGCGGGCAGGGGCCGCCCGTCGGGGCCCGGGATCTCGGCGCAGTCGCCCATGGCCCAGACGCCCGGCGCCGAGGTTCTCAGGCATTCGTCGGTGACGAACTGGTTCAGCCTGCCGGTGTTCAGTCCGAAGGTGGTGTTGCGCGCATCCGCCTTCACCCCGGCGGCCCAGACCACAAGGTCGGCCGGAACCGGCCCCTGGGACGTATCCAGCCCGTCGGCGCGCACGCGCTCCACCCTTGTGTCCGTCATGACCCGGACGCCCTTCTGCGCCAGGGCCGCCGCCGCCTGGTCGGCGACGCGCTCGGGCAGGCCGCCCAGGATGCGCGGCGCCATCTCGACGATGATCACCTCCAGCCGGAACTGCTGGTCATGGGCCAGGGCCTCCTGGAACGCCTCATGGGCCTCGAGCAGCTCGGCGGACAGCTCCACCCCCGTGGCGCCGGCGCCGACGATGGCGATCCTCAGCACCCGCTCATCGGAAAAGGCCGTCGCCATGAAGGCCGTGGTGAGGCGCTGCTGGAAGTCGCGCGCGTCGTCCGTGTCCTCCAGCAGGCGGGCGTGCTCGGCCGCGCCGGGCGTGCCGAACAGGTTCGAGCCGCTGCCGGTGGCCAGCACCAGCCGCTCGAAGCCGACGACCCGCTCCGGCACGATCACCCGCCCGTCCTCGTCCCGCATCTCCGCCAGGGTCAGGCGCCGGGCGCCAGGATCCAGGGCCGCCATGTCGCCGAGGCTGAACCGGAAATGGTTGCGCCGCGCCAGCATGGGATAGGACAGCCCCTCCTGATGGGCGTCCAGCGTCCCCGCCGCGATCTCGTGCAGGCTGGGCTTCCAGATGTGGATGGGCGTCCGGTCGATCAGCAGCACCCGCCGCGATCCCTGGCGCCGGCCCAGCTTCCGGCCCAGCCGCGCGGCCAGCAGAAGGCCGCCGGCGCCGCCGCCGACGATGACGAAATCCGCATGCATGTCGGTCCCCGTTGTCTGGTTCGTCTCCACGACCTAACGCACGGCGCAGCGGTTCGTGCGATCCGGACGGGGATAATATGCCGCGCCCGGACCACGGATTCCTTGGCTTGCCCCCGGCCGATGCCCTATATGATCGGCGGTAGTTCGCGTCGGCATACCGCCGCCGCTTCCGGATTAGAGACGAGACCTCATGCAGCCCGGCATCTGGCAGATCATCATCATCGCGGTCATCGTGCTGCTGCTCTTCGGCGGCCGGGGCAAGCTGTCCGGCCTGATGGGCGACGCCGCCAAGGGCATCCGCGCCTTCAAGGACGGCCTGTCCGGCGACGAGGACAAGAAGTCGAACGAGACCCCGGCCGGCGCGCTGCCGCGCACCGAGGCCGAAAAAGACGAAGCCCAACGCTGACCGCGTCCGCGGAGAAGGCTTGATCCATGGGCGGTCTGGGCCCCGGCATCGGCGCCACCGAACTTCTGGTGATCGGAATCATCGCGCTCATCGTGGTGGGGCCGAAGGACCTGCCGCTTCTGATGCGGCGGGTGGGTCAGTTC
Source organism: Brevundimonas sp. (assembly GCA_036963825.1). Lineage (GTDB taxonomy): Bacteria > Pseudomonadota > Alphaproteobacteria > Caulobacterales > Caulobacteraceae > Brevundimonas. The sequence continues at coordinate 3,122 of JBALUZ010000130.1, forward strand.
ATGGGCAAGGCGCGCCGCATGGCCGCCGACTTCCGCGCCAGCTTCGACGAGATGGCGCGCCAGTCCGAGCTGGACGAGCTGCGCAAGGAGGTCGAGGCCCTGCGCACGGGCAACATGGCCCGCCCCCTGGGCGCCGAGACCGAGGCCACCTTCCGCCAGATCAGCGACGACCTGAACAAGCCGGTTGTGCCCACCAGCTACGGCGCGTCCGATCCTCCGGCCCCGCCCGCGCCGCCGGCTGTGGCCGCGCCCGCTGAAACGCCCGGGGCCGCGACCGCCAGGCCGAAAGCCTCCGGCGCTGCAAAACCGAAAACCAGAGCGGTGGCGACCGCCCGGCCGAAAGCGCCGGCCGCCGCGAAACCCGCCAGGGCCGCTCCGCGTCGCAAGCCGGCCGCGAAGAAGACCCCGGAGACCCGATCGTGAGCCGGCCTGAGGACGAGGAAGCCGAGATCGAATCCTCGCGCGCGCCGCTGCTCGAGCACCTGACCGAGCTGCGCAGCCGCCTGCTGGTGTGCGTGGCCGCCTTCATCCTCGGCTTCATCCTGTGCTTCGCCTTCGCCGGACCGCTCTATGTGTTCCTGGTCAAGCCGTTCGCCGCCGCCTTCGCCCTGCACGAGGCGTCGGGCGGGGAGGGGGTGTCGCCGGTCGACCTGATCCTGGCCACGGCCGGCCTTGTGCCCTTGCCGGAAGGCGGCCGGGCGGTGGGCCTGATCTCCACCGCGCCGCTCGAGTTCCTGATCACCAAGATCAAGCTGGCGGCCTTCGGCGCCGTCGTCATCACCTTCCCGATCCTGGCCTGGCAGGCCTACGGTTTCGTCGCCCCGGGCCTGTACCGCAACGAGCGCAGGGCGTTCCTGCCGTTCCTTCTGGCCGCGCCGATCCTGTTCCTCATCGGAACGGCGATGGTCTATTTCATCATGCTGCCCTTCGTCATGTGGTTCTCGCTCAGCCAGCAGATCGCCACCGCGGAGGTGTCGGTGGCCCTGATGACCCGGGTGTCGGACTATCTGAATCTGGTCACGGCCCTGCTTCTGGCGTTCGGACTGTGTTTCCAGCTGCCCGTGGTCATGACCCTGCTGGGCCTGGCCGGAATCGTCAGCGCCGAGGCCCTGTCCAGGGGGCGCAAATACGCCGTGGTCGCCATCTTCGTGGTGGCCGCCTTCGTGACCCCGCCGGACCCCATCAGCCAGGCCATGCTGGCGATCCCGCTGGTCGTTCTCTACGAGATCTCGATCTGGTGCGTGCGCCTGATCGAGACGCGCCGCCGCCGCGAGGACGAGGCCGCCGCGGCCTAGAGAAACCGCTTCATATCCATGCTGGACCGCTCGCCCACGGAGGCCAGGCAGTGCGCCAGCCAGTGGTCCGCCGCCTCGCGGCCGCGCGCCTTCAGGCTCTGCAGGAACGTCCATTCGGTGTTGAACTTGGATCCCAGGGCCAGGTCGTTCAGGTGCCCGTCGGCCGTCACCGCGTGCAGCAGCATGTGGCGATAGCGGCCCCGCGCCGTCTCGGTCAGCTGGCCTCCCTCGATCAGCTCCTGCACGAAGGCCACGGCCCGCAGCTCGGCGGTGAGGGGGGCGTTGAAGGCGATCTCGTTCATGCGGTCCATGATCTCGCCGGGCGCCCGGGGCGTGTCCTCCCGCTCGAACGGGTTCAGCGGCAGCAGCAGGATGTCGTCGGGCGTGTCGTCATAGAACAGCGGCCACAGGGCCGGATTGGCGAGATAGCCGCCGTCCCAGTAGGGTTCGCCGTCGATGGTCACCGCCTGGAACAGGTGGGGCAGGCAGGCGGAGGCCATCAGCACCGCGTCGCTCATCTCGCCCGAGGTGAAGATGCGCGCGCGGCCGTGCTTCACCGCCGTCGCCGACACGAACAGCCGGATCGGCGACGCCCGCACGGCGTCGAAATCGATCGAGGCGTCGATGACGCGCTTCAGGGGGTTCAGGTTGAAAGGATTGAACTCATAGGGGCTCGACGACATGGCCATGGCGTTGAATGAGCGCCAGAGGGGCGTCTCCTTCAGCCAGCCTGGGTTGGTCATGGCGTTCCATACGCCGCTGTCGCCGAAAACATTGCGGCCGCCGGACTGGTTCATCTCCCGCCACAGCTTGTCCAGGGCCTCGCGGGCGCCGTCCCGGCCGCTCCTCGCCATCCCGGAGATCAGCGCCGCGCCGTTCATGGCGCCGGCCGAGGCTGCGGTCACCGCCTGGATATCCAGCCGGCCGTCTTCCAGCAGCCGGTCCAGCACGCCCCACTGGAACGCGCCGTGGGAGCCGCCGCCCTGAAGCGCCAGACATATGGGTCGAAGCCGGTTCGGGTCGGAGGGCTTTTTCCGCTTCAGCAAAGCCGGCCCTCCGCGTCGATCACTGGGCGGTCCAGCCGCCGTCGATGGAGAAGCTGGCCCCGTTGGCCGAAGCTCCCAGATCGCTGACCAGATACAGGAAGATGCCCGCCAGCTCGTCGGTGGTCACGAACCGCCGCGTGGGCTGGGACTTCAGGATCACCTCGGCCAGCACCTTCTCGCGGGGAATGCCGCGGGTCCGGGCCTGGTCGGCGATCTGCTTCTCGACGATGGGCGTCTCGACGAATCCGGGGCAGATGGCGTTGCAGGTGATGTTTTGTTCGGCCAGCTCCAGCGCCACGGTCTTGGTCAGGCCGATGACGCCATGCTTGGCGGCCACATAGGCGGACTTGTAGGGGCTGGCCACAAGCCCGTGGGCCGAGGCCACATTGATGATCCGCCCGCGCCCCTGCGCCTTCATGATCGGCACCGCCGCCCGGGTCGCGTAGAAGGCCGAGGACAGGTTGATGGCGATGATCTGCTCCCACTTGTCGGCGGGGAATTTGTCGATGGCCTCCACGTGCTGGACGCCGGCGTTGTTGACCAGAATGTCCAGCCGGCCCAGGTCGTGCCGCGCGAAGGCGACCATGTCGGCCACCTCGCTGCCGTTGCGCATGTCGGCGGCGTGATAGCGCACCTTCACCCCGTAGGCGGCCTCCATGCCCGAGCGCGAGCGCTCGATCTCGGCGGGATCGCCCAGGCCGTTCAGCACCACGTCGCCGCCGCGCGAGGCCACCGCCCGGGCCAGCGCCAGGCCGATGCCCGAGGTGGAGCCCGAGATCACCGCCACCTGGCCCTTCAGGTCATTGACGTCGGGGTTGAAGGGGCGCGGCGCGTCCTTCGCCGCGTCGGAGCCGGAGATGCCTTTCAGCCACTGGAACATGCGGGTCTTCCATCCTGCCGGCGAGTCACCGGTTCTTCAGGCCAATCTAGCGGCACTCTGCGGCCGTGGCGACAGGGTCTCAGGAATTTCCCGGCCTGATGAATATCCATTCGACCTCGCTGGAGGCGGCCTTGTCGAATCCGTAGCCCTCAAGGTCGAAACCCTTCAGGTCCTCGGCCCGCTCGACGCGGTTGTCGACGGCCCAGCGGGCCATCAGCCCCCGGGCCTTCTTGGCGAAGAACGAAATGATCCGGCTTTCGCCGTCGCGCAGCTCACGGAACTGGGGCGTGATCACCGGCAGCTTCAGGGCCTTGGCGTCGACGGCCCCGAAGTATTCCTGGCTGGCGAGGTTCACCAGCGACGCCTCGCCCTGGCCTCCGGCGTCGGCGTTGAGCTGTTTCGCAATGCGGTCGCCCCAGAAGTCGTACAGGTTCGCTCCCCGCGCCGTGCGCAGCCGCGTGCCCATCTCCAGACGATAGGGCTGGATGGCGTCGAGCGGCCGCAGCAGCCCGTACAGACCGGACAGGATGCGCAGATGGGCCTGCGCCCAGTCCAGGGATGACGCGTCCAGATCCCGCGCCCTCAGTCCCTCATAGACGTCGCCGGCGAAGGCGAAGGCGGCGGGCAGGGCGCCTTCGTCGCTGTCGGGATCGAAGGCCTGGAAGCGTTCGTGATTCAGGTCGGCCAGAGGCGCCGAGATGTCCATCAGGCGGCGCAGGTCCGCGCGGGTCAGCGTGCGCGTCACCTTCGACAGTTCCCTGATGTCGGCTGCGAAGCGCGGTCGCGTCGGCTGAATCGGCGCCGTGGCTTCGGAATAGTTCAGACGCTTGGCGGGCGACAGGACGATAAGCAAAGGCACGGCCTCCGGAGGTTTGGGGGCAGATAGGCCGTGCGGCTCCCGATTGGAACCTTGACGCTCAGAAAAGCACCGACGGGTTCATGATCCGCTGTGGATCAAGGGCGGCCCGCACCGCCCGCATCGCCGCAACCTGAACCGGATCCTTGTAGCGCAGGGCCTCGTCGGTCTTCAGGCGGCCCAGGCCGTGTTCGGCCGAGATGGAGCCTTCCAGGTCGCCGACCAGGTCATGGACGATTCGCGCGCCCTCGTCCTTGCGCGCGGCGAAGGCCTTCGGGTCCTCACCCACGGGCGGCACCACGTTGTAGTGCAGGTTGCCGTCGCCCAGATGTCCGAATGTCACCAGCCGGATGCCCTCGAACCGCGCGTTCAACGCGGCGTGGGCGCGCTCGACGAACGCCGGCAGGGCCGTCAGGGGCAGGGACACGTCGTGCTTCCATCCTCCGCCGGCCGCCTTCTGGGCGGCCGACATCTCCTCGCGCAGCCGCCAGAACTGGGCCGCCTGCGCGGCGTTCTGGGCCATGGCCGCGTCGGCGATCAGGCCGCGCTCGAAGGCGTCCTCCAGAATCCGCTCCATGCTGCGCTCGGCCGCGCCCGGCTCGCCCGATGCCAGTTCGATCAGCACCGACCACGGCGTCGCCGTATCCAGCGGATCGCGGGTGTCCGGAATGTGGGCCAGGCAGATCTCGACGCCCTGCCGGTTCATCAGCTCGAACGCCTCCACGCCCCCGCCGGTCTCGGCCTTGGCCACCGCCAGCAGCTCCAG
>JBALUZ010000131.1:0-7827 GCA_036963825.1 Brevundimonas sp.
GACCTGTTCGGCTCGGGCAAGATGTTCCTGCCGCAGGTGGTGAAGTCGGCCCGGGTGATGAAACAGGCCGTGGCCTATCTGGAGCCCTATCTGGAGGCCGAGAAGGCCGGCAAGCCGCGCGAGCAGGCGGGCCGCATCCTGATGGCCACGGTGAAGGGCGACGTGCACGACATCGGCAAGAACATCGTCGGCGTCGTGCTCCAGTGCAACAATTACGAGGTGGTCGACCTGGGCGTCATGGTCCCGGCCGACCGCATCCTCGATGAAGCCAAGGCGCACAACTGCGACATCATCGGCCTGTCGGGCCTGATCACGCCCAGCCTGGACGAGATGGTGTTCGTGGCCTCGGAGATGGAGCGGCGCGGCTTCGACATCCCGCTGCTGATCGGCGGGGCGACCACGTCCAAGACCCACACGGCGGTGAAGGTGGAGCCGGCCTACAGGCGGGGCTCGACCACCTATGTCACCGACGCCAGCCGGGCGGTGGGGGTGGTCTCGGGCCTGCTGTCGGCCAGCGAGAAGGACCGCATCCAGCAGGCCACCCGCGAGGAGTATGCGCGGGTGCGCGAACAGTATGCGCGGGGCCAGACCCAGAAGGCCCGCACGCCCATCGAGAAGGCGCGCGAAAACCGCTTCGCCATCGACTGGGCGGCGCACAGGCCGGCCAGGCCCTCGTTCACCGGGGTGCGGGCGTTCGACGCCTGGGACCTGGCGGACCTGGCCGCGCACATCGACTGGTCGCCCTTCTTCGCCAGCTGGGAGCTGGTGGGCCGGTTCCCGGACATTCTGGACGACGAGATCGTGGGCGAGGCGGCGCGGGACCTGTACCGGGACGCCCGGGCCATGCTGGACCGGATCATCGCCGAGAAATGGTACACGGCGCGCGGGGTGGTGGGCTTCTGGCCCGCCAATGCGGACGGGGACGACATCATCGTCTGGGCCGACGACGCGCGCAGCGAGGAACTGGCCCGGCTGCACACCCTGCGTCAGCAGATGGCCAAGACCCCCGGCAAGCCCAATGTCGCCCTGTCGGACTTCATCGCGCCGGTTGGGGCGGGCGAGGACTGGATCGGCGGCTTCGCGGTCACCGCCGGGCACGGGGAGCTGGAGAAGGCCGCCGCGTTCAAGGCGGCGGGCGACGACTATTCCGCCATCATGGCCACGGCCCTGGCCGACCGGCTGGCCGAAGCCTTCGCCGAGCGGCTGCACAAGACGGTGCGCACCGAGCTGTGGGGCTATGCGGCCGACGAGGACACGTCCGTCGCCGACCTGATCGCCGAACGCTATCAGGGCATCCGCCCGGCGCCGGGCTATCCGGCCCAGCCCGAGCACACCGAAAAGCAGACCCTGTTCGACCTGCTGGATGCGCCGGGGAACGCGAGCATGGAACTGACCGAGAGCTTCGCCATGAACCCGCCGGCCTCGGTGTCGGGCCTGTATTTCAGCCACCCGGACAGCTTCTATTTCGGCGTCGGCAAGATCGACCGGGACCAGGTGGAGGACTACGCCCGCCGCAAGGGCTGGGACCTGGCGGTAGCCGAACGCTGGCTGGCGCCGATCCTGAACTATGATCCGGGCCAGCCGGCGCGGGGGGACGCGGCGTAGGTTTTCCTGCTGGTTTCGCCCGGGTCCGCGGGAGTCTATGGACCCTCGGGACAAGCCCATAGCGAAAGAGACACCCCATGACGGCTGCGGATCAGGCGAAGGCGATACTGGAGCGGCTGGGCGTGGGCGCGGTGTTCGGCGCGGACGGCGTGGAGGCGCGTTCGCCCATCGACGGGTCCGGCGCCGGGCGCGTGGCGGAGGCGTCTGCGGACGACATCGAACAGGCGGTGGCGAAGGCGCAGGGGGCGTTCGAGGCCTGGCGCCGGGTCCCGGCGCCGCGGCGGGGCGAGCTGGTGCGGCTGCTGGGCGAGGAACTGCGGGCGGCGAAAGACGATCTGGCCATGCTGGTGACGCTGGAGGCGGGCAAGATCGTCTCCGAGGGCGCCGGCGAGGTGCAGGAGATGATCGACGTCTGCGACTTCGCCGTGGGGCTGTCGCGGCAGTTGTACGGCCTGACCCTGCCGTCGGAGCGGCCCGGGCACCACATGCGCGAGACGTGGCAGCCGCTGGGGCCTGTGGCGGTGATCTCGGCCTTCAACTTCCCCGTGGCCGTGTGGTCGTGGAACGCGGCGCTGGCGCTGGTGTGCGGCGACCCGGTGATCTGGAAGCCGTCGGAGAAGACGCCCCTGACGGCGCTGGCGGTGCAGGCGGTGTTCGACCGGGCGGCGGCCCGGTTCGGCGAGGCGCCGGAGGGCCTGTCGCAGGTGCTGATCGGCGGGCGCGGCGTGGGCGAGGCGCTGGCGGCCGACAGACGCATCCCGCTGGTCTCGGCCACCGGCTCGACCCGCATGGGCAAGGCGGTGGCGACCACCGTGGCCGGGCGGCTGGGCCGCAGCCTGCTGGAGCTGGGCGGCAACAACGCCATGATCGTCAGCGACAGCGCCGATCTGGATCTGGCGGTGCGCGCCATCGCCTTTTCCGCCGTGGGCACGGCGGGACAGCGCTGCACCTCCCTGCGGCGTCTGATCGTGCATGAGGCGGCGGCGGATCAACTGCTGGACCGGCTGGTCAGGGCCTACGCCAGCCTGTCCATCGGCGACCCCCGTCAGGACGGGACGCTGGTGGGCCCGCTGATCGACGGGGACGCCGGGCGGGGCTTCGATGCGGCCATCGAACAGGCGCGCGCCGAGGGCGGCGAGGTGCTGACGGGCGGGGTGCACGCGGACTGGGCCGGCGGGGTCTATGTGAAGCCCGCCATCATCCGCATGCCGGAACAGTCGGCGGTGGTCCTGCGCGAGACCTTCGCCCCGATCCTGTATGTCCTGACCTACAAGGATTTTGACGACGCCGTGGCGATGCAGAACGCGGCGCCGCAGGGGCTGTCGTCCTGCGTCTTCACCGAGCGGATGCGCGAGGCGGAGGGCTTCCTGTCGGCCTGGGGCTCGGACTGCGGCATCGCCAATGTGAACATCGGCCCCTCGGGCGCCGAGATCGGCGGGGCCTTCGGCGGCGAGAAGGACACCGGCGGCGGGCGCGAGAGCGGCTCGGACGCGTGGAAGGCCTATATGCGCCGCCAGACCCAGACCCTGAACTTCTCCGGCGCCCTGCCGCTGGCCCAGGGCGTGCGTTTCGAGGTCTAGTCAAGCGGAGCGGTTTTGAACCTTTCCGGTCGTGCGGGCTTCAACACGCATGGCCCGCCATCTCGACACCCTGCTGGAAGGCTCCCCGGCCTACGGCGTGCTGGACGCCAAGGACGGCGTCGTGCTGTTTCGCCGCCCGGGTCATGAGCGTGAGTTCGAGGCCGTGGCGGCCGAGACGGTGCAGCGGGCCGGGATCGACTACGAGGCGATCCCGCTGGAGAACGAGCATGCGGAATGCGACCGGCTCTTCATTGCGCCCCTGACGGAACATCGCTCGTTCGACCGCACCGACTGACGTCGGTTTCCCCGTATTCCCGCTTTCCTCACTGCATCTTAAGACCGCGTTTACCATGGGGGCGGCACTTTCTGCCTAGCGGGAGCGTTCGAGGTCGCCCGCGTGTTTGGGGCGGTGCGCGTGGGCGGATTCACGGCGGCTTTGCAGAGATTCGGTATTGGCCGTCTGGCCGCCGTGCTGGGCGTGGCGGCGGGCGTGACGGCTGTGCTGATCGCCCTGATGCTGCGCGTCGGCCAGGAGCCGGACGCGCTGCTGTACTCCAATCTCGACCTGACCGAGGCCAGCGAGATCACCGCCGCCCTCGACCAGCAGGGCATCAAATACGCCACGCGCGGCGACGGCTCGACCATCATGGTCCATCGGGACGAGGTGGGCACCGCCCGCCTGATGCTGGCGTCGTCCGGCATGGTGACCTCGGGCAGCGTCGGCTACGAGATCTTCGACACCCAGTCGGTGCTGGGCCAGACCGAGTTCCAGCAGAACCTGAATGAGAAGCGGGCCCTGGAAGGCGAACTGGCCCGCACCATCCAGTCCATGCGCGGCGTCAATTCCGCCCGGGTCCACATCACCCTGCCGCGCCGCGAGATGTTCCAGCAGCAGGCCGGCGAGCCCACCGCCGCCGTGGTGGTGGGCGTCGGCGGCCGCGACCTGACGGGCGACCAGATCCGCGCCATCCGCAACGTCATCGCCTCGTCGGTGCCGAACATGCGCCCGGACCGAGTGACCGTCGTGGACGAGGCCAACCGCACCCTGGCCGCCGGCTCCGAGGAGGAAGGCTTCACCGCCGGTCTGGCCGGCGGGCGCCAGGCGGAGATGGAAGCCGCCATGACCGCCCGCATCCGCGATCTGGTGGAGGGCGTGGTCGGCGTCGGCGCGGCGCGGGTGCAGGTCTCGGCCGAGCTGGACACCAGCCGCCAGACCACCCAGGAGCAACGCTTCGATCCCGACGGCCAGGTGGTGCGCTCCACCTCCACCTCCGCGTCGAACGCGCAGGACAACATGGCCCAGCCCGACGGCGTGGTGGGCGCCCAGGAGAACATCCCCGGCGGCGGTGATCCGGCCATGATGGCGACGGGCTCCACCAGCGGCGACCAGTCCGAGATCACCAACTATGAAATCTCCAACACCACCACCACGACGGTGCGCGAGCCGGGGCAGATCCAGCGTGTCTCGGTGGCGGTGGCGGTGGACGGCGTCCTGACGCCGCCGGAAGGCGGCGAGGGCGAGCCCACCTACGCGCCGCGGTCGGAAGAGGACATGCAGCGCATCGAGGCCCTGGTCCGCTCGGCCATGGGCTTCAATGAGGAGCGCGGCGATCAGGTCAGCGTGATCAATGTGCGCTTCAACCGCGAGAACCCGGTCATCGGCGGCACGGAGGGCGGCGCGCCGCTGATGAACTTCACCAAGAACGACATCATGCGCGGGGTCGAGCTGCTGATCCTGCTGGTCACCGGCCTGCTGCTGATCTTCTTCGTCCTGCGCCCCCTGCTGAAGACGGCCCGCGGCGAAGGCGGCGGCGGGGTCACGGCGCTGCAGACCATGCCGGCGGGCGGCGGCGAGGGCGCGGCCGGCGCCCTGCCTGGCGGCGGCATGGACGCCCTGCCGGCGCCCATGTCCGACATGGACAACCGCCTCGACATCGCCCGCATCGAGGGGCAGGTGAAGGCGTCCTCGGTCAAGAAGGTGGCCGAGTTCGTGGCCAAGCATCCTGAGGAATCCGTCAGCATCCTGCGCACCTGGGTGCAGGAGGGCTGATGGCCGCGCGGCTCGCCACAAAGAAATCGGGCGTCGACGACGCCCGCAGGCTGACCGGTCCCGAAAAGGCGGCCGTGATCCTGCTCGCCCTGGGCGAGGACCATACGGCCCTGTGGCAGGCGCTGGACGAGGAGGAGATCAAGGAGATCTCCCAGGCCATGGCCTCGCTGGGCACGGTCCAGTCCAGCGTGGTCGAGGAGCTGCTGGTCGACTTCGTCTCGGGCATGTCGGGTTCGGGCGCCCTGATGGGCAGCTACGACCAGACCCAGCGGCTGCTGGCGGCCTTCATGCCGTCCGACCGGGTCGAGGCCCTGATGGAGGAGATCCGCGGTCCTGCGGGCCGCACCATGTGGGACAAGCTGGGCAACGTGAACGAGGCGGTTCTGGCGAACTACCTCAAGAACGAATACCCCCAGACCGTCGCCGTGGTGCTGTCGAAGGTGAAGTCGGATCACGCCAGCCGCGTCCTGACCGCCCTGCCCGAGGACTTCGCCCTGGAGTGCGTCCAGCGCATGCTGCGCATGGAGCCGGTGCAGCGCGAGATCCTCGACAAGATCGAGCAGACCCTGCGCACCGAGTTCATGTCCAATCTGGCCCGCACCTCCAAGCGCGACAGCCACGAGGCCATGGCCGAGATCTTCAACAGCTTCGACCGTCAGACCGAGGCCCGGTTCCTGGGCGCGCTGGAGGAGCGCAACCGGGAGTCCGCCGAGCGCATCCGCGCCCTGATGTTCGTGTTCGAGGATCTGGGCAAGCTGGACCCCGGCGGCATCCAGACCCTGCTGCGCGCGGTGGAGAAGGACCAGCTGGCCCTGGCGCTGAAGGGCGCGTCCGACACCCTGCGCGAGCTGTTCTTCTCGAACATGTCCGAACGGGCCTCGAAGATCATGCGCGAGGACATGGAGGCCATGGGCCCCGTGCGGCTCAAGGACGTGGACGCCGCCCAGATGACCATGGTGCAGGCCGCCAAGGACCTGGCCGCCAAGGGCGAGATCATGCTGGTCGGCCAGAGCGGCGACGACGAGTTGATCTACTGACATGACCCAGGCGAAACCCTTCATCTTCGAAACCGAGTTCGACGCCTCCGGCGCCGTGGTCGCCTCGCGCCCGACCCAGACCGTCAAGCGCGTCTACCTGGCGGCCGAGGTCGAGGCGCTGGTCGCCCAGGCCCGCGCCGAAGCGCGCCAGCAGGCCATGGCCGAGCTGGAGGGCGTGGAGGCCATGGCCCTGGCCGAGATCGGCCAGGCCGCAGGGCGGGCCCTGTCCGCCCTGGCGCGCGTGGCCCATGAGCATCGGGCGGCCTCGGCCGAACTGGCCCTGGCCGCCGCGCGCATCATCGCCGGCTCGGCCCTGGCGCAGACGCCCCAGGGCCCCCTGCATGAGGCGCTGGAGGCGCTGGGCCACGAGATCGACGCCACGCCGCGGCTGGTGGTGCGCACGGGCGGACTGTCCGACGGGGCCCGCGCCCGCATCGAGGCGGTCTGCGCCGAGGCGGGCTTCACCGGCCAGGTGTCCTTCCGCGACGACGCCGGCATGGCCGCCGCCGCCTTCGCGCTGGAGTGGGCCGACGGCCGCGCCGAATACAGCCCTGAAGATTCCGCTCGCCGCGTGGGCGAAGCCCTGGCCGCCGCCATGGCGGCCGAGGGCGGACACGCGGAAACGCTCAATGCTCCTGAAGGAGACGCCTGATGCCATCCGATGATCTGGCCCTGGAGGAGTTCGCCGAGAGCACGGCGATCGCCACCACCGAGGAGATGGGCGACAAGACCGCCTCCGATCTGGCCCCCGTGTTCGATGTGCCGGTGAACATCTCGGCGGTGCTGGGCAAGGCCCACATGTCGGTCGCCCAGTTGCTGAAGCTGAACCGCGGCTCGGTGCTGGAGCTGGACCGCAAGGTGGGCGAGGCCATCGATATTTTCGTCAACAACCGGCTGGTCGCCCGCGGGGAGGTCGTCGTCGTCGAGGACCGTCTGGGCGTGACCATGACGGAAATCATCAAGACCGAGGACTCCGGCGCCTGACGGCGACGGGATCGGGAAGAGTTTAGAGGAGAAGACCCATGCGGCTCCTGGTAGTGGGACGGCTCAGCGGACAGCTGGCGGCGGCGGTGAAGATGGCCATGGCGCACGGCGCCAAGGTGGGCCATGTGGAGCGCTGCGACCAGGCCACCGACACCCTGAGGCGCGGGCAGGGCGCCGACCTGCTGATGGTGGATTACCATCTGGACATCGCCGCCCTGATCGCCGCCAACGAGGCCGAGCGCATCCACGTGCCGGTGGTGGCCTGCGGCGTGGACGCCGACGCCGATCTGGCCGCCAGCGCCATCCGCGCCGGGGCCAAGGAGTTCATCCCCCTGCCGCCCGAGGCGGACCTGATCGCCGCCGTGCTGGCCGCGGTGGCCGACGACGACCGGCCCATGATCAGCGCCGACCCGAACATGGCCGCGGTCATCAAGCTGGCCGATCAGGTGGCGAAGTCGGAAGCCTCGATCCTGATCACCGGCGAAAGCGGCGTCGGCAAGGAGGTGATGGCCCGCCACCTGCACGCCCAGTCGCGCCGCGCCGACAAGCCGTTCATCTCGGTGAACTGCGC
>JBALUZ010000132.1:0-7745 GCA_036963825.1 Brevundimonas sp.
CGGCACGCGCGGATCGCCTTCCATCACGTCGGTCGGCGCCAGGAACAGATGCCCGGTGCCCGCGTCATAGGCCAGGGTCACCGCCGCAGCGCCGTTCTCAAGGGTCAGGGTCGCCACCCGCGTCACCCCGCCCTGGGGCGCGGCGGGCTCGGGCGCGGGCTCGGGCTGGGTCACCATCACCGCCAGCGCCGCCACGCTGGCCGCCAGAAGGCCGGTCGAGCCCATGGCCCACCGCCGCCAGAACACCAGCCGGCCGTTGTCGTTCGCCGCCGCCACGCCGAAGGCGCCGGCCGCAATGCGGAGCCACACGCCGTCCGACGGCCGCACGGGCCGGACCTCGTCCGCCAGCCGCGCCAGATCCTCATTCCAGCGCGCCACCCGGCGGGCGAATGCGGGATCCCGGGCCTCGCGGTCACGCGCCGTCGCTTCCTCCGCCTCAGGCAGGATCCGCAGGGCCAGTTCCCCGGCCAGCACGTCGTCGGCGTCCTTGTCGATGGCGTCGGTCATTGTTCGAGACACGCCCTCAGCTTGAGAAGCCCCCGCCGTATCCAGCTCTTCATGGTGCCCAGGGGCACATCCTCCCGGCGGGACAGTTCATCGTAGGTCACGCCTTCGAAGAAGGCGGTGCGGATCGCGCCGCCGACCTTGTCGTCCAGCTCCTCCAGGCAGCCGTTCAGCCGCCGCGCCTCGTCGGCGCTCTCGATCTGGGCGGAGGCCAGCGGAGCCTCGTCCGCCACCTCGAAGGCGTCGTCCACCGGCCGGGTCTGCACCCGGGCGCCGGCCGCACGCAGCCGGTCGATCGCGCGATTCCGCGCAATGGTCACCAGCCAGGTGATGGGGCTGGCGCGGGTGGCGTCAAAGGTCTCGGCCCTGCGCCAGACGGTTAGGTAAGTGTCCTGCAAAACATCCTCGGCGAGCCCCCTGTCGCCCAAGATACGCAGGCATACGCCCAATAGTTTCGAGGATGTCGCCTCATAGACCCTCTGGAACGCGGCGCGGTCGCCCTGCCCCGTCTTGCCGAGCTCGATGGCCAGGGCCTCGCGCGTCATCACCGCTTCCATGCGTGTCCTCAGAGTTTTGGGGATTGTGACGGCCGGCCGCGCCCGGTCAAGGTCAGTCGTGCAGATAGACGATCCTGCGGCGTCCCGCCGCCCGCATGTCCGCCAGATGCCGCTCATGATCGCCGCTGGCCCTGGCTTCGCGCCCGTCGGCCTCCACCCAGTGGGTGCTCTCGATGTCCTTCTGCAGGGCCCGTCCCGCGAACTGGTGGCCCACGAAGAAGAAGTCGACGGCGGACCCCACCACCGGCACCTCGGTCGTGGCCACGTCGAACAGCAGATAGGCGCTCATCTTCGCCAGGGTCGACGCCGACGCCCGCGCCTGGAACGCGCTGGCCAGCAGCAGCGCCCCGGCCCCGATGCTGTAGGCGCCGCCCACCAGCGGAATCCAGGTCAGCAGGCCGTCCATGCCGATGCCCCAGGGCCCGATGCCGATGACCCGGTCCGAAAGCTTGCGCACCCCCTCGACTCGGGACCACACCTTCTCGATATCCTGGATGGTCCGCTTCGCCATCACCCCCCCAATCGCCCGTGCGGTCCTCGACCGTGCCTCACAAGCCACGCTTGAATGTCTCTCAAACGCCTTCAGTTGCAAAGCGCCCTGAATTTGGCGGTCCAGACGGGCCTGACGGCCGCGGCGCTCGGGCCCCTGACGATCGCCGTGGCCGCCCTGTCGGGCGTCGGCCATCGCTGGGTCGACATCCTGGCCCAGTTTCCCGCGCCTCTTCTCCCGCTGACCCTCGCGGCGACCGTGGTCGTGCTGCTGCTGCGGTTGTGGGTTCCGGCCGCGGTCGGGGCGCTGGCCTGCCTGCTTCTGGCGCTGGCCGTCTGGCCGCAGGTCGCCCCCGGCGGTCCAGCCCCCGCCGCAGACGGTCCGCGCGTGCGCCTCTACGCCGCCAATCTCTACGCCATGAACGATAACGTCGCCGCCATGCGCGCCTCCGTCGAGGCCGCCGACGCCGACATCATCGTCCTCGAGGAGTTCGGCGAAGCCCCCAATGCAGCCATCGAGATGCTTTTGACCGGCTATCCCCACCGCGAGGTCACCGGGCGCGTCGTCCGCAGCCGCGACGCGGTCCGCTCGGTCATCGCCTCCCGCTATCCCCTGTCCCGGCGCTCGACCGAGGGCAACGAGCGACAGATGATCTCGGCCGTGGCCGACACGCCCCTGGGGCCGGTCCGCGTCGTCGGCGTGCACCTGACCCGCCCATGGCCGTTCCAGTACCAGTGGGGCCAGATCATCCAGTCGCAGAACCTGCTGGACCACATAGAGGACGCGCCCGAGCCGGTGGTGCTCGCCGGCGACTTCAACAGCGTGGCCTCGGCCCGCATCGGCCGCATGCTGCGGTCAGAGGGCGATCTGGTCCACGCCCCCGGCTGGCCCGGCACCTGGCCCGCAGCCCTGCCCGGCCCGCTGCGCATGACCATTGATCAAGTCTATCACACCCGGGACATCGCCGTGGCCGACCGCCGCCTGGGCGCGCCCACCGGCTCGGATCACCGGCCGGTCATCGTCGAGCTGGCCCGCCCGGCCCGCTAGAGCCTGATCGACTGAGGTGGAATCGCTTCGCGATTCCGCCGATGCCGTGAATCAGGCTCTCGCTTTAAACTGGACCGAAATCTGAGCCCAGTCGGACCGCGTCCAACTGAGCCGATTTCGGTCTAGGTCCACCAGGCCTCGCCGCGCGCGCCGGGCTCGCCCAGGGCGATGGCGGTCCACTCGCAGACCTCCTGCGCCGCAGCCCGGGCGCCCTCGGGCGGATTGATCAGCACCACGGCGCAGCCGTTCATGGTCATGGGGTTTGTCAGCGGCCTCAGCCGCGTCTCGGCCACCAGCGCCCGCGTCACCCCCGCGTCGGCGAGCCGCCGCAGGAAGCCGTCGAAGGTCTCCATGTCCTTGATGGGCAGCCAGATGGCGATCACCGTGTCCGGATCCCGCCGCATCAGCGCGCCCGCCGTCCCGGCGCAGCGCACATAGTCGTCCGGCCGCTCGAAAGGCGGGTCGATCAGCACCAGCCGCCGCCGGTCCCCGGCCGCGACGGCGCGCACCACCTCGTAGCCGTCGGCCTGCCGCGTCTCCACGCCCTCGCACCCCTTGAGCCGCCCGGCCAGCAGGTCATGTTCCTCGGGCCGCAGTTCGCAGGCCACATAGCGATCGCCCTTGCGCAGGCTGTCGGCGATCAGCACCGGCGAGCCGGGATACCAGCGCACCGTCTCTCCGCCGCCGTTGTGTCCCGCCACCGCCGCCTTCAGCTCCGCCAGCTCGGCGGGCAGACGCGGCGCGCCCATCAGCCGGGCGACCCCCGCCTGGGCCTCCTTCGAGCGCACGGCGCCCTCCCCCAGATCGTACAGGCCCGAGCCCGCGTGGGTGTCCACCACCAGCAGACGCTGCTCGTCCCGCGCCAGGCGAGCCAGCAGCCACAGCAGCAGGCCGTGCTTGACCAGGTCCGCGAAGTTTCCGGCGTGATAGGCGTGGCGATAGTTCATGCCGGCGGCTTCGCCTTCCCGGTCTTCGGCGTCAAGCGGAACCCGACGCTCCGTCCGCGTGTTCGCGCTTGGCCTGAACCGAGATGACCCCATGCCCGACGGCTCCGCCCTCCTTGACCCGGACCAGATGCCCCAGGGGCTGAGCTGGTGCGCCGACGACCAGCCGGGGCTGAGCCGGGTCCGGCGGGGCAAGGGGTTCTCCTATCACCGCCCCGGGGGCGAGCGGGTGACGGATCCCCGGACGCTCGCCCGCATCAGGGCCCTCGCCATCCCGCCGGCCTGGACCGACGTCTGGATCTGCCCGCGCGCCACAGGCCACATCCAGGCCACCGGCCGGGATCTCAAGGGGCGCAAGCAGTATCGCTATCACACCGGCTGGTCCGAAGGCCGTTCCGAGGCCAAGTTCCATCGCCTGACGGACTTCGCCCGCGCCCTGCCCCGCCTGCGCCGCCGGGTGGAGGAGGATCTGTCCCGCCGGGGCGCCAGCCGGGACAAGGCCGTCGCCACCACGGTGCGGCTGCTCGAGATCACCCTCATCCGCGTCGGCAATCGGGAGTATGCGCGCCAGAACCGCAGCTTCGGCCTCACCACCCTCCACAAGCGGCACCTGGAGGTCGACGGCGCGGCGCTGGTCTTCGCCTTTCGCGGCAAGTCGGGGGTGGAGCACACCGTGACGGTCCGGGATCGCCGTCTGGCGCGCCTGCTGAAGGCCCTGCGCGAACTGCCCGGTCAGCACCTGTTCAAATACCGGGATGCGCACGGCGATCTGGTTCCCGTCAGCTCCGACGATGTGAATGCGTACATCCGCGACGTCATGGGCAGCCACTTCTCGGCCAAGGATTTCCGCACCTGGGCCGCCACCGTCTCCGCCGCTCGCGCCCTGCGGGAGTGCGGCCCTCCGGGGTCGAAGGCGGAATCCCGGCGCCAGTGCAACCAGTGCCTCAAGGCCGTGGCCGGTCTGCTCGGCAACACCCCGGCGGTGTGCCGGTCATCCTATGTGCATCCCGCCGTGTTCGACCTCCATGAGTCGGGCGGTCTCGCCGACCTGCCCGGCCCGGATGCGAAGGCGTTCGAACCCTCGCTGATCCGGGCGCTGGACGCCCGTCCGGCGCGAACCGCATAGAATCGTTGGCGACCTTTGCTAAAAGGTCGGCCCAGGCGCCGTCCATGGAGGTTTGATTGCACCAGTTGGAGGATACGATCGACGTGGGTGCAGCCTTCGACGCCTCGGCCAACGCCTATGTGCTGTTGACGTCGGACCTCGTGATCGCCGCCGCCAACACCGCCTATCTCGAGCTGCTTGAGGTGCGGCGGGAGGACATCATCGGCCGCCCCATGTTCGAGGCGTTCGATTCCGGACCGAACGAGGACGCGCCCGAAAACGTCCGGCAGGTTCGCGATTCCCTCATCACCGCGATCCGCACGGGACAGCGGGACCATCTGGCCGTCGTCCGGTTCTCGATCCCGCACCGGACCCCCACGGGCGAGGTGATCTACGAGGACCGCTACTGGAGCGCCACGCACACGCCCATCAAGGACGCCTCGGGCAAGGTGGCCTACGTGCTGCAGCACACCACGGACATCACCGAGATCGAGCACCTGCGCCAGCAGGTCAGCGTCGCCACCGGCGATCATCCCAGCGCCCTGGACGCCGCGCTGGGGGGCGGCGTCCTGGCGCGCGCCGAACAGGTTCAGAAGAGCAACCGCAAGCTGGAGTCGGAACGGCGCAAGCTCAACGACCTCTTCATGCAGGCCCCCGGCTTCATCGCCGTCCTCGGAGGCCCCGACCATGTCTTTGAGCTCGCCAACAACGCCTACGGACAGCTGATCGGTCATCGCGAACTGATCGGCCAGCCGGTGCGGGACGCTCTGCCCGAAGTGGCGGACCAGGGCTTCATCGACCTCCTAGATCATGTGTACGCCACGGGCGAAACCTACGAGGGCCGCGAGAGCCTGATCCAGCTCCAGCGCCGCAGGGGCGGCGATCTCGAAGGCGTCTACCTGAACTTCATCTTCCAGCCGATCCGGGGCGAGGCGGGCGCGGTGGTGGGCGTCTTCGTCCAGGGCCACGACGTCACGGAGGCGGTCAAGGCCGAACAGCGCCAGCGCCTGATGATCGATGAGCTGAACCACCGGGTGAAGAACACCCTGGCCACCGTCCAGTCGATCGCCATTCAGACCGCGCGCACCCACGAGAATCCGGCGAGTTTCGCCGAGACCTTCCAGTCGCGGCTCATGGCCCTGTCCCACACCCACAACCTGCTGACCCGCAGCCACTGGGAGGGCGCAGACCTGCGCGACGTGCTCCAGCACGAAACCCTCGCCCACGGGGCGCACCGGGTGATCCTCAACGGGCCGGCCACGCCGCTGCCGCCCTCAACCGCCGTTTCGCTGGGCATGATCTTCCACGAGCTGGCCACGAACGCCGCCAAGTACGGCGCCCTCAGCGCAGGCGACGGACGTGTCTTTGTCGACTGGAGCATCCACGACCTCAAGGACCGCAAACTGGTGATCCTGTGGCGCGAACAGGGCGGGCCGGCGGTGACGGAGCCCAGCCGGCGCGGATTCGGCAGCCGTCTGATCGAAAGGAATGTCCGCCATGATCTGGCGGGCGAAGCCAAACTCGTCTACGCAAGTGACGGCTTTAATACGGAAATCTCCATACCGCTGGATCGAGACGACGGACATGAGTAATGCGTTGGAGGGCCGGAAGGTCTTGGTGGTTGAAGATGAGTCGCTCGTCGCCATGCTGCTGGAGACCATCCTCGAGGACATGGGATGCATCCCGGTCGGCCCTGTTTCCACGGTGGAGGACGGCGTCGACAAGGCCGAGAACGAGCCCGATCTCGCGCTGGCGCTGCTGGATGTGAACGTGGGGGGACACGAGGTGTTTCCCGTGGCCGACGCCCTGGCCAGGAGGGGGGTGCCGGTGGTGTTCTCCACCGGCTACGGCGAAGCGGGCCTGCCCGAGAAGTGGCGGGGCGCCAGCGCCCTGCAGAAGCCCTTCAGCGAAGCCGCCGTGCGCGAGGCCATGCTCCGGGCCCTGGGCGTCGCCCGCGTCTGAGGTCCTTGAGGACCTCACGCGCTGCATTGTGCCCGGGCGCCCCGGTCACGCCGCCGCCCGGGTGCGCGCCTGATCCGCACAGGTAAAGCCCGGGAACCGGCATGCGGTGATCCCCGTGCCCCAGCACCGGCCGCGCGCTGAACAGCTGGTCCAGGCTCAGCCGCCCGTGAAAGATGTCGCCGCCGACCAGGCCGAAGCGACGCTCCAGATCCAGCGGCGTCAGCGCCAGCCGCCCCAGCACCGAGGCCCGGAAGCCGGGCGCGAGGCGATCCACCGTGTCGATCATCAGATCCGCCACCTCGTCGCGGTGATCATCCCAGGACCGTCCCTCTGACAGGGTCGGCGCCACGTGCTGGCAGAACAGGCTGGCCACATGGGCGCCCGTCGGCGCCAGGCTGTCATCCAGCGTCGAGGGGATCAGCATCTCCACGATCGGGGCCCTGGACCAGCCGTCCCGGCGCGCATCCATGAAGGCCCGGTCCATGTAGGCCAGGCTGGGCGCGATGATGATCCCCGCGGTCAGGTGGTCTCCCGGAGTCGGCAGGCAGGTGAAGCGCGGCAGGTCCGACAGGGCCACGTTCATGCGGAAGGTCCCGGACCCGGAGGCATAGGCCCCGATCCGCTCGCGGAAGTCCGCCGGAACCGCCGCCGGGTCCACAAGCCGCTCGAACAGCAGGCGCGGGTGCAGGTTCGAGACCACGGCCCGCGCCCGCACCGTCTCGCCGGCCTCCGTCGCCGCGCCCACGGCCCGGCCCTTCACGGTCAGCACTTCGGCCACGGGGCTGTCCAGGCGAATGTCCACGCCCTGTTCGGCGCACGCCGCCGCCATGGCCCCGGTGATCGCCCCCATGCCGCCGATGGCGTGGCCCCAGGCGCCGCGCTTGCCGTTCACCTCGCCGAAGACGTGGTGCAGCAGCACATAGGCCGAGCCCGGGGTGTAGGGGCTGGCGTAATTCCCCACCACGCTGTCGAAGCCGAACAGCGCCTTGACCGGATCGCTCTCGAACCAGCCGTCCAGCCAGTCCCCCGCCGATTTGGTGAACAGGTCCAGCAGGTCGCGCCGCGCCGTGATGTCCAGCCCCGCCATGCGCCGCCCCACCGAGGCCGCCTTCAGCATCTCCGGGATCGCGGCGGCC
>JBALUZ010000133.1:0-7680 GCA_036963825.1 Brevundimonas sp.
CCACCGCTCTGGTCATCGAGGTCATCGACACGGGCCCCGGCATGGGACCCGAGCAGCTGGCGCGCCTGTTCACCCCCTTCGACCAGACCGAAGCGGGCGTCACGGCCCGCCACGGCGGCACAGGCCTGGGCCTGAGCATCAGCCGGAATCTGGCCCAGCTGATGGGCGGATGGCTGACCGCGCGCAGCACCAGGGGGCAGGGGGCCGTCTTCACCCTCGCCCTGACCCTGCCGCGCGCGGCCGCCCCGGACGCCCCGCCGGCCGAAGCGCCGGAAGCGGGCCACCGCGCCGCCCAGAGCCGACCGCTGTCGTCAGCGTCCACCGCGGCCCCGGCCGCGCCCGAGGCCGCGCCTGAGCCGGTCGTCGTGGAGCCCGGGCCCGCGCCCGCCGGTGCGGTCGAGGAGCCGGCCGTTTCCGACGACGCGGCGGACGACGCGGCCTCCAGGCCTCTTCGCGTGCTCGTGGTGGATGATCACGAGATCAACCGGCGTGCGATCCAGCTCATCCTCATGCCGCTGGGCGCCGAGATCGCCACGGCCGTGGACGGCCTGACGGCGCTCACCGCCGCCGCCCTCGAGACCTACGATGTGATCTTCATGGATGTCCGCATGCCGGAGCTCGACGGCCGGGAGGCGACCCGCCGCCTGCGCGCGACCGAGGGACCGAACCGCTCGACGCCGGTGATCGCTGTCACCGCCGACACGGCCGAGGAGGACATCGCGGCGTGCATGGCGGCCGGCATGGACTATTTCGTCTCGAAGCCCCTGACGCCGGCGGCCCTGCTGGGCGCCCTGAACCACGTCATGACCGAAGCCGGCGCAGGGCGCGCCACCGAGGCCGCCTAGGGGCGAGGAACGACCGCAGGCGCGCCGACAGCGCGTCGGCGTCCCTGAGTTCGCATTCCCACAGGATCAGCACGCGCCACCCCTCGGCGGCCAGCAGCGCGCCCGAAGCGCGGTCCCGCTGGCGGTTCCGGTCGATCTTGGCGCGCCAGTAGTCGCCGTTGGCCTTGGGCTCGCGGGCCCCCCGCGCGCAGTCGTGGCCGTGCCAGAAACAGCCGTGCACGAAGATCACGGCGCGGCGGCCCTTCATCACCACGTCCGGCCGGCCGGGCAGGCCCGCGCCGCCCAGCCGGTAGCCGACGCCGAGCGCCCTCAGGGCCCGCCGCACGGTCATCTCCGGCGCGGTGTCCCGCCCCTTGACCTGCCGCATGACGGCGCTGCGCTTCTCAGGCGTGAAGACGTCGGTGGTCATGACAGCGTCATGCCCTCAAGCAGCGAGCCGCCGCGCGGCGAGCGATAGGGCCCCTAAGAAAGCTGCGTCAGCAGGTGTTCGGCCGAGGACACCTTGAACTCGCCGCCCTGCTCCACATTGAGCTCGGTCACCACGCCGTCCTTGATCAGCATGGAGTAGCGCTGCGACCGGTGACCCATGCCGAAGCCCGTGGCGTCCAGCTCCAGGCCCAGCTTCCTGGTGAAATCGCCATTGCCGTCGGCCACCAGCAGAATGTCGTCGCCGCTCAGGCCCTGCTGTTCAGCCCAGGCGCCCATGACGAAGGGGTCGTTGACGGACACGCCCACGATCCGGTCCACGCCCCTGGCCTTCAGCTCGTCGTGCTTGTCCTTGAAGCCCGGGAGATGGCGGGCCGAACAGGTGGGGGTGAAGGCGCCGGGCACCGCGAACAGCGCCGTGGTCCCCTTGCCGAACAGCTCTCCGGTCGACAGGGGCCTGGGGCCATCGGGGGTCATGGTGGCGAGGGTGGCGTCGGGCAGGCGGTCGCCGGGCTTGATGGTCATGGGATGGCTCCTGTGGTTTCCACGCGACAGATAGAGGCGCGCGGGGGCCATTCCAAGCGCGCAAAGCAAAAGGGCCGGCGTTCCCGCCGGCCCTTCAGACATTGCATTCGCAGGCTCGATCAGGCGGCCGCTTGTTCCGCCAGCTTGGCGCGGACCTGGCGCTTGATGCGCTGGGCCTTCAGCGAAAGCTGCTCGTCGCGGGCCTTGACGATGAACACGTCCAGCCCGCCCTTGTAGTCGAGGGTGCGCAGGGCGGCGTTGGAGATCCGCAGGGAGAAGGTCTGGCCCAGCGAGTCCGACGCCAGCTTGACCGTCTTCAGCGACGGCAGGAAGCGGCGCTTGGTCTTGATGTTGGAGTGGCTGACGCTGTGGCCGACCATCGGGCCGATCCCGGTGAGTTCGCAACGACGCGACATCGTCAAAATCCTTGGCAAGCGGGCGACCAGACGGGCGCGCGACGCATGAAACAGTTGCGCGCGGGGGCAGGGCTCCCGCGCGAGAGGGGGCCGTATAGGCGCACAGGCCCCTTTGCGTCAAGGGCTCGGGAGTCTTTCGCCCGGCGGGGGAACGCCCATTGTTCAGCCGCCGTTCAAGCGCCATCTGTAGGATCACCCCTCACACAGCCGAATGAAAGGGCGACCATGAAGACCATGACCACCAAACGCCGCGCCCTCGCCGCCGGCGCAGGTTTCGCCGCTGTCGCCGCCCTGGCGGCGGCCACGGGCCCCCACGCCCAGACCCCTCCGCCCGACCAGCCCCAGCCGGGCTACTGGGAATACACCACCAGCGTGATGGGCGTGCGGGACACCGAGCAGAAGTGCGTGCGTCCCAGCGAGATCAACCGCTTCTTCAACGGCCTGTCCACCCGTCGCTGGCAGTGCACCTATCCGGTGCGCGAGGTGGGCGGCGGGAATTCCCGCTTCGAGGGCACCTGCCGGGACCGGCGCGGTCGGACCGTCAACGTCCGGCTGAACGGCCCCTACGAAAGCGAGAGCTTCCGCTTCAACGGCGGCGCCCAGCTGGCGCGCGGGACGCCCTACATCCCGGCGAGCATCACGGCGCGTCGCATTTCGGCCCAGTGCCCGGCGGACGCCGAGTATTTCTGAGCCTTCAGGTCGCCGGCGATCAGGACGGATCTCGGGCGACCACCGCCGCTGATCGCGCCGCCTCGATCCGCTGCAGCATCTGCGTGAACGCCTTGTCCTCCGGATCCAGGTCCACGGCCGTCACGGCGGCCTCATGGGCCTGGTCAAGCCTTTCCAGCAGGAACAGGGCGCGCGCTTTCAGCCAGTGCGCCTGCCCGTGGTCAGGCCGCATGGCGATCGCGCGATCGGCCAGCGCCAGCGCGGCCGGCGCTCCCGGCGTCCGCTCACGGTTCAGCAGCTTGCGGCCGAGAAAGACCAGTGCGGCCGCTGGCGCGTCCGCCATGTCCGCCGCCCGGCGCAGAACAGCGAGGCCCTCCCCGTCGCGCCCCAGCCGATAAAGCTGGCGGGCGTGGGCGAACACGTCATCGGCGCCGGCGTCCGGCAATTCCGCCAGCCGGGCCGTGACGACCCCGGCCCCCGCGTCATCCCCGATCTTCACGCGGTGCGCCAGGCAGCGCGTCAGGAAAGCCCGGTCCGACATGCGCCGAACGATCAGCTCCGGCCGGATCTCCAGCCGGTAGGACCGCAGCAGCAAGGTTTCGATTCCGGCCTTGTCCGCCTCGCCGGCCATCTCATGCAGCCGCAGCATGTGATCGACCATGTCCCGGGAGCGCCGCTCCATGGCCAGCAGACCCGAGCGCTGACGGTCCTCGTCATCATGCGGTCCGGTCTCCACGCCCTGCAGGGCGCGCCAGGCCTCCACCTGGCTCCGCACGCGCTCGAACACCGCCTCTTCGTCGCGGACGTTGACCCAGTAGGCGTTGAGCAGGAAGCCCAGCTGGCGGCGGATGCGCTCTGGCTGGGGGCCCGGCGGGGCCTCGAACACCGCATCCAGCGCGCTCAAGGCCGCGACCGGCGTGGTCATGTGCGCATATTCGCTCGCCGCCAGGCTGAACACCGGCGCGCCGTGCACCAGCGCCTGCAGCCCGACGCCCGAGTTGGCGGCCAGCACCGCCCCGCTCGATGCGATCAGATCATGAATGGAGCTTTCCGAGACGGTGACGAACGCCGAGCGGGCGGCCTCGTCCAGGGCCCGCGCGATGTGCTCCGACCCGCACAGGGGATGACGCTTGACCACCACGGGCCGACGCAGACGTTCAGCCGTCTGCGTCAGGGCCTCGAGCACCTCGAACTGGGCGAAGCGGCTCAGCTTCAGCACTTCGTCGTCGTTGACCTGCAGGGGGTAGAAGACCGCGAACCGTTCCCCGGACGCCGCCGCGCCGCGCTCGGGCTGGGCGTAGCGGGAGAGGTTCTCGGTCTGAAAACGACGCCGATAGCTGTCGATGACCGCGTCGGCGGCGGCCAGGTCGTACGCCGCGCTTTCCGCCTGCAGCGACGGATCCCGGGCCAGGGCGCACCAGCCGCTGTAGCCCTGCGGGTCCAGATACCAGAGGTCCGGCAGGGCCGCGCCCTTGATGCAGTAGGCCCCGGGCCCCGGATTGCGGGCGTGATAGGCGTAATGCAGGCCGTCGGCCGGATCGGGCGTATTCAGGGTGTCGGAAAAGGGTCGGAAGGGTCGCGCGACGATCTCGCAGCCCAGGCGCGACAAGGCCGCGAACAGACTGACATAGGCGGTGCGCACATCGGCCCTGTCGGGATCATCCGACTTCCAGAAATAGTTGGGGACGTCGACAAAGACCTTCACGGCGTCTCCGCACTTCACTTTCAATCCCGACCCGAGCCGACGGGCAGCATAGACCGGCGGACCGGATCGAGGCGAGCGTTCTGCGCCTGAACCTGCCGGGACCGCCGGCGCGGCGTCAGGGTCCATGCCCCGGGGACAGGCGCGTGAACCGCTTCGTTCTGGCCGGTCGCAGGCCGCTCGTCACGGGGTCGGCAGGTCCGCGGGGGCGCGCAACGAGAAACGCCCGACCTTTACGGCCGGGCGTTCTGGAATCATTCCGGCGGCGCGCCTGATCAGGCCGCTTCGGCGGCCGGCGGGGTGATGGCCTTCTTGGCGCTCAGCGACTTCGCCAGCAGGGCCACGGCCTCTTCCTTGTCGATGCGGTTGGCGGCCGCCACCTCGCGGGCCATGCGGTCCAGCGCCGATTCATAGAGCTGGCGCTCCGAATAGGACTGCTCCGGCTGGCTGTCGGCCCGGTGCAGGTCGCGCACCACCTCGGCGATGGAGATCAGGTCGCCCGAATTGATCTTGGCCTCGTACTCCTGGGCCCGGCGCGACCACATGGTGCGCTTGACCCGGGCGCGGCCCTTGAGGGTCGTCAGGGCCTTGCTGACCACGTCCTCGGCCGCCAGCGACCGCAGGCCGGCGGTCTTGGCCTTGGCGGTGGGGACGCGCAGGGTCATCTTCTCGTGGTCGAAGGTCACCACATAGACCTCCAGCGACATGCCCGCGACCTCCTGGGTCTCCACAGCCGCCACCTTGCCGACGCCGTGCGCCGGATAGACCACGCTGTCGCCCACCTTGAATTCAAGACCGCTCTTGCTCGTCATATCAAATCCTTTCAGCGGCGAAGACGGGGCGCTCGTTCAGGGCGCGCAGACGCGTCGGCGGCGACCGGGCCGCCGACAGTCAGCGTGCAAAAACTAGGAACGAGAACGGGACACCCAACCTCTGGCCGATCCCGCCTTCCAGGGCGGGATTCTTTAACGAACGCGGGCGGCCCGCTGTAAAGCGGCGACCGCCCGACCCAATGAGAGATAATCTATCACAAAACCGCACAATTTCAAAATGTCCGCGTCGCGCGCTCGGGCTTTCCGCCCGGGGGGCGACCGTGGCGGAATTGAGGCGTCCCCGGAGGCTCAGGAACCCTTGCCCGGAGCCGGCGAGAAATACTTCTCGAACTTGCCCGTCTCGCGTTCGAACTGCTCCTTGTCGGCCGGCGGCTCGCCCTTGACGGTGATGTTCGGCCAGACCTTTGCGTACTCGGCGTTGATCTGCAGCCACTTGCCGTCCGGCTCGTCCTCGGTGTCGGGCTTGATGGCGTCCACTGGGCACTCCGGTTCGCACACGCCGCAGTCGATGCACTCGTCCGGGCTGATGACCAGGAAGTTCTCGCCCTCGTAGAAGCAGTCCACCGGACAGACCTCCACGCAGTCCATGAACTTGCATCTCACACAGGCGTCGGTGACGATGTAGGTCATCGCGGGTCGCAGGTCCGGTCGCGGTTTCAGGAACGGGTCGCGGAAATGGCCCCCGCGCGCGGCCAAGTCAACCGCAGTTCCTCTGGCGCGCGCCGACAGAGCCCCTATCTGTAACTCTGGCGATTGCCGATCCGGCGCGCCGCAGGTTCACAAGGAGGATTCATCCATGTCGTCATTCAGACCCGTCGCCTTCGCCGCCATCCTCGCCGTCGCCGGCGCCGCCGGCGCCGTCACCGCCCAGGACCCGTTCGTCACCGATCCGGCCCAGGTCCGCGCCGGCGTCTATGATCTCGACCCCAGCCACGGCAAGATCACCTGGTCCGTCAGCCACATGGGCTTCTCCACCTATGTGGGCCAGTTCGTGAACGTTTCGGGCGAGCTGACCCTCGATCCCGCCGATCCGGCCAGCAGCGCCCTCAGCGCCACCGTCCCGCTGGCTGACGTGGCCTCCAATGACGACGGCCTGAACGGCCATTTGCGCACCGCCGACTTCTTCGACGTGGACAACCATCCCACGGCCAGCTTCGTCGCCACCTCCGTCGTCGTGGACGAGGACGATGTGAACGAGGCCACGGTCACCGGCGACCTGACCCTTCGCGGCGTCACGCGCCCGGTGGTCATGGAGGTCGAGTTCAACCAGGCCGGCGTCAATCCGGTGAACCAGCGCTACACCGTCGGCTTCGACGGCGAGGCGACCATCCAGCGTTCCGAGTTCGGCATCGACTACGGCCTGCCCCTGCTGGGCGACGAGGTCGAGCTGCACATCGAGGGTGAGTTCATCCTTCGGGACTGAGGGCGGAATACAGGGCGCGGGCCTCCTCGGGCGGTCCGCGCCGCGTCCCCAGCGCCTCGACGCGCACCGCCGTCACCCGCCCGCCGAGGGCGAACAGAAGCTCGTCCCCGGCCCGCACCGTGCGGCCGGGACGGTCGACCCGCATCTGGACCCCGCCATGGGTGATCCGCACCCGGCCCGCCTCCACAAAGGCGGCCGCCTGGGACCGGGTTTTCAGAAACCGCGCCCGGTGCAGCCAGACGTCCAGCCGGCAGGTTTCTCCGCTCATTCAGGGCGGCCCGCGCCCTTGCGGGGCCTCCGCCGCCGGGCGGGCGCCCGGGCCGGCGCGTTCAGGGCGGCCAGGGCGGCGAAGGGTGAGTCCTTGACCGCCCCGGTCCTCGCCGGCCGGTGCTCCGGCGCACGTCGCAGGGCGTTCAGGATGGCTCGGCCCTGATCCGCGCTCCAGCCCAGTTCGGTCAGGGCGGCGTCCGGCAGCATCGGCCTGCCTTTTTCAGCCCTGACCAGCGCGGCCATGCGCTCCAGGGCGTCCACCGGCGCAAGCCAGGGGCCGACGGCGCGCAGGCCGAACGCCGAAAGCACGCGGGCCGCGGGCAGGGGATCGGGGGCGGCGATCAGGGCGCCCGGCGTCGGTCGAAACGGCTGGTCCGCCACATGGGCCTGCATCAGGCCCATGGCGCGCGGCTTCATCAGGGCCGGCAACCATACCGAATGGGCGCCGACCCGAACGGCCATGGTCTTCAAGGTTCGCCGTTCCGCCTGACTCAGGGCGGCCAGATCGCCCTGCGCCGCACGGCGGTCAATCAGCCCCCCCGCCTCGATCAGTCGGAACGCCAGCCCGCGC
>JBALUZ010000134.1:0-7603 GCA_036963825.1 Brevundimonas sp.
CCACCAGTTCGTCCTCCAGCGCCTCGCCCTTCAGGCCGCGCACCACGTCCTCGACCCGCTCGGCCAGGCCGTCCAGGGCGTCGCCCAGCGGCGTGCCCTCGTCGCCGGGCAGGCCGATCCCGCGCACGTCGATGTCGCTGACGATGCGGCCGCGCTTGTCCAGGGCGAAGCTGACCACCAGCACGCCGTTGCCGGCGGCGTGGCGCCGCTCGCGGATCGCCTCGCCCGCCTCGGTGACCAGCATGCCGCCGTCCACGTACAGGCGACCGGACGGAACCTCGTCGATGATCTGCGCCGGCCCGGGGGCGAGGCGGACCAGGTCACCGTTGCGGGGCGTCACGGTCTCGGGGACGCCCATGTCCTTCGCCAGATTGGCGTGCTCCATCAGGTGGCGGCGCATGCCGTGGGTGGGCACGGCGATGCGCGGGCGCACCCAGTCGTACATCTGCCTCAGCTCGTCGCGGCAGGGGTGGCCGGACACGTGGATGCCGGGGTGATCCTTCTCGGTGTAGAGCCGCACCCCCCGGTCCGCGAGGCGGTCCTGCAGGTCGCCGATGGCCAGCTCGTTGCCGGGAATGACCCGCGACGAGAAGATGCAGTGATCGCCCGAGCCCAGCTTGACCACGGGGTGGGTGCCGTCCGCCACCCGCGACAGGGCCGCGCGGGCCTCGCCCTGGCTGCCGGTGCACAGATAGAGGACCTCGTCCGGCGCCCAGACCCGGGCTTCCTCGTCCGACAGGAACGGCGGCAGATCGCCCAGCAGGCCCACGTGCTTGGCCGCCGCCGTGATGCGTTGCATCGAGCGCCCGGCCAGCGCCACGCGCCGCCCCGCCGCCTTGGCCGCCAGGGCCACGCTGTGCACCCGCGCCACGTTCGACGCGAAGCAGCCCACGGCCACGCGGCCGCGCAGCGGCTTGATCAGCTCGGCCAGGGCGCCGGCCACATCGCCTTCGGACCCGGCCACGCCCTCCACGAAGACATTGGTGGAATCGCCCACCATGGCCAGCACGCCCTCATCGCCCAGACGGGTCAGGGCCCGAGCGTCCGTGCGCGCCCCGACCACGGGCGTCTCGTCGATCTTCCAGTCGCCGGTGTGCATCACGGTGCCCAGCGGCGTCTTGATGGCGATGCCGTTGGGTTCGGCGATGGAGTGCGTCATGGTGACGAACTCGCATTCGAACGGGCCCAGGTTGACCGTGCCGCCCAGCGGCACCTCGTTCAGCTCGGCCTCGTTCAGCAGGTTCTGTTCGCGCAGCTTGTCGCGGATCAGATAGGCGGTGAACGGGGTGGCGTAGAGCGGCGCCTTGAGGCGCGGCCACAGCCAGCCCAGGGCCCCGATGTGGTCCTCATGGGCGTGGGTCAGCAGGATGCCGAGAATCTTCTCGCCCTTGAGGGCCTCGGGATCGGGCACGATGATGTCGACGCCGGGCGTCGACAGATCGCCGAAGGTCACGCCCACATCGACGATGATCCACTTGCGGTCATGAGCCGGGCCGAAGCCGTAGGCGTTCAGGTTCATGCCGATCTCTCCGGAACCGCCCAGCGGCAGGAAGACCAGCTCGTCTTGATTTGATTTTTTCATGTTTTTTTCAGATGGGCGTTGCGACGCCAGATTTCCAGAAGGCCGCGGATCGTCAGATCCGCGTCGAAGTGATCGATGCTGTCGGTTGCGCCTTCGAACAGGCTGGCCACGCCGCCGGTTCCGATGACGGTCATAGGTTTCGCCCATTCGGCCTTCATGCGCGCCACCATGCCCTCGATCAGCGAGACATAGCCCCAGAAGACCCCGGACTGCATGTTGGACACCGTGTCCTTGCCGATGACCCGCTCGGGCTTCTGTATGGCGATGCGCGGCAGCATGGCGGCGGCCTCATGCAGGGCCTGAAGGCTCAGATTGATCCCCGGCGCGATGACCCCGCCCTCGAAGGCGCCGTCGGCGGCGATGACGTCGAAGGTGGTGGCGGTGCCGGAGTCGATGACGATCAGGTCGCCGGAGTATTTGAGATGGGCGCCGATGGCGTTGACCAGGCGATCCGCTCCCGCCTCGCTGGGCTTGGTGATGCGCACCGGGATGCCCAGCTCCACATTGTCCCCGATCACCAGCGGCTCGACGCCCAGATAGCGCCGCGACAGGTTCTTCAGGTTGAAGATCGACTGGGGCACGACGCTGGAGATGATGCAGCCGTCCAGCACCCCGATCCTGAGATCGCGCATGGACAGCAGCTGGCTCAGCCACACGGCGTACTCGTCGGCGGTCCGCGTGGACTCCGTGGCCGTGCGCCACTGGGCGATCCAGTCGGTCCCGTCGTGCACCGCAAACAGGGTGTTGGTGTTGCCTTGCTCGATGGCCAGAAGCATCAGACCGCCTCCCCGAAGAATACGTCGCCCGCCGAGATGCGCCGCAGCTCGCCCGAGGGCAAGCGCAGGCGCAGCGCGCCGTCCGGCTCCACGCCTTCCGCGCGGCCGGTGATCGTCTCGTGGCCCAGCCGCGCCGTGCAGGGGCCGTCCAGCCCCGGCGTCCGCGCGGCCCAGGCGTCCAGCACCGGCTGGAACCCCAGGGTCTCCCAGCGCTCCATCCACACGCCGAACGCCGCCGCCAGACGCTCGGCCGCCTGCTCGATGGACGGCGGCGCGGCCACGTCGCCGCGCAGGTGGTCGGCCAGCGCCGTGGCCGGCCGCTCGGTGTCGCCGGGCGCGTGAGCCAGATTGACGCCGATCCCGACCGCCAGCCACAGCCCGCCGCTGTCGTGGGGGCCGGACTCCAGCAGGATGCCGCTGGCCTTCCGGCCGTCCAGCATCACGTCATTGGGCCACTTGATGCTGACCAGCGCCGGCGGCGCCCAGGCGTCCAGCAGGTCCGCCACGGCGAGCGCGGCCACGAAGGTCAGCTGCGCGGCTTCGGCCGGCGGGCGGCGAACCACGGTCAGCAGGGTCGCCGCAAGGTTCCCCGTTTCGCTGGACCAGGCCCGGCCGCGTCGCCCCCGCCCCGCCGACTGGCGGCGGGCGACGATCCACAGCGGCCCGGTCTCGCCGCGCTCGGCCATGCGCCGGGCTTCGGCGTTGGTGGAGTCCGTGTCCTCGAGAACCAGGCGCGGGGCGGCCTCGGCCAATCAGCCGGCCCCGAAGCTGACGGAGGCGCTGCGGGCCAGGGGCTCCAGCCAGGTCAGGGCGATCAGCGCCAGCGGGAACGAGAAGGCCGCGGCGGCCCAGCCGACCCACTGGGCGTCGCGCGGCGACGGATCCACGGCGCCCTGCCCTTCCGGCGGCGCGTCGAACCACATCACCTTGATGATGCGCAGGTAGTAGAACGCCGCCACGACCGACGCGACCAGACCCAGCGCCGCCACGATCCAGTAGCCGGCCTGCAGCGCCGCGCCGAACACATAGAACTTGGCCCAGAACCCGGCGAAGGGCGGCATGCCCAGCACGGACAGGGACAGGATCGTGATGGCGATGGTGGTCACCGGCTTGTCCTTGCGCAGACCCGCCAGGTCGGCGATGCGCCGGATCGGACGCCCGCCGCGCGACAGGGCCATCAACAGGGCGAAGAAGCCGACCGTGTCGATCATGTAGAAGGTCATGAACAGCAGCAGGGCCTGCAGGCCCGCCTGGGTCCCCGCCGTGATGGCCAGCAGCGCATAGCCGATGTTGGTGATGGACGAATAGGCCAGCAGCCGCTGGATGTCCTTCTGGGCCAGGCCCCCGAAGGCGCCCACGGCGAAGGAGATCAGCGAGATGATCACCAGAACCTGGGCCCACTGGTCATGGGCGCCGCCGAAGGCCTCGCTCATGGCGCGGGCGAACAGCACCATGGCCGCGAACTTGGGCGCCGTGGCGAAGAAGGCGGTCACCGGCGTCGGCGCGCCCTCGTACACGTCGGGCGTCCACATGTGGAACGGCGCGGCCGACACCTTGAAGGCCAGGCCGCAGATCAGGAACACCAGGCCGAAGATCAGGCCGGTCTCGGCCCCGCCGGCGGCCACCACGGCGATCTCGTCGAAGCGCATGGAGCCGGTGAAGCCGTAGACCAGGCTGGCGCCGTACAGGATCAGCCCGGAGGACAGGGAGCCGAGAACGAAATACTTCAGCCCCGCCTCGGAGGCCCGGGCGTTGTCGCGGTGGAAGGCGGCCAGCACATACAGCGCCAGCGACTGCAGTTCGACGCCCACGTACAGCGACATCAGGTCGCCGGCCGAGGCCATCATGCCCATGCCCACGGCGGCCAGGACGATCAGCACCGGATACTCGAACCGGGCGATGCCGTGCCGGCGCGTCCAGCCGTCGCCCAGCACCACGGCCAGGGCGCTGGCCAGATAGATGGCCACCTTGGCGTAGACCGACAGGGGGTCCGAGACGAAGGCGCCGTTGAACACCATGCCCAGCGGCGCATTGGCGGCGACGCCGGCCGCCCCGATCAACAGGGCGACGGCCAGCAGACTGACGACGCGGCCCAGCTTTTCGCCGCCATAGGCGCCGAGCATCAGCAGGATCATGGATCCGACGGCCAGAAGGGCCTCGGGAGCGGCGATGTGAAGAGCGAGGTTGATGTCGAACATGGTCGTCTTATCCGCCGATCGCGGTCTGATAGGCGGTCGTCACCGCGCTGACCGAAGCCTGGGTGACGTCCAGCACGGCGGCGGGATAGACCCCCAGCCAGATCGTACCGATGATGAGGGGGACGAAGACCAGCAGCTCGCGCCGGTCGATGTCGGTGATGGCCTTCAGGGCCGGATTGGTGATCTCGCCGAACATGACGTTGCGATACAGCGTCAGGGCGTAGACCGCCGAGAAGATCACGCCCGAGGCCGCACCCAGCACCGCCCAGGTGGACGCCTGATAGGCGCCGGTCATGGTCAGCACTTCCCCGATGAAGCCCGAGGTGCCCGGCAGGCCCACATTGGCCATGGTGAACATCAGGAAGATGGCCGCGTACCACGGCATGCGCGCCGTGAGGCCGCCGTAGAAGGCGATCTCGCGGGTGTGCATGCGGTCATAGACCACGCCCACGCACAGGAAGAGGGCCGAGGAGATCAGCCCGTGGCTGATCATCTGGAACACGGCGCCCTGCACGCCGGTGTCGTTGCCGGCGAAGATGCCCATGGTCACGAAGCCCATGTGGGCCACGGATGAATAGGCGATCAGCTTCTTGATGTCCGTCTGACGGAAGGCCACCAGCGAGGTGTAGATGATGGCGATCACCGACAGCGTCATCACCAGCGGGGTGAAATACGCCGACGCCTCGGGGAACATGGGCAGGTTGAAGCGGATGAAGCCGTAGCCGCCCAGCTTCAGCAGGATGCCCGCCAGGATCACCGAGCCCGCCGTGGGCGCCTGCACGTGGGCGTCCGGCAGCCAGGTGTGCACCGGCCACATGGGCATCTTCACCGCGAACGAGGCGAAGAACGCCAGCCACAGGAAGGTCTGCACCCCCACCGGCCAGTCCCAGGCGGTCAGCTCGGGAATGCTGGAGGTGCCCGCCGTGGCCGCCATGTACAGCATGGCCGCCAGCATCAGCACCGAGCCCAGCAGGGTGTAGAGGAACAGCTTGTAGGCCGCATAGATGCGGTTCGCCCCGCCCCACACCCCGATGATGATGAACATCGGCACCAGGGTGCCCTCGAAGAAGATGTAGAACAGGAACAGGTCCAGCGCCGTGAACACGCCGATCAGCAGCGTCTCCAGGATCAGGAAGGCGATCATGTACTCGGCCACCCGCTCCTTGATGGAGGACCAGCTGGCGACGATGCAGATGGGCAGCAGGAAGGCGCTCAGCAGCACGAACAGGACCGAGATCCCGTCCACGCCCAGGTGATAGCTGGCCCCGGCGAACCAGGGGACCATCTCCACGAACTGGTAGCCGGGGTCCGTCGGGTCGAACCCGGCGACCAGCACGACCGAGACGGCCAGCACGACCAGGCTGGCGATCAGGGCGATCCAGCGGGCCGGACCGGCCGCGGCCTCCTCCGACCTGGCCATGACGCGCGCGATCAGCACCGCCAGGGCGCCCAGCAGGGGCAGGAAGGTGACGATGCTCAGGATGTAGGGGACATTCCCGTTCATTGGGCTCAAGCTCCCCACATCGCGATGGCGAAGGCCAGCAGACCCGCCACGCCCAGCAGCATCACGAACGCATAGTGATAGACATAGCCGGACTGGACCCTGGCCAGTCGCGCAGCCGATTTCAGCGAGGCCCAGGCGGCGCCGTTGGGGCCGAGGCCGTCGATGATCTTCACGTCCCCGATCTTCCAGAAGACATCGCCGATCGCCTTGGCGCCCTTCACGAACACCACGCCGTACAGCTCATCGAAGAACCACTTGTTGTAGAAGAAGGTGTGCAGGAGGTTGCCCCGCTCGGCCATGCGCCGGGCCATGCCTTCCTTGATGACATAGACCCAGAACGCCACCGCCGTGCCCGTCAGGGTCAGCACCAGCGGCGCCCACAGCACCCAGCGCGGCACGTAGTGGCTGTCGTGCAGCACGTGGTTGGCCTCGGAGGTGAAGATCGCCCCGCGCCAGAACTCGGCTTCATGGTGGCCCACGAAATTGTCGTAGAACACGAAGCCGGCCGCGATTGCGCCGACGGACAGCAGGATCAGCGGGATCAGCATGGTCCACGGGCTCTCGTGCGGCTTCAGCGGGCCGTGATGACCGTGGTCGTCATGGTGGGCGTCGTGGTGCGCGCCCGTGTGCGCGGCCACGGCGTCGGCCATCAGCGGCTCGGTGTGGGTTTCCTTCTGGGCGTCCGAGGCGTGGTCGTCATGAAGGTGCGGGACCGGCGCGTGCTCGTCCTTCCACACAGGCTTGTTGTGGAAGGTCATGAAGATCAGGCGCCACGAATAGTAGGCCGTCAGCCCGGCCGCGAACAGGCCGATGAAGAAGACGAACAGGCCGGCGGGGCTGTAGTCCGCCGCCGCGAACGCGCTCTCCAGGATCGAGTCCTTGGAGTAGAAGCCGGCGAAGCCCCACTTCAGCTCGGGAATGCCCAGGCCGGTGATGGCGATGGTGCCGATCATCATCGCGCCGTAGGTGATGGGCAGCAGTTTCGCCAGACCGCCCATGTTCCGCATGTCCTGCTCGTGGTGCATGCCGTGGATCACCGAGCCGGCGCCCAGGAACAGCAGGGCCTTGAAGAAGGCGTGGGTGAACAGGTGGAACATGGCCGCCTGGTAGGCGCCGACGCCCGCGGCGAAGAACATGTAGCCCAGCTGCGAACAGGTGGAATAGGCGATGACCCGCTTGATGTCGTTCTGGGCCAGGCCCACGGTCGCCGCGAACAGGGCCGTGATGCCGCCCACGACCGCCACGATCAGCGACGCGGTGGGCGCGTATTCGAAAATCGGCGACAGCAGGCAGACCATGTAGACGCCCGCCGTCACCATGGTGGCGGCGTGGATCAGGGCGGACACCGGCGTCGGGCCCTCCATGGCGTCCGGCAGCCAGGTGTGCAGGAAGAACTGGGCCGACTTGCCCATGGCGCCGATGAACAGCAGGAACGCCGCCAGATCCAGCGCCGACCAGCGCTGGCCGATAAAGTCCCAGCCCGCGCCGGACTGGGCCGCGATCAGCGGGAACAGCTCGGCGAAATTGATCGTGCCGAACATCC
>JBALUZ010000135.1:0-7591 GCA_036963825.1 Brevundimonas sp.
GTGTTCCCCGAGATCAACTACGACCAGATCGACCAGATGTGGGGCATGGACATTGTCGTCTGCACCACGGCCAAGACCGATGAGGAAGCCAAGGCTCTCCTCACCGAGTTCAAGTTCCCGTTCGTGACGAACTGAGCGGGAAGGGAAAAGAACCGATATGGCTAAGAAATCCGCCGTCAACCGCAACGAACGCGTCAAGAAGCTCGTCGCGCAATACGCCGAGAAGCGCGCCGCGCTCAAGGCGATCGCCAACGACGAGGCCAGGCCGCTGGAAGAGCGCTTCGAGGCTCGCCTCAAGCTCGCCAAGCTGCCGCGCAACTCGGCCGCCGTTCGCATCCGCAACCGCTGCGAGGTCACGGGCCGTCCGCGCGCCTACTACCGCAAGCTCAAGATGAGCCGTATCGCATTGCGCGAACTCGCATCGCTGGGACAGATCCCCGGCATGACCAAGTCCAGCTGGTAAGGGGAGCGAACAGACATGATGATCAACGATCCCCTGAGCGACATGATCGCCCGCATCCGGAACGCCGCCATGCGCAAGCGCTCCAAGGTGCTCACCCCGGCGTCCCGCCTGCGCCAGCGCGTCCTGGACGTGCTGCAGGACGAGGGCTACATCCGCGGCTATTCGCTGGTGCAGAACCCCGGCGAGTTCCCGCAGTTCGAGATCGAGCTGAAGTATTTCGATGACCAGCCGGTGATCGCCGAGATCAGCCGCGTGTCCAAGCCCGGCCGCCGCGTCTATTCGGCCATCGGCGACCTGAAGCCGGTCAAGAACGGCCTGGGCATCTCGATCCTGTCCACCTCCAAGGGCGTCATGTCCGACACGGCGGCCCGCGAGGCCAACGTGGGCGGCGAAGTCCTCTGCAAGGTGTATTGATATGTCCCGCATCGGCAAGAAAACCATCTCCGTGCCCAAGGGCGTGACCCTGACCCTGAACGGCCAGACCGTTTCGGTGAAGGGGCCCAAGGGCGAAGCGACCTGGACCGTGGTCGAGGACATCGAGGTCAAGCACGAGGGCGACGAGCTTTCGCTGACCCCGCGTTCGGACACCCAGCGGGCCCGCTCCATGTGGGGTCTGTCGCGCACCCTGGTCGCCAACATGGTGACCGGCGTGACCGACGGCTTCGAGGAGACCCTGGAACTGGTGGGCGTGGGCTACCGCGCCGCCATGAAGGGGCAGTCGCTGTCCCTGCAGCTGGGCCTGAGCCACGACGTGGACATCGCCCCGCCCGCCGGCATCACCTTCGCCACGCCCAAGCAGACCGAGATCAAGATCTCGGGCTCCGACAAGCAGTCGGTGGGCCAGATCGCGGCGGTGATCCGCAAGCTCCGTCCGCCCGAGCCCTACAAGGGCAAGGGCATCCGTTACGCCGGCGAAACGGTCCGTCGTAAGGAAGGCAAGAAGAAGTAAGTCATGGCTCTCTCTTCCATCCAAACCTCCAAGCGCCGCGCCGAGCGCACCCGTCGCCGCCTCAAGGCGGTGGCCAACGGTCGCCTGCGCCTGTCGGTCCATCGTTCGGACAAGAACATCTCGGCCCAGATCATCGACGACGCCAAGGGCGTCACGGTGGCTTCGGCCTCCTCGCTGGAAGGCGAGAAGGGCAAGAAGCAGAAGGGCTCGGACGTGGACGCCGCGACCCGCATCGGCAAGCTCATCGCCGAGCGCGCCATCGAGAAGGGCGTCAAGGACGTGGTCTTCGACCGCGGCGGCTACATCTATCACGGTCGGGTGAAGGCGCTGGCGGATGCCGCGCGTGAAGCCGGCCTGAACTTCTAAGGAACCGCAGCATGGCGCATCAACCCCAACGCGGCGGCGGCGGCAACGATCGCAATCGTCGTGACAACCGCAACGCTCCCCAGGCCGACGGTCCGGATTCGGACATCATCGAAAAGCTGGTTCACATCAACCGCGTCGCGGCCACTGTGAAGGGCGGCCGCCGGTTCTCGTTCGCGGCCCTGATGGTCGTCGGCGACGGCAAGGGCCGTGTCGGCTTCGGTCATGGCAAGGCGCGCGAAGTGCCGGAAGCCATCCGCAAGGCGACGGAAGAAGCCAAGAAGACGATGATCCGCGTTCCGCTGCGCGAGAACCGCACCCTGCACCACGACGGCAATGGCCGCTGGGGCGCCGGCAAGATCATGGTCCGCGCGGCGCCTCCCGGCACCGGCATCATCGCGGGCGGTCCGATGCGCGCCGTTCTCGAGACCCTGGGCGTGCAGGACGTGGTGGGCAAGTCCACCGGTTCGTCGAACCCGTACAACATGATCCGCGCCACCTTCGAGGCGCTCAAGGTCCAGTCGTCCCCCCGTCAGGTCGCGTCCAAGCGCGGCAAGAAGGTTTCGGATCTGCTGGGTCGCCGCAATGACGGCGCCTCGTCGCCTGAAGCCGTGGAGGGCTGATAGATGGCCGTCAAGGACAAGAAGACCGTCACCGTGCGCCAGATCGGCAGCCCGATCCGTCGCAAGAACGACCAGCGCGCCACCCTGGCGGGCCTGGGCCTGAACCGCATGGGCCGCGAGTCCACCCTGGAGGACACCCCTTCGGTGCGCGGCATGATCGCCAAGGTCGCCCACATGGTGGAAGTGGTCGAGAAGTAAATCGCTACGCGAGGTGGCGAGTGGTGAGTGGCGAGTGACGAGCGTGGGGTGGTCGGTTCAGCCGATTATCCTTGACTCGCTGCTCATCACTCGTCACTCGCCACTTTCTTTTTTAGCCGAGTCTGGCGTCGCCAGGCGCGAGAACCCGAAAGGATCAGGCACATGAAACTGAACGAAATCCGCGACAACGAAGGCGCCCACAAGAAGCGCATGCGCGTCGGCCGCGGCCCCGGCTCCGGCAAGGGCAAGACCGCCGGTCGCGGCGTCAAGGGCCAGAAGTCCCGTTCGGGCGTCGCCATCGGCGGCTTCGAGGGCGGGCAGATGCCGCTGTACATGCGCATGCCCAAGCGCGGCTTCAACAACCCCAACGCCCTGAAGCTGGCCGAGGTGAACCTGTGGCGTCTGCAGGACGCCGTGGACGCCGGCAAGCTGGACGCCAAGGCCGAAATCAACGGCGAGGCCCTGGTGGCCGCCGGCGTGCTGCGCCGCACCCGCGACGGCGTGCGCGTGCTGGGCACCGGTGAACTGAAGGCCAAGCTGAACCTGGTGGTCTGGTCGGCCTCGGCCGGCGCGAAGAAGGCCATCGAGGCGGCGGGCGGTTCGGTCGTCGAACAGCGCATCGCCGCCGAGGAAGCCGCCAAGGCCCGCGTCGACAAGCGCAACGCCGCCCGCGGCAAGCCCAAGGCCTGAGACCCGTCGTCATCGCGGCCCGGCGCCGCGCGCCAGGTCCGCGATGACGATTAGACAAAGGCGGCCCTCGCATGGGGGCCGCTTTTCACCTATCTGACGTCCAACAGTCAGCGTCCTCGGGGGACACACAATATGGCTTC
The DNA here is from genome assembly GCA_036963825.1 of Brevundimonas sp. GTDB lineage: Bacteria > Pseudomonadota > Alphaproteobacteria > Caulobacterales > Caulobacteraceae > Brevundimonas. The sequence goes on from JBALUZ010000135.1 coordinate 3,427, forward strand.
GGCCGCCGAACAACTCGCCGCGAACATGAACATCGGCTCCTTCGCCCGCGCGAAGGAGCTTCACAAGCGCCTCCTGTTCACCCTGGTGGCGCTGATCGTCTACCGCGTCGGCACCTACATCCCGATCCCCGGCATCAATTCCGAAGCGTTCCTCAACTTCTTCGGAAACCCGGACCAGCAGCGCGGCATCCTGGACATGTTCAACATGTTCTCGGGCGGCGCGGTGGAGCGGATGGCCGTCTTCGCCCTGAACGTGATGCCCTACATCTCGGCGTCCATCATCGTTCAGCTCATGGGGTCGGTCTACGGCCCCTGGGAGAAGCTGAAGAAGGAAGGCGGGGAGGCGGGCCGCAAGCAGCTGAACCAGTACACCCGCTATCTGACCGTCGTTCTGGCCATCGCCCAGTCCTTCGGCATCGCCGTGGGCCTGCAGAACTCGCAGGGCATGGTGGACGCGCCGGGCATGTTCTTCGTGCTGACCACGGTCGTGACCCTGACCGGCGGCACCATGTTCCTGATGTGGCTGGGCGAGCAGGTCACCGCGCGCGGCGTCGGCAACGGCATCAGCCTGATCATCTTCGCCGGCATCGTGGCGGTCCTGCCGGGCGCCATCGGGCGTCTGCTGGGCCTGGCCCGCGAGGGGCAGATCTCGGCCTTTGCGCTGCTGTTCATCACGGTGCTGTCCATCGCCGTGATCGTCTTCATTGTCTTCATGGAGCGGGCCCAACGGCGTCTGCTGATCCAGTATCCGAAGCGACAGCAGGGCAACCGCATGGTGGGCGGCGAGAGCTCCTTCCTGCCGCTGAAGGTCAACACCGCCGGCGTGATCCCGGCCATCTTCGCCTCGTCGCTGCTGATGCTGCCGACGACGGTGGCGGCCATGGCGCCCCAGGCCAGCATGGCCCCTTGGATGCAGTGGATCGTCGGCCAGATGCAGCACGGCCAGCCCGTGTTCATGATCTTCTACGGCGCCCTGATCATCTTCTTCTGCTTCTTCTACACCTCCATCACCTTCAATCCCGAGGACACCGCCGAGAACCTGCGCAAGTACGGCGGCTTCCTGCCGGGCATCCGTCCGGGCAAGCGCACGGCGGAGTATCTGGACTATGTGCTGACCCGCCTGACGACCATCGGCGCGGCCTACATCACCGCGGTCTGCCTGCTGCCGGAGTTCATGATCACCCGCTTCGCCAGCCTCGGCTATTTCGGCGGCACCTCGCTGCTGATCGTGGTGGTGGTGTCCATGGACACGGTGGCCCAGATCCAGTCACACCTGCTGGCGCACCAGTACGAAGGCCTGATCAAGAAGGCCAAGCTGCGTGGTCGCGGGGCCCTGGCGCCCGGCCGCAAATAATCCGGCCGGGGAGGGCTGCGACGTGAACATCATCCTGTTTGGACCGCCTGCTGCAGGCAAGGGCACCCAGGCCAAGCGTCTTGTGGAGCAGCGGGGCATGGTCCAGCTGTCGACCGGCGACATGCTGCGGGCGGCCATCGCCTCCGGCTCCGAGCTAGGCCAGACGGTCAAGGATGTGCTCGCGCGCGGCGATCTGGTTACGGATGAGATCGTCATCGCGCTGATCAGGGAGCGTCTGCCGGAAGCCGAGGCGGCCGGCGGCGCCATCTTCGACGGCTTCCCCCGCACCGTGGCCCAGGCCGAGGCGCTGGACGCCATGCTGGCCGGGCGCGGCAGCGGCATCGACAAGGTGATCCGGCTCAAGGTCGACGACGCCGCCCTGACGGAGCGCATCGCCAGGCGCTTCGCCGAACAGGGCCGCCCGGACGACAATCCCGAGACCTTCAAGGACCGGCTGGCCGTCTACAATCGCCAGACCGCGCCGCTGCTGCCGTACTACGAGCGCCAGGGCAAGCTGGTGGAGATCGACGGCATGGGCGGCATCGACGAGGTCGCCACCGCCCTGGACGCCATCCTCGACGCCTGACCGGCGTCAGTTCTCCAGAACGAAGGCCGCCACGGCGTCCGTCAGGCCCTCGGCCAGCGGCGCGTCGGGATCGGCGTAGACGGCGATGTTGCCGGCGCGGTCCGCCGGCGCCGCCTTCAGCACGTGATTGACGCCCTCGAGATCGAGCCGCCGGGCGTTCGGCTGGGCGGCTGACAGGGCGTCGGCGTCCGCCTCCCCGACCTGGATGTCCCGCGCGGCGTGGACGATCAGGATCGGGCGGTCGTAAGCGGCGGCCAGCGCCCCGGGATCATGCCGGAACCACGAGATCAGATAGGGCTGCACCGAGGGGCGGAAGAGCGCCTCCAGCCCGGGAACATTGTCCACGGTCCGCCCGGCTTCCATTTCCGCCAGACTGTGCATGGCCTGATCGTTCAGGGGCTGGGGCAGGGCGGCCAGCTGCTCGCGCAGGATGTCCGCGGCGGGACGCCCGGCCGAGGCGAGCAGGACCAACCCGCACACCTGCGGATTGTCCGCCGCCGCCACCTGGGCCACCAGCCCGCCCTCGCTGTGGCCCATCAGCCAGACGCAGTCCCGGCCGGTCCGCCGTGCGAGATCGGCGGCCCAGGCGCGGGCGTCGTCCGCCATGTGGTCGAAGCGCAGCCGGTCTTCGGAGAAAGCCGCCGCGCCGCTGGCGCCGATCCCGCGCTTGTCGATGCGCACGGTGGCGATTCCGTGCCCGGCCAGGCCTTCGGCCAGCAGCCGCAGGGTCGCGGCCTGGACGTGGGGCGGCTGGTTTCCGTTACGGTCTGTCGGCCCGGATCCCGGGATCAGGACCGCCGCCGCCCGGGTCTCGGCGGGCGTCAGCAGGGTGCCGTGCAGGGGCGCGGGCTCGGACAGGATGAAGATGTCCTCGGACACCGGCGCGGCCTGGATCAGGGCGGCGAGGGCGATGGCGCTGAGCATGGGGGTCTCCCGGTTCAGAAGGGTTGGCGGTCGGGGTCGGCGCGCCACACGCGCCAGCTTTCAAACGCCGACCAGACGGCGGCGATGAGAACGGCCCCCACCATGGCCAGCATGCCGGCGGGCTGGGGCGCAAAGGGCGCGGCGACGATGCCGATCAGGCCCAGCAGGCTGAGCAGCCGCCCCGCAAGGCGGTTGGACTTCTCCCACGCCAGCTTGCTCTTGAAGGCCCAGGGCGTGCGTACGCCGACGACGACGTTCGGCCCCACGCGGCCGAGAAAGGCGCCCACGGCCAAGAACAGCAGGCTCATGCCGCCCATCTGCAGGGCCGGCGAGGGCAGGGTCCCGCCGGTCATCATCATGACCATGAAGGCGGTCGTGGCGGCGATGGTCAGGAGGGTGACGATCTGCCCGGCCAGAAGGCCGCGACGACGGGCGACGTCGTCGGTGCGGCGGGCGTAGTGGGCGAAGCCCCAGCCCATGGCGGCCAGCATCAGGCCCATGGCGCCGATCACGAGGCCGGCCTCGGTGCGGTCGCCGTAGCGGTCGGGCGCGCCGTCGACGCCGAAGTGCATGGGGATGGGGCCCTGCGGCCCGGACAGCAACATCCAGACGGCGCAGGCCAGGATGGCCAGGCTGGCCGCGGCCGTGGCCAGATCGATCAGGGTCAGTCGCCGGTTCATCGTCCCTCCGCCTCGTCCAGGTCGTCGCGGGCGCCGGTCAGGTCCATCAGGAACGCCAGCGCCTCCTCCACCGCCGAGATGTCCAGCCGGTAGCGGATGGACGAGCCATCCCGCTCGGCGCTGACCAGCCCGGCGTCCTTCAGCGCGGTCAGGTGCCCGGTCACCGTCGGCCAGGCCATGTCGAAGGCCGCCGCGATGTCGCCGGACGCCATGGGCCCGGTCCTCAGCATGGCGATGATGCGCCGCCGCGCCGGATGGGACAGGGCCTTGAACACGCTGTTCATAGGAAGAAGGCTAATTAGGAATTATCCTAAATGCAAGCCTCGTGCGTTCTCCCCGGCGAAGATCGAGTCCGGATCACAAGGCGGGAGGGCTGGGGAATCCAGACCCGGGGAGTGTTCCCGGCTCGCCGTGCTCCGCCGGTGTCTCTGGATCCCCGGGGTCAGGCCCGGGGACGCCGGAGGCGGGGAGTCAGATCGAGAAGCTGACGCCGCAGCCGCAGCTGGAGGCCGCGTTGGGGTTGCGCACCACGAACTGGGCGCCGGCCAGCTCGTCCACGAAGGCGATTTCGGAGCCCTTGAGGAAGGGGATGGAGACCGGGTCGATGACCACGGCCTGACC
>JBALUZ010000136.1:0-7559 GCA_036963825.1 Brevundimonas sp.
CCCTCGTCCCGCGGCTGGTGGTTCTGGGCCCCGGCGGTCCAGCTGTCGTTGGCGACCTCGTGGTCGTCCCAGACGCAGATGAACGGCGCGCGCGCATGGGCCGCCTGCAGATCGGCGTCGGTCTTGTACTGGGCGTGACGGCGGCGATAGTCGTCCAGGCTGACGATCTCGTGGGCCGGCTCCGGCACGCGGTTCAGGGCCGCCCCGGTGACCATGCCGTAGTCGTCTGTCCCGGCGCCGTACTCATAGATGTAGTCGCCCAGGTGCACGACCGCGTCCAGGCGTTCCAGCCCGGCCATGGCCTCATAGGCGTTGAACAGGCCGCCGGGGTGCAGCTGGCACGAGGCCACCGCCAGCACCACCTCCTCGGTCCCGCCCGCCGGCAGGGTGCGGGTGCGCCCCTCGGGCGACCGCACGTCGCCGACCGAGAAGTCGAAGCGGTACCCGGCGCCGGGCTGCAGGCCGCCCACGTCCACCTTGACCGTGTGGTCCCGCTCGGGCCCGGTCACCACCGTGCCCGAGGCGACGACGGCGTCGCTGTCCAGCGGCCGGACGCGCCAGTCCACCGAAACGGCCGCGTCGGCGCGGTCGGGGCTGACCCGGGTCCACAGCATGACGCGGTCACCCAGCGGGTCGCCCGAGGCGACGCCGTGGCGGAATGCGACCGCCGCAGCGGCCTGGCGGGCCCGGGCGGAGGCGGCGGGGGCGGCGGCCCCGGCCCCGATCAGACCCAGAACGCGGCGACGGTCGATGCGCATGGCGGCGGCTCCCTAGTAACGCAGGCTGAGGTTGACGCCCCAGGTCATGGGACGGCCCGGGATGAAGGTGGGCATGCCGATGCCGTCGCCGGTGTTGCCGGCGTCCTTGATGAACTCTTCGTCCAGCAGGTTGTCGCCGAACACCTCGACGCCCCAGTTGGCGCTGTCCGGCGCATAGCGCAGACGCAGGCTCAGCAGGCCGTAGCTGTCCTGCAGTTCGTCCTGGATCAGGTCGGGCACGAGGTTGTTGACCTGCAGGGCCGGGAGGTCGTTGTCGTCGCTGAAGAAGACTTCCGACTGCCAGGTGTAGGCCGGCTGGATCTCGAAGGCGCCGGCGCCCGCCCGCACCCGCCACACCGCGCCCACCGACGCCATGTGGTCCGGCGAGAGGCGGAAGCTGTTGCCCTCATAGATGCCGTTGCCGAAGCGCGAGTGGTTGAAGCCGTAGGTGGCGAACAGGTCCAGGGCGTCCGAGGCGGCGTAGAACACCTGGCCCTCGAAGCCGTAGGACTCGGCCTCGCCGGCGTTGGTCACGAAGAAGCGGGTCCCTTCCTGGACCGTGGTCTGGAAGTTTTCGTACGTGTAGAAATAGACCGCGCCGTCCAGCCGCAGGCGCTGGTCCATCACGGACATCTTGGCGCCGACCTCGAAGCTGTCGACCGTTTCGGCCTCCACCACATTGAAGGTGGGCGCGCCTTCGGGCGCCGACGGCGGGCTGACCGACAGCACTTCCGGGCGGCGGCCGCGCGCATAGTTGGCGTACAGGTTCAGGTCGTCGGACACGGCGTAACGGGCGGTCAGGCGCCAGGTGAAGCCGTCGTCCTCATGATCGGCGGTGATCATGTCGCCGTTGTTCGCCGTGGGCTGTCCGGTCAGGCCGAACAGGGGAACGCCGGGCAGGCTGGCGAAGCCCGGCGTGGCCAGGGCGCCGATCAGGCCGTTCAGCTGGGCGTTCAGGGCCGCGGCCTGGGCCAGGGCCTCGGGCGTGCCGACGGCGATCAGCTGCTGAATCTGTCCGGCGATGGCCTGGGCGCCCAGGATGCCGCCCAGGGTCGAGCGGCCGTTGTCCACCTGGGCCGCATAGCCGGTGGTCTTCTCGTCGGTGGTGTAGCGAAGGCCCGCCGACAGCTCCAGCCGGTCGGTGACCTGGAAGGTCATGTCGCCGAACACGTCCCAGGACGTCAGCTCGGAGGCGTTGGTCGGCGTTTCGATGTGCGCCGGCTTCAGGTTGGCGGCGATGGCCGGGGCCAGGGCGCCGGCGCCCAGCGGGGTCAGCAGCTGGCCCAGGATCAGCTGGGACAGGCCCGGATAGGCCGCGGCCGGCAGCGTGCCGCCGCCCAGACCGCCGTCAAGGAAGCCCGACAGCTGGGCCAGGGCCATGCGCTCGTCGAACTGGGTCGGCGTGCGCTGGTAGCCCTCCTCGCTGAAATAGCCGGCGCCGACGAAGCCGGTGATGCGGGGGCCGGCCTCGAAATTCAGGCGCAGCTCCTGGCTGAACTGTTCGCCGTAGGCTTCCTCGGCGGCGGTCAGGATGGGCAGGGACACGCCGTCGGCGTCGAAGGTCTCGTAGGAGTCGAACTCACGGTAGGCCGTGATGCTGTTCAGGGTGAGCGTCGGCGACAGCTCCCAGGCCACCAGGCCGGTCACGCCCCACACGTCCCGGTCCAGGCCGAGGGACTGTCCGCCGTCGAAGTCCGCGCCCGGGGTCAGGGCGGCGCCCGCCCAGGGATCGATCGGGCCCAGCGGGGCGCCCGTGGCGGGATCGGCCGGGGCGTAGGCCATGGAGGTGAACGGCGTGCCCGAGGCGGCGTCCGTCTGGTAGTTGGCGATGACGTCGATGCTGAGGCCGGGCGTGGGCTCGAAGGCCGCCGACAGGCGGAAGGCCTCGGTGTCGATGCTGTTGTAGTCCTCGCCGCCCAGCAGGTTCTCCACATAGCCGTCACGGCTCTTCAGACGGGTGGCGAAGCGGATGGCGGAGGTCTCGCCCAGCGGCATGTTGATCATGCCCTCGGCCAGGCGGTAGCCCAGGTCGCCCATGCCCACGCGGGCCTCGGCGTCGAACGCGCCCGGCTCGGCCCGGCGCTGGACGATGTTCACCGCGCCGATCAGGGCGCCGCGGCCGTACAGGGTCGACTGCGGACCCTTGGCGATCTCCATGCGCTCGATGTCGAACAGTTCGACATAGGAGCCGCGCGACTTCGAGATGGAGACCCCGTCCTGATAGACCGACACGCGCGGCTCGGCCGTGGCGGCGCCGGAATCCGAGGTGATGCCGCGCATCACGAAGCCCGGGTTGTTGGGCGACTGGTTCTGCACCAGGAAGCCGGGCACGAAGGCCGACATCTCCTCGAACTCCTGGATGCCCAGGTCGCGCAGGAAGTCGCCGTCATAGGCGGTCAGGGCGAACGGCACGTCGATCGGGTTCTGGGCCCGCAGCTGGGCGGTCACGATGATCTCGTCGACCTGTGTGGCCTCCTGGGCCTGGGCGGCGCCGGCGGCCAGGGCGCAGGCGGCGGCGGCGCCCAGCAGGCTGATGCGATAGGATGTGGTGCGCGACATGACGTTCCCCCAAATGGATGGTGAGGAGGTAATCGCCGTTCATGTAGCTCGCGCGACAGCTGGGCCACGGAAACGTGACGCTTGATCCGGAGGTGCTGAATTCAGGGGTCAGCGGCGCCCGCGCCACAGCCCGGCCCGTGGGCGGTCGAAACTTGTTGCGCGCCGCCTCGTCCTTGTCTCACTCTCCGTCTGCGCAGGGGAGGCGTATGCATGACAGACACCAGCCGTCCGGATGTCCGCGAGGCCGGGCACAGGGCCTACTGGAAGAAGAACCTGACCCTGATGGGGGCGCTTCTGGCGGTCTGGTTCCTGGTGTCGTTCGGGGCGGGGATCCTGTTCCGCGACTGGCTGGACCAGTTCCGCATCGGCGGCGCGCCCCTGGGCTTCTGGTTCGCCCAGCAGGGATCGATCTACGTCTTCGTGGTCCTGATCTTCGTCTATGCGGTCGTGATGGACCGGATCGAGCGGCGCCACGCCGCGGACGAGCAGGGCTGAGGGCGCGCGCATGGACACGATCTTCGGCCTGTCGCCGACCCTGTTCTGGACCGGCTTCTTCGTCATCACCAGCTTCGGCCTGTACATCGGCATCGCCGTGTGGGCCCGGGCCTCCAGCACCGACGACTTCTATGTGGCCGGGCACGACGTGCATCCGGTGTTCAACGGCATGGCCACCGCCGCCGACTGGATGAGCGCGGCCAGCTTCATGTCCATGGCCGGGATCATCGCCTTCTCGGGCTATGACGGCTCGGTCTATCTGATGGGCTGGACCGGGGGCTATGTGCTGCTGGCGCTGCTGCTGGCGCCGTACCTCAGGAAGTTCGGCAAGTTCACCGTGCCGGACTTCATCGGCGACCGGTACTACTCCCAGACCGCCCGGATCGTGGCGGTGATCTGCGCCCTGTTCGTGTCCTTCACCTACATCGCCGGCCAGATGCGCGGCGTGGGCATCGCCTTCTCCAACTTCCTCGACGTGCCCATCGAGGTGGGGGTCGTGGTGGGCTCCATCGTGGTGCTGTTCTATGCGGTGCTGGGCGGCATGAAGGGGGTCACCTACACCCAGGTGGCGCAGTACTGCGTGCTGATCTTCGCCTTCATGGTGCCGGCCATCTTCCTGTCGCTGCAGATCACCGGCTCGCCGGTTCCGCAGCTGGGCTTCGTGGGCAACGCCCAGGACGGGACGCCCCTGCTGCTGAGCCTGGACCGGACCCTGACGGACCTGGGCTTCTCGGCCTACACCGAAGGGACCAAGGCGCGCATCGACGTGTTCGCCATCACCCTGGCCCTGATGGTGGGCACCGCGGGCCTGCCCCACGTCATCATCCGCTTCTTCACCGTGCCCCGGGCCTCGGACGCGCGGCGGTCGGCCGGCTACGCCCTGGCCTTCATCGCCATTCTCTACACCACCGCCCCGGCCGTGGCCGTGTTCGCCCGCGCCAACTTCATCGATACGGTGCACCAGTCAGAGTACTCCGTGGATGTCCGGCGGGGAGAGGCCACGGCGGCCGACCAGGGCGCGGGCGCGACGCCCCAGTGGTTCTACAATTGGGAACGGACCGGCCTGCTGGAGTTCACCGACAAGGACGGCGACGGCCGCATCCGCTACGCCGCCGACGCCGAGGTCAACGAGGTGACGAAGCTGGACCAGGACATCTTCGTCCTGGCCAATCCCGAGATCGGCGGCCTGCCGGCCTGGGTCATCGGCCTGGTGGTGGCGGGCGGTCTGGCGGCGGCCCTGTCCACGGCGGCGGGCCTGCTGATGGTCATCTCCTCGGCGGTGTCCCACGACCTGTGCAAGAAGGTGCTGTTCAAGGGCATGAGCGACACGCGCGAACTGCTGGTGGCGCGGCTGGCGGCGGTGGTGGCGGTGCTGATCGCCATTCTGGCGGGCATCTATCCGCCCGGCTTCGTGGCGGCGGTGGTGGCCTTCGCCTTCGGCCTGGCGGCGGCCAGCTTCTTCCCGGCCATCTTCCTGGGCATCTTCTGGAAGCGCATGAACAAGCACGGCGCCATCTGGGGCATGATCTCGGGCCTGACCGTCACCGGGGCCTATCTGATCCACTTCAAGGTGGGCTTCTCGCCCATGGTGATCGGGGTCACGGCGCTGGTTCTGGCCCTGGCGGTGTTCGTGCTGCATCTGGGCGCGTCCCAGGACAGCGGCCGGCGCTTCACCCCCTTCGCGGCGGTTTCGGGCCTGCTGGTCCTGACCGGGCTGGCGGCCCTGCTCGGCCTGATCCCCGGCGCGGCGGCGGGCACGCCGGAGGCCTGGTTCCTCGGCATCTCGCCCGAGGGCTTCGGCGCCGCGGGCATGGTCATCAGCTTCATCGTCTCGATCGTGGTCACCCTGGCCACCCCGGCGCCGCCCGCCGGGGTCCAGGCCATGGTCGAGGAGATCCGCCTGCCGTCGGCCGGTTAGCGATCCGACGGACGTCAGGCGGCGCCGGGGACACGTGCGATGACCTTGATCTCCACGTCGAACCCGGCGAGCCAGTTGACGCCAATCGCGGTCCAGTTCGGATAGGGCGCCCGGGGAAACACCTCGTTCTTCACCGCCATGAACGACTCGAACTGGTGCTCCGGATCGGTGTGAAAACTGGTGACGTCGACGATGTCCTCGAGCGTGCAGCCCCCCGCCAGGAGCGTCGCCCTCAGGTTCGCAAAGGCCTGTCGCACCTGCTGGGTGTAATCCGGTTCCGGGCTGCCGTCCGCGCGGCTGCCCACCTGGCCCGAGACAAAGAGCAGATCCCCGGACCGGATGGCGGCTGAGTAGCCATGTGCGTCATAGAGGGCGTGGCGGTCGGCGGGATAGACAGGTTCCGGCTTGGTCATGTGGGGCCTCTGTGCAGGGGCCGCGCTTCACGCGGCCGGCGGGGCGTGGCATACGCCTCGTATGTCAAATGACCACATACGTTGCGTATGTCAACAGGGCCCTTGGCTCATCCCCGACCCACGAGAAGCGCGATGACAGCAAAGAGCCGAAGCGAAATGATGGAGGAAACCCGCGCGAAGTTGATCGCGGCGGGGCGAAAAGCGTTCGCGGAGAAAGGATTCGCCGCCGCATCCATGGATGATCTGACGGCCGCTGCGGGGCTGACCCGCGGCGCGCTCTATCACAACTTCGGCGACAAGAGGGGCTTGCTGGCCGCCGTGGTCGCGCAGGTCGATGGAGAGATGGCGGCGGCTGCGAGGAAGGCCGCCCGGACTGCCGACAGCCCCTGGGAGGCTCTGCTGGCGGAGGGGGTGGCCTATATCGAACTGGCGCTTGATCCGGAGGTGCAGCGCATCGTGCTGCTGGATGGACCCGCGTTTCTCGGGGACCCGTCGCAATGGCCCAGTCAGAGCGCCTGCCTGGAGGAGACCCTCAAGGTGGTCACTGATCTGATGAAAGCCGGGTTCCTCAAGCTGGTGGATATCGAGGCGGCCTCCAGGCTGCTGAACGGCGCCGCCTTGAACTGCGCGCTCTGGGTCGCCGCCAGCGAGGCGCCGCAAGAGACGCTGCCGAAAGCGGTCGAGGCCTTCAAGTGCCTGGCGTCCGGATTCCTGGCTGACTGACCGCAACGGCCAGCCAGCCAGCACTCCCGACGGCGTCAGTCGCCCCGCACGTGCTCGTTCAGGAACGCCAGATAGGCCTCCTGGGCGGTGATGCGGTTCTCGCGGCGCAGGAAGCCGTGGCCCTCGTCGGGGAACAGGACGTATTCCACCGGCACGTGGTTGGCGCGCACGGCGGCCACCAGCTCGTCGCTCTCCACCTGCAGAACCCGCGGGTCGTTGGCGCCCTGCACCACCAGCATGGGCCGCACGATCCTGGAGGCATGGAACAGGGGCGAGATGCGGCGGTGGCGCTCGGCGTCCGTGGCCGGGTCCCCCATCTCGTCGAACAGGGCGTCACGCTGGGCGCCCCACCACGGCGGGATGGACTCGAGCGTGCGCACCCAGTTGGTGACGCCGAAGATGTTGATGCCCGCCTCGAAGGCCTCCGGGTGGAAGGCGAGCGCCGCCGCCGTGATGTAGCCCCCGTAGGAGCCGCCCATCACCGCCACCTGGTCGTCGGCCACCCAGTCCTGATCGCGCAGCCACTGGCCGCCGTCGACGATGTCCTGCAGGTCTGCCTCGCCGTGGGCCCGGTCGTCCATGTGGAAGAAAGTCTTGCCGTAGCCGGACGAGCCCCGGTTGTTGGCCCCCAGCACCGCATAGCCGTGATTGACCAGATGCTGGACCATGGCGGAATAGCCGCGCCGGGTCTGG
>JBALUZ010000137.1:0-7492 GCA_036963825.1 Brevundimonas sp.
CGCCTTCTACGCCACGGTGCAGCAGGGCATGGCCTTCCGCGCCCGCAACGGCGCCACGGCGGTCGAACTGCGCGGCACGGCCCGGGCGGCCATGCTGGCGTGGGACGGTCTTGCAGGCCTCAGGCGTAGTTGAAGCTGACGGAGACCCGGTCGGACTTCGCCGCGTTCGGCGGGACCTCGTGGCGGAGCCAGCTTTCCCACATCAGGACCGTGCCCTCGGCGGGCGCCAGATAGACGAAGGGGCGCTCGGCCTCGGGCGCGTGCGCGTGCACCGCCGGGCGGGCCATCATCATGGGCAGGCGCGGGTCCTCCAGCTTGAGGGACGAGGCGCCGTCCGGAACCGACAGATAGACCGTGCCCGACAGGAAGGCGTTGGGGTGGATGTGCCCGGAGTGCCCGCCGCCGGGCTTCAGGACATTCACCCACAGGTTGTCGAGGCGGGGCTTGCGGGCCAGGTCGAAATTGAGCGCCTTCGCGTATGCGGCGGCTTGGCGATCAAGGTGGCGCTTGAGCTCGGCGAACTCGGGAAAGCGCCGCGGCAGGTCACTCAGAGACCCGTATGACGTGTAGCCGCGGTAGCCGTGGCTGCGGCACCAGGCCCGGCCCGCCGTGTCCTCTGACGCCAGCAGGGCGATGACGTCCAGCAGGCTCTCGTTCAGGAGCTGGAACCCCGGAGCGTCGGCCAGAGAGGCCTCATAGACCTGGGTCACGAAGAGGGGGCGCATGGACATGGCGGCTCCATACCGCGCTCGCAGGGATTAGACTACCTGAGCGAAAAACAGTCCAATTGGAGTCCAACGCGGCCCGCCTGGCCGGAAAAAAAGAGTCTGAATCGTCTGAATCGTCTGAAATCGCCCTCCCCGGCCCGCTGGTTCGCCGCGCGCCAGTATACAGCGGGCGGACAGGGCGGGTGGAAAAGGGCGGCGTCAGGGACGCGAACCCTTGTCCATACAGCGATCGGGTCGTGAGAAAGCGGGATTGACCGGCCGCCTCGGGGCCGGGACGTCCTACTCCAGCCCCACCTCTTCCGGCGTGGCGGGCGGGGTGGTGATGTTGTCGCGCAGGCGGCGGGCGGCGTGCTCGCAGCGCCCGGGCAGGCCGAAGAACAGGCCGAACACCTGGCTGCGGGCGGCCTCGTCCTCGCGGGCGATGGCGGCGTCCCACAGGGCGGTGCGCTCGGCGGCCGCAGCCTCGGCGGCGGCGAGGGCTTCCGGCGACTGGCGGTCGCGGGCGGCGGCCAGGCCGGCCTGGAAATCGGCGGCCTCGAGCCGGCCCAGGCGCATGATCTCCTGATCCAGATCCGACGGATCGGTCAGGGTCTCGCCCAGGCGCACGTGGCCCGACACCAGGGCGTCGCACCAGGCGGTGAGCGCATAGTCGTCGGTCGGCGCCCCCGGCGGCAGCGGATTGGCGTAGGCGATGGCCTCGCGCAGCCGCACGGACTCGGCGCTTTCCGCCGCGGTGCCGCCGGTGCGGATGGGACCATCGTCCACGGGCTGGGCTGCGAGGGCGGCGATCAGGGCGAACAGTGCGGACATGGATGTTCCCGGGACTAGCGAAGGGTCAGGGCCGCCATGGCGTGCGGCGAACGACCCCAACGCATGAACAGCCCAGGTGGTTTTTCTGGGGCGGCGAAATCACGAAGGCGATTCCGGAGCCCGCCCCCTGATGCTATGGCCCGAGGCGAAAAATGAAAACCGCGAGGCCCTTCATGACCTTCAACGCCCTGTCCGATCAGGTCAGCGTCGCCGCCCAGATCACGCCGGAAGACGTGGCCCGCGCCCGCGAAACGGGCGTCCGCCGGGTGGTCAACAACCGGGCCGACGGAGAGGACCCGACCCAGCCGGACTCGGCCGAGGTGGCGCAATGGGTCGCCGACGCCGGTCTGGAATACGTATGGCTGCCGATCGTCGGCCGGCCGTCGCCCCAGGATGCGGCGGCCATGGGCGCCTTGCTGCAGGACGGGACGCCGACGCTGGTCTATTGTCGCTCGGGTCTCCGCTCGGCCGCCGCCTGGGCCATGGGCGAGGTGCAGGCAGGCCGCGGCGAGCCCGGGGCCGTGCGCGCCGCAGCGGCCCGCGCCGGATACGACCTGTCGGGGCTGCCGCTCTAGCGGGCCACGGCGACGCGCGCGGCGTAGGGCGCGGCCGGCTCGGGGGTGCATGCGGCGGTGATCAGTTGCGCCGTCATGAGACACAGGACGGCGACGACGACGGGCTGCAGCCGGTTCGAGGCGATGACGGCGGCGTTGAGGGCGACGACTTTGGTCAATTCCGGGACTCCAGGATGGTCTCGGGTCCATCGGCGCAAGGTCCGGGCCGCCGCAGAGGAAGACGATTGATGATCCCCTTCGTGACAGACTTCGATCCGGAATACGGCGTGTGCCGCCGCGTCTCGCCGCGCATCCGCCGGGTCGTGGCGAACAATCCGGGGCCGTTCACCTTCACGGGCACCGGAACCTACATCGTGGGGAACGGAACCGTGGCGGTGATCGACCCCGGCCCCGACGACCCGGCCCATCTGGCCGCCCTGCTGGCGGGGGTCGAGGGCGAGACGGTCAGCCACGTGCTGGTGACCCACACCCACCGTGACCACGCGCCGCTGGCCCGGCCGTTCGCCGACGCCGCGGGGGCGCTGGTGCTGGCGGCGCGGCCGCCGGCGCGGCAGACCCACGCCTCGGGGGCGCTGGACGAGGCGGAGGACCAGACCTTCAGGCCGGACGTGATCCTGAGCGACGGCGACCGCATCGCGGGGCCGGACTGGACGCTGGAGACCCTGGCCACGCCGGGGCATGCGTCCAACCATCTGGCCTTCGCCCTGGTCGAGGAGAACGCCCTGTTCAGCGGCGACCATGTGATGGGCTGGGCCACCAGCGTGGTGGCGCCGCCGGACGGGGACATGGGCGCCTATATGGAAAGCCTGGAGCGGGTGGCGGCGCGGGGCTTCGACACCCTGTGGCCGACCCACGGCGCGCCGGTGACCGAGGTGGCGCCCTTCCTGACGGCCTATCGCGCCCACCGGCTGGAGCGCGAGGCGCAGATCCTGGCGCGGCTGGAGGCCGGCGACCGGACCATCGGCGAGATGATCCCCGTCCTGTATGCGGCGGTGGATGAACGGCTGTGGCCGGCGGCCTCTCTATCGGTGCTGGCGCACCTGATCGATCTGGTCCGGCGAGACGTGGTCGCCTGCGACGGTGAGCCGGGTCTGGGGTCGAGCTTCAGCCTGAAGACCTAGAGCTCCAGGGCGCAGCGCTCGTGGATGGTGGGGCGGCTGACGACGACGCGGCTGAGGCCCGGCCAGTCGGGGGTGAGTCGGCGGGCGAACCACAGGCACAGGTGCTCGAGGGAGGGGACCTCGAGGCCCGCGTGCTCGTTCAGCATGCCGTGGTCCAGCTCGCCGGCGGCGGTCCTGAGGGCCGCGTCCAGGGCGTTCAGGTCCGCCACCCAGCCGTTGGCGTTGAGCCGGTCCGAACGGATCGACACCTCCACCTGGAACGAGTGGCCGTGGATGCGGCGATAGGGGCTGCCCTCCGGCTCGTTGGGGAAGTGGTGGGCCGCGTCGAAGGTGGCGGCCTTGGTGATCTCGAAGACGGGCTGGGTCATGTCAGGTCAACGCACGCCGATGTATTTGTGGGTCTGGACGCTGAGGCGCCATTTGGGGTTCTGCAGGCAGTAGTCCATGGCCGCCGCCGTGTTGGCCGCGGTGTCGGGGCCGTCCATGGGCTGGAGCCAGAAGCGTTCGAAGGCCATGTCCGCGAACTGCTCGGGCCGGGCCAGGGCCTGGGGATAGACCAATTTCAGCTCCTGGCCGGTGGTCTGGAGCACCGGCGCGTCGGCCTTGGGACTGACGCAGATCCAGTCCAGGCCCTCAGGCGCCGCGGCCGTGCCGTTGGTCTCCACCGCGATCTCGAAGCCGCGGTCGTGCAGGGCGGCGATCAGGGGCGGGTCCAGCTGCAGCAGGGGTTCGCCGCCGGTGCAGACCACCAGCCGCGGCCCGCCCTGCCCGCCCCGCCACAGGGACGCCACGCGGTCGGCCAGATCATCGGGCGAGGCGAACTTGCCCCCGTCCGGGCCCACGCCGACGAAATCGGTGTCGCAGAACGAGCAGATCGCCGTCGCCCGGTCCTGCTCGCGTCCGCTCCACAGGTTGCAGCCGGAGAAGCGCAGGAACACCGCGGGACGGCCCGCCTGTCCGCCCTCGCCCTGGACGGTGAGGAAAATCTCCTTGACGGTGTAGGTCATGCGCCCGCCGCCCATTGCGCATGGCCGGCCGCGCGCAGGTCGCACGCCGGACAGGTTCCGCAGCCGTAGCCCCAGGGGTGGCGGTGCTCGCGGTCGCCCCGATAGCAGGTGTGGCTGTCCTCGATGATGAGCTGAACCAGCGCGTCGCCGCCCAGATCGTGGGCCAGGGCCCAGGTCCGGGCCTTGGTCAGGTGCATCAGGGGCGTCTCGATGGGGACCGGCTTGTCCAGACCCAGCGACAGGGCCTGCTGCATGGCGTCCATGGTCTCGCGCCGGCAGTCGGGATAGCCGGAGTAGTCCGTCTCGCACATGCCGCCCACCAGCACCTCAAGCCCGCGCCGGTCGGCCAGAGCGGCGGCGTAGGTGAGGAACACCAGATTGCGGCCCGGCACGAAGGTGGTGGGCAGGCCGCGGGCGTCCATCTCGATGGCCCGGTCGGCGGTCAGGGCGCTGTCGGCGATCCGGCCGAAGCCGGTGATGTCCACCACATGGTCGGGGCCGAGGCGCTCCGCCGTGTGGGGCAGAACGCAGGCCATGCCCTCGCGCACCTTGAGGCGCGCCTGCATCTCCACCGCGTGGCGCTGGCCGTAGTCGAAGCCCACCGTCTCGACCCGCGCGAAACGGTCCAGCGCCCAGGCCAGGCACGTGGCGCTGTCCTGCCCGCCCGAGAACAGAACCAGGGCCGAGGACGAAGGGTTGATCGGGGAAGCGCTCATGACAAATCTGCGGTCGGCCCGGGGGCCGCGCGCATGCGAGGGAGTCCAGTGATGAAAAACGAAGTGGCGGTCCTTTACACCATATGGCCCGATGCGGAAAGCGCGGCGTCTGCCGGGCGGATCGTGGTGGAGGAAAGACTGTGCGCCTGCGTCAACATCCTGCCGCCCATGCGCTCGATCTATCGCCTGGGCGAGGCGGTGGAGGACGCGGCGGAGGTCCCGGCCCTGTTCAAGACGGCCGCCGACGGCGCGGCGGCCCTGAAGGACCGGCTGCTGGGGCTGCACCCCTACGCCAACGCCTGCGTGCTGATGCTACCGGTAGCATCGGCGGGGTCGTCGGACGCCTTCCGGGCCTGGATCGCCGCCAGCGTGCGCGGTTAGACGTTTGAATTTCCTTGGTTTTCCGGATTGATCCCCAAACTTAACGCTTCAGCAAAGCCTCACGGGGCAGTGTGGTGCGGTAACAGGGAGTTCTCGGCCGTATGCCGACGATTGAGTCCATTGCCGAACGGATCGCCCCGGCGGGCGTCCAGACCCTCGGACACGAGGTGTACGAGCGGTTCCAGGCTGAGCCGGACACCCTCGTCATCCCCGTCGTCGAGCACGGCCGCCCCGTCGGGCTGATCGAACGCGACTCCTTCCTGCTGAAATACGCCGGCGATCACGGCCACGCCCGCTACGCCTTCCGCACCGTCGAGCTGGTGATGGACGCCGAGCCGGCGGTGGTCGAGGCCGGCGTGCACATCGAGGCCTTCGCCGGCCCGATCCTGAACAGCGGTCCCGGGGCCCTTCTGCGCGGCTTCATCGTCACCCGTGACGGCGCCTACTGGGGCGTCGGCACCGCCGTGGCCCTGCTGCGCGCGGCCAACGAGGGCAAGGATCGCCAGATCCGCGTCCTGGCCGAACAGGAAGAGGCGCGGGGCCAGCAGCATGAGCAGGCCCTGGCCGTGGCCCGCGGACGCACCGATTTCCTCAACGCCCTGAGCCACGACCTGCGCGCGCCCCTGAACGGCGTTCTGGCCGTGGGCGAGCTGCTGCAGCGCCAGCCGCTGGCGCACAACGCCCAGGCCCATGTGCAGACCATCGTCGACTCGTCGGAGGCGATGCTGCGGATCCTGCAGAACGCCATGGACCTGAGCCGCGCCGAGGCCGGAGAGCTGGCGCTGGAGCCGACGCCGACGATCCTTCGCGACGTGATGGATTCGATCCAGGGCGAATGGGAGCCCCGCGCCCTGAACCAGGGCGTGCGGCTCATGGTCGGCTATGAGGGCGACACCGAACTGGCCGGCGACCTGGACGGGCGCCGCTTCAAGCAGGTGTTCGACAACCTGATCGGCAACGCCCTGAAGTTCTCGCGCGGCGGTCTGGTGGAAGTCAGCCTGAAAGCCCGCGCCGTCAACGGCTCGGTGGTGGTCGAGGCCCGGGTCCGCGACAGCGGTTCGGCCCTGGCCGGCCTCAGCGAGGACGACCTGTTCGCCACCTTCCTCACCGTCGCCGACGCGGGCTCCAGCGCCGGCGGCGTGGGTCTGGGCCTGTCCATCTGCCGCCACATCGTCCACGCCATGGGCGGCCGCATCTGGGCCGAACGGAACCAGGGCAAGGGCGTCACCCTGGCCTTCGACCTGTGCGCGCCGCTGGCCGTGATCGAGGTCGAGGCCGGCACCAATGTCTCGGAGCTCGCGGGCCTGTCGCTGCAGAGCCGCCCGCACGTGCTGATCGTCGACGACAACGCCACCAACCGCGTGGTCGCCCAGGCCCTGTGCGAAATGTTCGGCTGCACCTCGGAGACGGCCGAGGACGGCCTTGAGGCGCTGGAGGCGGTTCAGTCGACCCGCTACGACCTGATCCTGATGGACATCAAGATGCCGCGCATGGACGGGGTCGCCGCCACGCGGGCCATTCGCGCGCTGGAAGCCCCCGTGTCGCGCACGCCGATCATCGCCCTGACGGCCAACGCAGACCCGGACGACGCCCGCAAATACGTGGCCTGCGGCATGGCCTCGGTGGTCGAGAAGCCCATCAAGCCCGAGCGCCTGCGCATGGCGATCAACGCCGCTCTGGCCGAGGCCGAGGCTGCGTCCGCCGCCGATGACGCCCGCCGCGCGGGATGACACGCCGGGCGGCAGGCTTTCCACGCCGTGGCCTGATGGCCTAGGACAGGCCCATGGCCCTCTCCATTGAATCGCTGTTGCCGCAGTTGGCCGCCGGCTCCGCCCATACCCATGCGCTGGGATTCCGGTATGAGGCGCTGGACGGCCAGGACGTGACCCTGCGTGCGCCGTACCGGGATGATCTGGTGGGCGACCCCGGCGCGGGCGTGCTCGCGGGCGGCCTTGTGACCGCCATGCTCGATCACGTGGGCGGACTGGCCGTGTGGGTCGCCCTCGGCGCGTTCCGGCCGGTGGCCACGCTGGACCTGCGGGTCGACTACATGCGCGCGGCCGAACCGGGGCTGGATCTGCTGGCGCGGGCGCGATGCTACCGCCTGACCCACTCCATCGGGTTCGTCCGGGCGTTCGCCTACGAGCACGACCC
>JBALUZ010000138.1:0-7447 GCA_036963825.1 Brevundimonas sp.
GTTCCATGACCTCCAATATAAGGCAGCCGAACGCCCGCTCCCAGCCGTCCGCCGCGTGAGCGGCAGATGAATGACGGGGCCTTTCTCGCGCCCCAATCAAAGGCTAGACAAAGCCCATGACCGGATTGACCTTTCTCCTCTCCACCGCCGCCGTTCTCAGCCTGACGGCGGGCGCCGCCCGGGCTGAAGCCGATCTGGACGGGGCGGCCGAGGCGCCCCAGGTGGCCCCGGTCACGGTCATCGGCACCCGCAACGAACAGCGCACCGACGAGATTCCGGTCACCGTCAGCGTCATCACCGCCGAAGAGATCGAGGAGAATCTCTACACGGACATCAAGGATCTGGTGCGGTTCGAGCCGGGCGTCAGCGTCCCGACCGGCCCGCAACGCTTCAACGCCGCCCTGTCTGGCGGCGGCCGGGACGGCAACTCGGGCTTCACCATCCGGGGCATGGGCGGCGATCGGGTGCTGATCGTGACCGACGGCATCCGCGTGCCGAACGGGTTCTCCTTCGGCGCCCAGAACGTCGGGCGGGGCGGGTACAACGACCTGGACCTGATCCAGCGGGTCGAGATCCTGCGCGGCCCGGCCTCGGCGCTGTACGGATCGGACGGAATCGCCGGCGCGGTCAGCTTCACCACCAAGGATCCCGAGGACATGCTGCGCGGCGAGGCGTTCACGGCCCGGGCGCGCGTCGGCTATGCGTCGGCGGACGAGAGCTGGACGGAAGGCCTGGCCGTGGCCGGATCAAGGGGCGCCCTGTCGGGCCTGCTGGCCTACACCCGCCGCGACGCGCAGGAGACCGAGAACCAGGGCGACAACTTCAGCGAGACCACGGCCCGCACGGCGCCCAACCCCATGGACCTGTCGTCCAACGCCGTGCTGGGCAAGCTGGTCTGGCAGGCGGCGCCGAACCACCGCCTGCGCCTGACGTACGACCACTATGACTCCGATCTGTCGGGGGACGCCCTGTCCAGCCGGGGCCCGGCGGCGCCGCCGTTCCAGCCGAACGCCACGCTCCAGGTGCTGGGGGAGGACGAGCAGGCGCGCGACCGGGTCAGCCTGGATCACCGCTTCACCGACGCCTTCGGCCTCGATCGCGGCGCCGTGGCCGCCTACTGGCAGGACGCCACGACGCGCCAGTTCACCTTTGAGGATCGGGACCCGGCGGTGGACCGGACCCGGGACGTGACCTTCGACACCCGCGTGTACGGCCTGAACGCGGAAGGCCACCGCGTCTTCGGTCGGGGCGGCGCGGTGCAGCACCGCGTCACCTTCGGCGGCGACTGGTCCGAGACCCGCCAGGAGGCCATCCGCAGCGGCACGGTTCCCGGCGCCGGAGAGACCTTCCCGAACCGGCCCTTCCCCATCACCGACTACAGCCTGGCGGGCCTGTTCATCCAGGACGAGATCGTGCTGCTGGACGGTCGTCTGAGCGTGACCCCGGCGGTGCGGTACGACTGGTACGAGCTGACGCCCGAGGACGACGCCCTGTACACGGGCGGCGGGGTGGAAGGGCAGAGCGACGACCACGTCTCGCCGAAGCTCGGCGTGGTCTACTGGCCGACGCAGACCTTCGGCCTGTTCGCCAATGTGGCCGAGGGGTTCAAGGCGCCGTCGCCGATGGAGGTGAACAACGCGTTCTCCAACCCGCTGTTCGGCTATGTGTCCGTGCCCAATCCGGATCTGGGCCCGGAGACCTCGACCAGCATGGAGGCGGGACTCCGCTTCCGCAACGGCCAGGTGGCCGGGGGCGACGCCCGGCTGCAACTGGCCGCCTTCCGCTCCGACTATGACGACTTCATCAGCCAGATCGTGGTCAGCGGCTCGTTCACCCCCGCGGACCCGGCGGTCTATCAGTACGTGAACCTGGGCAGCGTGACCGTGCACGGGTTCGAGGCCCGGGGCGACATCGCCTGGGACAACGGCCTCAACGCCACCGCCGCTTTCTCCTACGCGGACGGGGAACAGGTGGAGAATGGCGTGCGCGCCTCGTTGCCGAGCGTTGACCCGATCAAGCTGGTGGCCGGCGTGGGCTACGCCGAACCGGCGGGCCGCTGGGGCGGGCGGGCGATCGTCACCTGGTCCGCGGAGAAGGACGCGGACGAGACGGATGGGCTGGGTTGCTACGACACCTGCTTCACCGGCGATGATTTCACCCTGCTGGACCTGACCGCCTACTGGAACGTCAACGACAACGTCACCCTGCGCGCGGGCGTGTTCAACGTGTTCGACGAGACCTACGGCTGGTGGAGCGACATCGGCGGCCTGTCGGCCGGCTCGGCGGTGCTGGACGCCTACACCCAGCCCGGGCGGAACGTCTCGGTCTCCCTGGCCTTGCGCTACTGATCCATCGCGTCGATAACGAGAACCAATCGCAGAAGAGGCAATCCCATGCGCCCTATCGCCATCACCCTGGCCGCCGTGCTGGCGGCCGTCACGCCGGCTCTGGCCGCCGCGCCCGCATTCGCCCAGGCCGGGACCGCCACGGCCGAAACGGCCGAGGCCCGTTTCGAGCGGGACCGGCAGGCCATCCTGTCCCAGGCCGGAGATTTTCGCGTCCGCTTCGACATGCGCGAGACGGTGCCGTTCCAGGACGGCTATGAGCCGCTGGACGAGAAGCTGTCGGGCGGCAACGAGATCGTCCGGGTCGTCTACGATGACGGCGACCGCATCAGCCTGCAGCACATCCTGGTGATGGATCACGAGGGCCAGACCTTCGTCATCAAGCACTGGCGCCAGGACTGGGCCTACGAGCCGGCGACGGTGCTGACCTACGCCGGGCCGGACCGGTGGACCCTGACCCCGGTGGACGAGGCCACGCGGCGCGGGGCCTGGTCCCAGACTGTCTGGCAGACCGACGACTCGCCGCGCTACGGCGGCGTCGGCCGCTGGTCCCACGACAACGGCATGGCCCAGTGGACGTCCGACGAGACGACCCGCCCGCTGGCCCGCCGCGACGCCGTGCGCGACCCGATCTATGACCGCTATGTGGGCACCAACCGCCACGTCCTGACGCCCTTCGGCTGGGCGCACCTGCAGGACAACGTCAAGCTGGGCCAGGCCCAGGGCGACGCCTCGGGGCTGGTGGCCTATGTGCAGGAGGACGTGGTCAACACCTACCGCCGCTGGGACGGATTCGATCCCGCAGCGGGTGACGCCTACTGGGCGGCCACCTCGGATTACTGGGCGGCCGTGCGCGGCTTCTGGGACGCCGCCATCGTCGCCGGGAACGGCGTCACGGTGGAGGAGGAGCCCAACAACGGCGCCGTCACCGGCCCGACCCTCATGGGCCTGGCCGACCGGATCGAGGACGGCGAGATCACCACCGAAGCCGCCATCGCCGAAGCGCGCCGCACCATCGCCGAGGCCACCGGCGCGGCGCTCTGAGCGACGTCAGCGGGAGCGGGAGATGTCTTCCAGGGCCTCTCCCGCATACTTCTCCTTTACGCGGGTGGACAGGTCGCCGAGGGAGACCACGCCCACCAGACGGTTGTCCCTGTCGAGGATCGGCAGGCGGCGGATCTGCTTGTCGGACATGCATTTCAGCATGTCCTTGAGATCCTCGTCGTCGCGGCGCCATTCCACCTGGCGGGTCATCACCTCGCCGACCGGGGTTTCAGGTCCGGAGCCCTCGGCCAGGGCCCGGACCACCAGGTCGCGGTCGGTCACCGCGCCCACCAGCTGGTCGCCCTCCGCCACCGGCATGAAGCCGAAGTCGCCGGCCGCCATGCGGCCGGCCACGTTGCGGATGGAATCGCCCGGACGGGCGACCTGCACGTCGCGGCTCATGATGTCGCGGACCTTCATGGCGTCTCTCCCTGGGTGAAGCCCTGTGGCCTTTTCAATCCCCTGGAGCGCCGCCAGTTCCGCCTGTCAGGCCCGCTTGAGCGAGGCCCTCGCCGCCGTCTCCACGGGCAGCACCTCGACGAACTGCCTGAGCGCCGTGCTCCAGTTCTCCAGCAGGCGGCGCGCCTTGGGCGAGCCGGTCTCCAGCGCGTGGCGCTCCACAAGGCCGCGCAGGGCGTCGGCCGAGGCGCCGACCACCGGGCCCAGCACGACGGAGTCCGCGTTGACGTGGGCGGCCAGGTCGCCGTCCTCGTCCAGCACATGGACCCGCCCGCCGGACATGCCGGCGGCGAAGTTCCAGCCGACCCGCCCCAGGATCACCACCGCGCCGCCGGTCATGTACTCGCAGCCATGGGCGCCGCAGCCCTCGATCACCGCCGTGGCGCCGGAGTTCCGGACGCCGAAGCGTTCCCCCGCCATGCCGGCGGCGTACAGGGCGCCGGAGGTGGCGCCGTAGAGACAGGTGTTGCCGACGATGGCCTGGCGCTCCATCCACCGGGTCGGGCGCACCACGATCTCGGCGCCGGACAGGCCCTTGCCCACATAGTCGTTGGCCTCGCCGTCCAGCTCGATCTTCAGCCCCTTCATGCCCCAGGCGGCCAGGGACTGGCCGGCCGAGCCGCGCAGCTTCAGGGTCAGGTGGCCGTCGGGCAGCTCCGAGCCGTACTTGCGCACGATGTGGCTTGAGGTGCGGGCGCCGATGGCGCGCTGCACGTTGCGGACCGAATAGGTCAGCTGCATTTTCTCGCGCCGCTCCAGGAAGGGGGCGGCGTCGCGCACGATCTGGGCGTCGAGGGTGTCGGGCACCGGGTTGCGCCGGGCCTCGGGGCCCCGGCCCGCCTGAAGGCCGCTGTCCACGCGCACCAGCAGGGGGTTGAGGTCCAGGTCGTCCAGCTCGGCGCCGCCGCGCGACACCTGGCGCAGCAGGTCGGTGCGGCCCACCGCCTCGTCCAGCGAGCGCAGGCCCAGGGACGCCAGGACCTCGCGCGTCTCCTCGGCGATGAAGCTGAACAGATTGACCACCTTGTCCGCCGTGCCGGTGAACATGGCGCGCAGGCGTTCGTCCTGGACGCAGACGCCGACGGGGCAGGTGTTGGAGTGGCACTGGCGCACCATCAGACAGCCCACGGCGATCAGGCTGGCGGTGCCGATGCCGAACTCCTCGGCCCCCAGCAGGGCGGCGATGACCACGTCCCGGCCGGTGCGGATGCCCCCGTCGGTGCGCAGGCGCACATGATCGCGCAGGCCGTTCAGGCCCAGCACCTGATGGGCCTCGGCCAGGCCCATCTCCCACGGCATGCCCGCGTGCTTGATGGAGCCCATGGCGGACGCCCCGGTGCCGCCGTTGTGGCCCGAGATCAGGATGATGTCGGCTTTCGCTTTCGCCACGCCCGCCGCCACCGCGCCGATCCCGGCGGAGGACACCAGCTTCACCGTCACCCGCGCATCGGGGTTGATCTGCTTCAGGTCGTAGATGAGCTGGGCCAGATCCTCGATGGAGTAGATGTCGTGGTGCGGCGGCGGGCTGATCAGGCCCACGCCCGGCGTCGAATGGCGCATGCGGGCGATGAACTCGGTGACCTTGAAGCCGGGCAGCTGGCCGCCCTCGCCGGGCTTGGCGCCCTGGGCCACCTTGATCTCGATCTCGCGGCACTGGTTCAGATATTCGGCGGTGACGCCGAAGCGGCCGGAGGCCACCTGCTTGATGGCCGAGTTGGGGTTGTCGCCGTTGGGGCGGGGCCGGTACCGGTCGGGATCCTCGCCGCCCTCGCCCGAGACCGAGCGCGAGCCGATGCGGTTCATGGCGATGTTCAGGGTCTCGTGCGCCTCGGGCGACAGGGCGCCCAGGCTCATGCCCGGGGTGACGAAGCGCTTGCGGATCTCGTTGACGCTTTCCACCTCGTCCAGCGGCGCGGGCCGGTCCGCCTCGCGGAAGTCCAGCAGGTCCCTGAGCGCGATGGACGGCAGCTCGCGGGCGCGGCGGGAATAGGCCTTGAAGCGCTTGTAGTCGCCGCGCGTGGTGGCGTCCTGCAGGCGGTGGATCATCTCGGCGTCCCAGCCGTGGGTTTCCTCGCCCGCGCGGATGCGGTGGGAGCCGCCGATGCGGCGCGCCGGCCGGGCGGCCTCGAAGCCGCGGCGGGCCTTGCGGACCATCTGGGCCTCGATGCCCGCCAGGCCGACGCCGGAGATGCGCGAGACCATGCCCGGGAAGAACTCGTTGACCAGGGCCCGGGACAGGCCCAGCGCCTCGAACTCATAGCCGCCGCGGTAGGCGGAGATGACCGAGATGCCCTTCTTGGCCAGGATCTTCATCAGGCCCGCCTCGACCGCCTTCTTGTAGTTCAGGCAGGCGTCGCGCAGCGTCAGGCCCGGGTAGCGGCCGGCGTCCATGCGGTCCTGGAAGGTCTCCTGCGCCAGCCAGGCGTTGACCGCCGTGGCGCCGACGCCGACCAGCACCGCGAAGGCGTGGGCGTCGATGGCCTCGGACGTGCGCACCACGATGGAGACGAACGAGCGCAGCCCCTCGTCCACCAGCCGGGCGTGCACCGCCGCGGCGGCCAGGATCATGGGCGCCAGCGGGCGGCCGGGGCCCATATGTTCGTCCGTCAGCACGATCAGGGCCGCGCCGTCGGCGGCCGCCTGGACCGCCTCGTCGCGAATGCGGTCCAGCGCCTGCCGCAGGGCCTCGCCCGGCTTCGCGCCCCCGGCGGGGGCGGCGAAGGTGCAGTCGATGTGGCTGGTGGCGCCGGCGCCCACCGCCAGCAGCATGCGCTCGTACATGCCGGTGGTCAGAACCGGGGATTCCAGCACGAACACCCGCGTCTGGGTCTCGTCCTGGGCCAGGATGTTGCCCAGGTTCTTGAACCGGGTCTTGAGGCTCATGGCCCCCGCCTCGCGCAGGGAGTCGATGGGCGGGTTGGTGACCTGGGCGAACTGCTGGCGGAAATAGTGGCTGAAGGGCCGATCCTGACGGGACAGGACCGCGGGCGGGGTGTCGTCGCCCATGGAGCCCACCGCCTCCTTGCCGTCGGCGGCCATGGGGTCCAGCAGGCTCTCGATGTCCTCGTCGGTCCAGCCCACGGCGGCCTGGGCGCGGATCAGGGCCTCGCCGTCCAGACGGCGCGGTTCGTCGCCGGGGCCGATCATGGGCTCCAGCTCGACCATGTTGTCCAGCCATTCGGCGTAGGGGTGATCCTCCGCCAGACGGTCGATGGTCTCCACCTCGTCGTAGAAACGGCCGGCCTCCAGATCGACGCAGATCATGCGGCCGGGGCCGATGTGGCGGCGCTCGGCGATGCGCTCCTCGGCCACGCCGGTCATGCCCGCCTCGGAGCCGCAGATCAGCAGGCCGTCGGTGGTGAGGGCGGCGCGCAGCGGGCGCAGGCCGTTGCGGTCCTTGCCCGCCACGACCCAGCGGCCGTCGGTGGCGCAGATGGCGGCCGGGCCGTCCCACGGCTCCATCACGGCGTTGCAGTAGGCGTAGAGCGCCTCGTGCTCGGGCTTCATCAGGCCGGGCAGGCGGGCTTCCGGGATCAGCAGGGCCTTGACCATGGGGGCGGGGCGCCCGGCGTGGACCAGCACCTCGAACACATTGTCCA
>JBALUZ010000139.1:0-7253 GCA_036963825.1 Brevundimonas sp.
GACGCGCACCTGGCCGTCCAGCACCTCGAACACCGCCAGCCGCTCCCGGGTCGCCGCCTGGTAGCGCTTGCGGCCGGTGATCAGGGCGTCATAGGCCGCCGCCGCCCGTGCCAGCGGACGCACCTTGCGCAGGTCGCAGCAGGCGTCCGGGTCGGTGCGCCACAGGTCGTCCTTCGGATCCTCGGCCCCGCGCTCGGCGGCGTCGGGCAGGACGATCTTCACATTGGTCAGACCGAGCCGGCCGGCCAGCTGGTCGCGATAGGACAGGGTCTGCAGGAAATGCTGGCCGGTATCCAGGAACAGCACGGGGGTGTCCGGGGCCACGGTGGACAGCAGGTGCAGGCTGACCGCGGCCTCGGCGCCGAAGGAAGACATCTGGGCGATGCGGCCGGGAAACTCGCGGCAGGCGGCGGCGAGGATCGCTTCAGGCTCGGCGTTCCGATACTGCGCGTCCAGCCGGGCGGCCTTCTGCGCCAGGGTCTCGACAGCGGCGCGGCGGCGCCAGACCGGAACGGCGGCGTCGGCGGCGGGCTGACAGGCCGTGTCGATCACCGCCAGCATGGCGCGCCATTCCGCCGGGTCGGCCCCCGGATTCAGGCGCACGGCGTCAAAGCCGGACCGCTTCAGGTGCCGGGCCTGATCGGGCAGCAGGTCGCCCGCCGCGATCAGCTCGCCGCCGTAGCCCCGCTCGCGCAGGATCGACGCCAGCGAGAAGCCGCGACCGTCGCGAAAGGCGCCGAAGCGGATGGTCAGGCGGTTGGCGCCGACAGCCGCCGCCTCGACCTCGGCCAGCGGCGTCTCGCCGGGGATGGCGCCGTCCGGCTCTTCGGTTTCGGGCAAGGGATCAAGCAGCCTCATAGATGGCCTCGCGGAAGGGTTCGGCGCCGGTGCGGCGCACGGTGTCGATGAAGCGTTCGCCCTCTTGGCGGATGGCCAGATAGCGGTTCAGGGCCCGCTCGATGGCGGGGGCCACATCCTCGGCGGGCAGGCTCTTGCCCACGATCTCGCCCAGGGCCGCCTGCTCATCGGGCGAGCCGCCGACGGTGATCTGGTAGAATTCCTCGCCCTTCCGGTCGACCCCCAGCACCCCGATGTGGCCCACATGGTGATGGCCGCAGGCGTTGATGCAGCCGCTCATATTGACGCGGATCGGGCCCAGCTTCTCTTGGAAGTCCAGATCGGCCAGCCGCTTCGACAGGGCCTGGGCCACCGGGATGGACCGGGCGTTGGCCAGGCTGCAGTAGTCCAGCCCCGGGCAGGCGATGACGTCGGTGACCAGATCGGCGTTGGCCGTGGCCAGACCGTTGGCGTGCAGGGTGCGCCAGACCTCGGGCAGGTCGTCCAGCTTCACATGGGGCAGCACCAGATTCTGCTCATAGGCCGCGCGCACCTCGTCGAAGGAAAACCGCTGCGCCAGATCGGCGACCACGTCCATCTGGTCCGCCGTCATGTCGCCGGGCACGCCGCCCACCGGCTTGAGCGAGATGATCGCGCTGGCGTAGCCCGGCGCGCGGTGGCGGCGGACGTTGTTGCGGGCCCAGCGGGCGAAGTCGGGATCGGCCAGCAGGGCCCGGTCGAACGGGCCGGAGTGCTTCGGCAGGGTCTCGAACGGCGGCGGGGCGAAATAGGCCTGGATGCGGGCCAGCTCGTCGTCCGGGATGCGCAGGTCCTCATGGCGCAGGGTCTCGAACTGGCGCTCCACCTCCTCGCGGAAGGCGTCGATGCCCAGGGCGGCCACCAGGATCTTGATGCGCGCCTTGTGGATGTTGTCGCGCCGGCCCAGCAGGTTGTAGGCGCGCAGGATGGCGGTCAGATAGGCCAGCAGCTCGCGGCCCGGCACGGCAGGCGCGATCTCCTGCGCGATGTGCGGCAACCGCCCCTGCCCGCCGCCGACGAAGACGCGGAAGGCGGTCTCGCCGCCCTCGCCCCGCACGATCTGCAGCCCCACGTCGTGGGTGCGGATGGCGGCGCGGTCGGTCTCGGAGGCGATGACGGCGATCTTGAACTTGCGCGGCAGGAACGAGAATTCCGGATGGATCGTCGACCACTGGCGGATGACCTCGCACCACGGGCGCGGGTCCTCGATCTCCTCATCGGTGGCCCCGGCGAAGACGTCGGTGGTGACGTTGCGGATGCAGTTGCCCGAGGTCTGGATGGCGTGCATCTCCACCTCGGCCAGCTCGGTCAGGATGGCGGGCAGGTCCGACAGGGCGGGCCAGTTGTACTGGATGTTGGTGCGGGTGGTGAAATGGCCGTAGCCCTTGTCATACACCCGCGCGATGTGGCCCAGCTTCCTCATCTGGGCGCTGTTCATGGTCCCGTAGGGCACCGCCACCCGCAGCATGTAGGCGTGCAGCTGCAGATAGACCCCGTTCATCAGCCGCAGGGGCTTGAACTGGTCCTCGGCCAGGCGGCCGTCGACGCGGCGGCGGACCTGATCGGTGAACTCGGCGATCCGTTCGCGGACCAGGGCGTGGTCGAACTCGTCATAGCGGTACATCAGGCGGCCCCCTCGATGTCGGGGCGGCTGTGACCGACCGTGGGGCCGGTGGAGCGGATGAACTCCTTGAAGCGGTCGCGGCCCGAGGGCTCGCCCGCATTCACCTCCACCAGATAGGGATTCACGAACAGGTCCGGCCGGGCGGCGGCCGACGCCAGGGCGCGCTCGGCCTCGGCGTCGTCCAGCCACAGGGCCTCGGCCAGCTGTTCGGTCGCGCGGCCTTCGACGCCCCAGTACAGGACGCGGCCGTCGGACAGGCGGTTGGCGGTCAGCACCTTCATGCCGCGGCCCCCCGCAGCTGGCGGGCCGGTTCGGCGGAGGGTTGCGCCAGGGCCGCCACCTCGCCCACGAACAGCATGGCCGGGCCGGTCACGGCGTGGCGGGCGACCAGTCCGCCCAGATCGTCCAGCCGTCCGGTCAGCACCCGCTCGTCCGGCCGCGTGCCGTTCTCGACCACAGCCACGGGGGTGGACGGGGCGCGCCCCGCGCCGATCAGGTTGGCGCTGACCTGATCCGCCAGGCCGGCGCCCATGTAGATGGCGGCGGTGTGATTGTTCGTGGCCAGCGAGGCCCAGTGGGCCGCCTCCCCGCCCGGCTTCGGCTGGGCGGTGACGAAGCTGACCGCCTGGGCGTGGTCGCGGTGGGTCAGGGGAATGCCCGCCGAGGCGGCGCAGGCCAGGGCGGCGGTGACGCCGGGGATGACATGGACCTGGACCCCCGCCGCCTGCATGGCCGCCAGCTCCTCGCCGCCGCGGCCGAACACAAAGGGATCGCCGCCCTTCAGACGGACCACCCGGTGGCCGGCCTTCGCCTCGGCGATCATCAGGGCCTCGATGTCGCGCTGGGGCACGGAGTGGTCGCCCTTGGCCTTGCCCACATAGATGCGCCTGGCGTCGCGGCGGGCGCGCTCCAGCACCGCATCCGAGACCAGCCGGTCGTGGATGATGACGTCGGCGTCCTGCAGCACGCGCAGGGCCTTGAGGGTCAGCAGCTCGGGATCGCCCGGCCCGGCGCCGACGATGTGCACCACGCCATGTTCCGGCGCGGCCACGTTCAGCAGGCGAAGCATCGCCCGGCGCGCCTCGGCCTCGCGGCCCTGGGCCACCAGATCGGCGGCCGGGCCCCGGAAGGCCCGCTCCCAGAAGCGGCGGCGGGCCATGAAGTCGGGCACCGAGGCCTTGACCGTCTCGCGCAGCTCGCCGGCCAGCCGGGCCAGCGGGCCCAGGGCGGCGGGCAGCACCGCCTCGATGCGCGAACGCAGGTCCCGGGCCAGGATGGGGCCCAGCCCGCCGGTGGCCACGCCCACCACCACCTGGTCGCGGTCGATCAGGGCGGGGGTCTGGAAATCGCTCAGGTGCGGGCGGTCCACCACATTGACCTGGGCCCCGGCCGTGCGGGCCAGGGCGGCCAGACGGGCGGCGTCGCCCGCGTCCTCCACCGCGATGAACACCAGCCGGGCGCCGGCCAGATCCTCGGCCGCAGGCTCGGCGAAGACCGGCTCGGGCGCGCCGTTCGGCCATTCGCGGCGGTCGGCGACTTCGCCCACGGCGAACCACGACAGGGCGGCGGGCGAGGTGGTGAACAGGCGCAGCTTGGCCAGCGCCGCCTCGCCGCCGCCGATCACGGCGACGCGGACATCGGTCAGGGGGATGGAGGCCAGGAAGACGCGCATGGGTCGGAACTCTTGAAACGAGCCGCGATCCAACACCCGGCGCGGGGCGCCTCACAAACCATTATGCCTTGCGCTCTGTGTTAGGAAATCTAATGACGGGACATGGCCAGACCCTTGCTGCCCCTTAACGCCCTGCGCGCCTTCGAGGCCTCCGCCCGGCACCTGAACTTCAGCCGCGCCGCCGACGAGCTGTCGGTGACGCCCGGCGCCGTCAGCCAGCAGATCCGCCTGCTGGAGGACATCGTCGGCGCGCCCCTGTTCCGGCGCGAGCCCAAGGGCCTGGCCCTGACCGATCTGGGCCGCGCCTCCATCCCGCTGCTGCGCGAGGGCTTCGAGCGGCTGATGGACGCCTCGGCCCTGTTGCGCGAACCGCCGCGCAAGAAGCAGATCAGCGTCAGCGTGGCGCCCTCTTTCGCCGCCAAATGGCTGATGCCGCGCATGGACCGCTTCCACGCCGAACATCCGGAGGTGGAGGTGTGGATCTCGGCCGACATGGAGCCGGCGGACCTGTCGGACGGCACGGTGGACGTGGCCGTGCGCTATGGCCCCGGCGGCTACGCCAACGCCCACGTGGACCTGCTGATGACCGAACAGGTGCTGCCGGTGTGCGCGCCCGGCCTGATGGACGGCGACAAGCCGATCCGCAAGCCCGCCGACCTGGTCCACCATGGCCTGCTGCACGACGTGTCCTCGGACGCCGATCCGGGGCGGCCGGACTGGGCCATGTGGCTGAAGGCGCGCAAGGTGCGCCATCCCGACCCGCGCCGGGGCTCGCGCTTTTCGCAGTCGAGCCTGCTGATCGAGGCGGCGGTGGCGGGGCGCGGCGTGGCCCTGGCCAAGCGCACCCTGGCCCAGGCGGACCTGAGCGCCGGGCGGCTGGTGGCGCCCTTCCCCGACGGCAGCCAGACGGTGGGCTTCGCCTATCACATCGTCACCCCGCGCGACCGCCCGGCCTCGCCCAGCGCCGTGGCTTTCGCCGACTGGCTGAAGCGCGAGGCGGTGGATCACGAGAACAACATGGACCAGCTCTGACGGGAAAGGGGCGGCTCCGGCTGGAGCCGCCCCCCTCGTTCCGGCGGCGCAGGCCCGGCCCGGAGACCGCGGCCCGTCCGCTCCCCCCCCGGGGTTCTAGTGCAGGCCGGCGGCCTGCTGCTGCTCCGTATCGGCCAGGATCAGCTCTTCCTCGATCAGCAGGCCGGACTCGTCGATCTGGACCACGATGGCCGTGTAGCCCAGCCGCAGCAGCTCGCCGAGACGCTCGACATTGTTGACCAGCACCGCGGGGCGCTGGCCGGCGCCTTCACCGGCGGGGCTGACCAGGGCCAGGGCGAGGCCGACGGGCAGCTGGATCACCCCCGTCGGGCCGACCACGCCCCCGACCGGGGCGATGAAGCCGTCGATCAGGATCTGGCGCGCGTCCGCCTGGCCCGTGCCCACCACCGTCTCGCCGTTGATGACGAAGGTGCCGGACTCGTCGGTGGTGATCTCGCTGAACACGCCGGTGATCACCCCGCCGGGGGCGTCCACCTGGATCGTGTCGCCATCCACCTCCACCGTGATGGGCTGATCGGCCGCCAGGATGATCACGTCGTCGCTGGCGTAGGCGCCGGTGATGGAGCCTGCGCTTTCCACCGTGATCGGCCCCGCCGCCGTCACCGAGCCGCCCACCGAGCCGCCGGTGGAGGTCAGCACGACCGCGCCGCCCGAGGTGATGGTCCGGTCGGTGTCGCCGCCGGCGGTGACGGTGACCGGGCCGCCGGCCGTGATCGAACCGTTGGCCGAGCCGCCGGTCTCGATGGTCACCGAGCCGCCCGCGATGATCGGCCCGCTCTCGTCGCCGGCCACGCTGGCGTTCACGTCGCCCAGGGTGTCGAGGGTGTCGTCGCTGAACAGCTGGTCGCCGCTCAGGGTCGAGGTGAAGTCGCCGGCGAGCATCACGGTCTGCGCCGTGAAGTCCCCGCCGGTGACGGTCATCAGGCCCAGACGCAGGCCGTCCGACCCGGCGTCGCCGAGGGTGATGTCGCCGTCACCCGCCGAGCCGCCGGCGCCCGCCAGGAAGACCACGCCCTGCTCGCCGTCGGTCGTGCCGATCAGATGCGGCGCGATGACGATGGCCCCGGCCTGGTCCGCCGACTGCACGGTGTTGAAGGTGGTCAGCACCCGGGTCAGGCGCACCGTGGCGTCGGCGCCGGCGCCCATGAAGGCCAGGCTGTTCGCGGCATAGGTGTCCCCCGTCAGCACGGTGCTGTTGGCGCGGACCACCGTGGCCCCCAGCCGCGCCAGGGCGCCCAGGGAGCCGAGCTCGACCGACCCGGCTCCGGCGTCCAGGCTGAAGGACTGCCCGCCCGCAACCGCGCCGTCCACCGACCCCAGCGAGGCGTCGCCGCCCGAGGTGACGATGGCGGTGGCCCCGGTCAGGGTGGCCGGACCCGACACCGTGAAGGCGCCGCCGCCGGTGGTGAAGACGCCCGACAGACGAACCTGATCGCCGCTCCAGGACTGCGCCCCGGTGCTGGCCGCGCCGGCGACGGACACGACGCCGCCGGAGACGACCAGGTCGTCCACCGCAACGGCCGATCCCACCGGACCCAGCGCCACATCCCCCGAACCCGCCGCAATGGTCAGGCCGTGGGCGCCGTCGATCAGGCCCAGCATGACGTCGCCGTCCTGGGTCAGGATGTCGACGTCGCCGGCCAGGGTCGTGGCCCCGTTGACGCTGAAGGCCCCGCCCGCGGCGTAGTCGCCGCCCAGGGTCAGGGCGCCCGTGTAGGTCTGGGCCCCCGTGGTGGCCGCGCCGGCCGTGGTGATCGCGGCGCCGCTGACGGCGAGGGAGGCCAGGGCCTCGTCCGCGCCCACAGCGCCGAGGGCGACCGCGCCGTCCGCGGACAGGGACAGGTCGTGCTCCCCGTCCACCGCGCCCAGCACGATGGAGTCCGCGTCCACGGTCACATCGCCGCCGAGGGTCGTGTCGCCGTTGACGCTGAAGGCGCCGCCCGCGGCGTAATCGCCGCCCAGGGTCAGGGCCCCGGCGTAGGACTGGCCGCCGGTGGTGGCCGCGCCGGCGCTGGCGATCGACGCGCC
>JBALUZ010000140.1:0-7236 GCA_036963825.1 Brevundimonas sp.
ACCAGGTGTTCGCCGGCCGCAGCGACCAGGGCAGCGAGTGGGCCAGTCTGGAGACGTCCGTGGTGCGCACGTCGGGCGACTGGAGCTTTCAGGCGGGGTGGCGTCAGACCGTGGCGGGCCGGAACGTGCCGGATTCCGGCGGGCCGGTTCTGGCGGTGTGGCGCCGGTTCTGACAAAACGCATCCGAAAGCGACGGATTCCGTAACTTCACGCCGTTACTGCAAACGGGCTTGCCTCCACGGGCCAGGCCGATAAGGGCTTGCCCGTCTCCCCGATCACCCGGACTGCTCATAGTGCTGAAACGACATTTCTTCCTGGTCGCGGCCGCCGCCGCCGTCGCCCTCATGGTGCTGGCGGTCGTGCTGCGCATGGCCTTCGCGGGCGAGGAGGGCGGCCCGGGCGGCCCCGGCGGGGGACGCGGAGCCCAGGAGGTGGCCGAGGTGCGTGTGGTCGACCGCGCCTTCAGCGACAGTTTCGAGGTTCTGGGCGTGGCGCGCGGGCGCCGGTCGGTGGACATCACCTCCAGCACCACCGAACTGATCACCCGGGTCTTCTTTTCCGACGGACAGCGGGTGGCGGCCGGCGCGCCGCTGGTGGAGCTGCGCGCCGACGAGCAGGACGCGGGCATCATCGAGGCCGAGGCGCGGGTGCGTCAGGCCCGCCGCGACATGGAGCGCTGGGAAAGCCTGGCCGAGCGGGGCGTGGCGCCCCGGGTCACGGCTGAACAGGCCCGCACCGATTTCGAGACCGCCGAGGCGGCGCTCGAGGCCGCCCGCGCCCGGCGCGGCGAGCGCATGATCCGCGCGCCCTTCGCGGGCGTGCTGGGCCTCACCACAGTGACTCCCGGGACGCTGGTGAACCCCGGCACGGTCATCGCCACCCTGGACGACATCTCGGTGGTGCGCGTGGACTTCCAGGTGCCCGAGCGGTACCTGCCCATGCTGCGGCCCGGCGTCGCCATTACGGCGCGCGCCGAAGCCTATCCCGGGCGCGAGTTCACCGGCCGCATCGCCGATCTGGACACCCGCATCGATCCCCAGACCCGCGCCCTGACCGCGCGGGCCGAATTTCCCAATCCCGATCTTTCCATCCGGCCCGGCATGAGCATGCGGGTGTCCGTGAGCCAGGGCGAACGCTCGGCCCCGGCCGTGCCCGAGGCCGCGGTGCAATATGAGGGGTCCGGCGCCTTCGTCTACCGCATCGCCTCGGACGGCGAGCGCAGCACCGCCCAGCGCATCGAGGTGCGCGCCGGCGTCGTCGAAGGCGGCATGGTCGAGATCCTTGAGGGCCTGGACGTGGGCGACCGGGTGATCAGCTCGGGTCTGAACCGCATCCAGCCCGGCGCGGCGGTGCAGGTGGCCGGAACGCCCGGCGCGCCGATCACGCCCGAAAACACCCCTGAGCCCGCCGCCGCAACCCGGACCTCCGCACCATGATGCTGTCCGACGTCGCGGTGCGCCGCCCGGTCTTCGCCGCCGTTGCGGCCATCGTGCTGTGCGTCATCGGCGCGGCGGCCTTCTTCTTCCTGCCGGTGCGCGAGCTTCCGGACGTGGACCCGCCCATCGTCTCGGTCAGCACCAACTATCCGGGCGCCTCGGCCGAGGTGATCGAGAGCCGGATCACCGAGCCCATCGAGCAGCGCATCGCCGGCATCCAGGGCATCGAGCGCGTCACCTCGTCCAGCCGCGACGGCCGCTCGCGGGTGTCCATCGAGTTCTCGCTGGACCGCAATATCGACGACGCCGCCAACGACGTGCGCGACCGCATCTCGCGCGTGCTGGGCAACCTGCCGGACCAGGCGGACCCGCCCGAGGTGGCCAAGGCCGACACCGACGGCCAGCCGATCATGATCCTGTTCCTGCGCTCGGAGAGCATGAACCGGCTGGAGCTGACCGACTACGCCGACCGCTATCTGGTCGACCGCTTCTCGGTGGTGCCGGGCGTGGCCGCCGTGAACATCTACGGCGACCAGGAATACAGCATGCGCATCTGGCTGGACGCCGCCGCCCTGGGCGCGCGGGGTCTGACGGTGACGGACGTGGAGTCCGCCCTGACGCGCCAGAACATCGAGCTCCCCGCCGGCACGCTGGAGTCCGTGGACAAGGACTACACCGTCCGGGTGGCGCGCAACTATGCGACGCCCGCGCAGTTCGCCAATCTGCCGGTCACCGCTTCGGGCTCGGGTGAAGGCAGCTACGTGACCCGGCTGGGCGACATCGCCCGCGTCGAGGAGGCGCCCGCCGAGGACCGCCGCCTGTTCCGGGGCAACGGCCTGGACCAGATCGGCCTGGCCATCACCCGGCAGTCCCAGGCCAATGACCTCGAGATCTCCGAGGGCGTGCGCGCCCTGATGGAGGAGGTCCGTCCCGGCCTGCCGGACGGCAGCGAACTGGTGGTGGGCTCCGACAACTCCGTCTTCACCAAGCACGCCATCGACGAGGTCTGGATCACCATCGGCATCGCCCTGGCGCTGGTGGGCCTGGTCAATTTCATCTTCCTGGGCACCCTGCGGGCGGCGATCATCCCCTCGGTGGTGGCGCCCATCTGCCTGCTGTCCACCTTCATCATCCTGGCGCCCTTCGGCTTCTCCCTGAACTTGCTGACCCTGCTGGCGCTGGTGCTGGCCATTGGCCTGGTGGTGGACGACGCCATTGTCGTGACCGAGAACATCCAGCGCCGCATCGACCACGGCGAACCGCCGCTGGTGGGCGCCGAGCGCGGGGCCCGTCAGGTGTTCTTCGCCGTGGTCGCCACCACGGTGGTGCTGGTCGCGGTGTTCGCGCCCCTGATGTTCCTGCCCGGCTATGTGGGCCGCCTGTTCGTGGAGCTGGCGGTGGCCATCACCGCCGCCATTGTCTTCTCGGCCTTCCTGGCCCTGAGCCTGTCGCCCATGATGGCCTCCAGGATCCTGCGCCCGGCGTCGGGCCAGGGCTGGCTGGCGCGCAAGGTGGATGCGGGGATGGACGCCCTGAAGCGGTCGTACCAGGCCTCGCTCGAGGGTCTGCTGAACGCCCGCGGCGCCGTCGCCGGGGTGGCGGTCCTGATCGTCCTCGTGATGGGCGGCGCAGCGGTCATGTTCATGAGCCTGCCCAACGAACTGGTGCCCAACGAGGACCGCGGCCGCGTCATGGTGCGGGTCCAGGGCCCCGAGGGCGCCGGCTTCAACTACACGCGCGAGATCATGCTGGGACTGGAGCCGCGTCTGGCCGAATACCACCAGTCGGGCGAGGCGGAGTCCTACCTGATCTCGGCGCCGGGCTGGGGTTCGGGCTTCAACGCCGGCAACGCCATCCTGACCCTCGCCGACTGGGGTGATCGCGACCGCTCGGCGGAAGAGATCGCCCAGGAACTGAACCAGTCGCTGCGCAACGAGACCGGCGCCCAGGTCAACGCCTCGACGCCCGGCTCCTTCCGGGGCGGCGGCGGCAATTCCGTGGATTTCATCATCGTCGGGGCCGAGTACGAGCGGCTGTACGACTGGATCCAGCCGATCATGAACGCAGCCCTGGAGAACCCGGGCCTGTCGCGTCCGCGCCTGAACTATGAGCCCAACGCCCCGCGCCTGCTGGTGGACGTGGACCCGCAGCAGGCGGCGGCGCTCGGCGTGTCGTCCCAGAACATCGGCCGGACGCTCGAGACCATGTTCGGCTCGCGCCGGGCCACCACCTACATCCGGGGCGGTCAGGAATACGACGTGATCCTGCAGACGGATCGCGAGAACCGCTCCAGCGTGGACGACCTGCGCACCCTCTACGTCACCACCGGCTCGGGCGAACTGGTGCCCCTGTCCGCGGTGGTGCGCACCGAGACGTCCGGCGACACGCCGGACCGCCGCCGTCTGGACCGCCAGCGCGAGATTACGCTCAGCGCCGACCTGAACCCCGGCTACACCATCACCGACGCCGTCGAGTGGTTCGAGGAACAGGCCGCCCGGCAGCCGCAGGGCGTCGCCACCGTCCGCTGGGGCGGGGCGGCCCGGGATCAGGCCGAGGCGGGCGGGGCGGTGGCCCTGGCCTTCGGCCTGGCCCTGATCCTGGTCTTCCTGGTGCTGGCGGCCCAGTTCGAGAGCTGGATCACCCCGGCGGTGATCATGCTGACCGTGCCCCTGGCCGCGGCCGGCGGCCTGTTCGGCCTGGTCATGGCCGGGTCCAGCCTGAACATCTATTCCCAGATCGGCCTGATCATCCTGATCGGGGTGGCGGCCAAGAACGGCATCCTGATCGTGGAGTTCGCCAACCAGCTCCGCGACCAGGGACGGTCGGTCAAGGAAGCCATCGTGGAGGCGTCGGCCCTGCGCCTGCGCCCCATCATCATGACCTCCATCGCCACGGCGTTCGGCGCCCTGCCGCTGGTGCTGTGGCAGGGGGCCGGCGCCGCCAGCCGCCAGACCATCGGCGTGGTGATCTTCTCCGGCGCCCTGTTCGCGACCCTGCTGACCCTGTTCGTGGTGCCGGTGATCTACGGCGCCCTGGCGCGCTTCACCCGCTCACCGGAATACACGGCCCGCAAGATCGAGGAGTGGGAGGCCCAGGAGGTCGCCGCCAACGAAGGACTCATGCACGCGGCGGAGTAGGCCAGCCTATTCCGGCGCGTAGCCGGTCTCCAGCTTCAGCCAGGCGATCAGGTCCCGGCGGTCCGTCTCGTCGCGCACCCCGGCGAAGGCCATCTTGTTGCCGGGCAGGAAGCCGCGCGGATCGTTCAGCCACTGGTCCAGCCGCTCGGCCGTCCAGGTGAAGTCCGCCTCGCGCAGGGCCGGGGAATAGTTGTAGCCCTCCAGCGACCCCGCCTGTCGTCCGAACACGCCCCACAGGTTCGGCCCCGTCATGTTGGGCCCGCCCTGCGGCAGGGTGTGACACGACCGGCACCGCGCGAAGACGCGGCGGCCGTTCTCGGTGTCGGCCTCGCTGTAGGGGGCGGGCAGGGAGGCGAGGATCACCACGCGCTCCTCGTCGGTCAGGACGCGGGGCTCGGGGGTCGGGGAAGACGGGGCGCTCGCCTCCTTGCGCCCCGGTTCATCCGGGGATCCGCAGGCGGCGAGGGCGGCGGCGCTCGCCGCGATGAAGAGTACGCGGACTGTTCGCATGACGGACTCCGTTCTCGCGCCGTTCACGGCGCCCCGACGCACCTACCAGTCCTGACGGTCGTTGAAAATCGGCGCGGCGCGCCATCGGAACATCGGCGCGCCTGAAGAATTTCCCTGAGGCAGCCGTCACAGGAGAAGGCCATGGTTCATCCCGACGACCCGAAAAATCCGGACGCCGATCAGATCGAGCAGGAGGCCGAAGACCTGGAGGCCGACGCCGACGCCTTGCAGCGCAGGACCAACACGGACGAGCCGGACACGGACGACGAAGGGGTCGGCGATGTCGGCGGACTCGTGCCCTGAGGGGATGGTGCCGGTTGCAGGAATCGAACCCGCGACCTTCGGTTTACAAAACCGCTGCTCTACCAGCTGAGCTAAACCGGCGCTTCGGCGTGGGGTTATGATCGGTGCGGGGCCCGACCGCAAGCCGTCCGATCAATCCAGCGCCGCGGCGATCCGGTCGGCCAGGGCGCGCAGCGTCTCCGCCTCGGCCATGGGGGCGTGCCCGTGCCCCTTGAGGGCGCGGTCGGCCCAGCGGGGCACGATGTGGAAATGCAGGTGGAAGATGGTCTGGCCGCCGGCGTCGCCGTTGAACTGGCTGATGGTGATCCCGTCCGGCTTCAGCGCCTTGTCCACCGCCACCGACAGCCGCCGCACCGCCTCGGTGATCCGCGCCAGCACCTCGGGTTCGACTTCCAGCAGGGTGCGGGCGGTGGAGGTCTTCGAGATCACCAGCACGTGCCCTTCCGACTGGGGAAAGACGTCCATGAAGGCCAGGACGTGATCGTCTTCCCAGACCTTCACCGCCGGGATGTCGCCGCGCAGGATCTTTGCGAAGATGTTGTCGGGGTCATAGGCGCCGTGAAGGCTCATGGGCGGGCTCCTGTGGTTTGGGTCAGCATAGGTCAGGCGGACCGGAACGGCGAGTATTCCGCCGTCATGGCCTCGATCCCGGCGGCGACGGCCGGCCGTTCCTGGTCCAGATAGTCCGCCACCGGCCTGCGCAGCAGCGGGTCGACGATGTGGTGCGCGGAATAGACCGGCGTCGGCAGATAGCCGCGCGCCATCTTGTGCTCGCCCTGGGCCCCGGCCTCGACCCGCGACAGCCCCCGCGCGATGGCGAATTCGATGGCTTGATAGTAGCACAGCTCGAAATGCAGGAACGGCCGGTCCTCCAGCGTGCCCCACTGGCGGCCGTACAGGGCGTCGCGGCCGATGAAATTCAGGGCCCCCGCCACGGGCCGCCCGCCGTCGAAGGCCATGACCAGGGCGATGCGGTCGTTCATGCGTTGGCCGATCAGGCTGAAGAACGCCCGGTTCAGATAGGGCCGGCCCCATTTGCGGTCGCCGGTGTCCAGATAGAATTCATGGAAGGCGTCCCAGTGGGCCTCGGTGATGTCGTCCCCGGTCAGCACGCGGATGTCCAGCCCCGCCTGGGCCTCGCGCCGCTCGCGCCGGATGGTCTTGCGGCGGGAGGAGGAGAGGGCGGCCAGGAAGTCGTCAAAGGCGGCGTAGCCGGCGTTGCGCCAGACATATTGCATGTCCTGCCGCAGCAGCAGGCCCTGATCGCCCATCAGCCGCCACTGATCGGCGGAGGGGAAGTTCACATGCAGGGACGAGGCGCCGGTGCGGTCGCACAGGGTCCGCGCCCCTTGCAGCAGGGCGGCGCCCACCGTGGCGGCGTCGGTCCCCGGCGCGTTCAGAAGGCGCGGCCCCGTCACCGGGGTGAAGGGAACCGCCGAGAGCAGCTTGGGATAGTAGCGCCCGCCCGCGCGCTCATAGGCGTCGGCCCAGGCGTGGTCGAAGACGTATTCGCCCTGGCTGTGGCCCTTCAGATAGAGCGGCATGACCCCGAGCACGGTGTCGTCCGGCCCATGCAGGGACAGATGGCGCGGGCCCCAGCCCTGCGCCTCCACCGCACAGCCCGCCGCCTCGCAGGCGTCCAGGAAATCAAAGCTCACGAACGGGTCGCCCGTGGGCTCCGCGCAGGCGTCCCAGGCGTCGCGGCCGATCCGGGCGATGCGGCCGTGGACCTTCAGGATGAACTCCGGGTCGGTGCTCACCGCACCTCGACGACGGCGTCCACCTCGACGGCGAAGCCCAGCGGCAGGCGATAGACGCCCACGGCCGAGCGGGCGTGGCGGCCCGCGTCG
>JBALUZ010000141.1:0-7223 GCA_036963825.1 Brevundimonas sp.
CCGCCGCCGAGGCCCCGGCGCCGAAGCCCGTTGAAGCGCCTGCGGCCCCCGCGCCCGCGCCGGTCGAGGCCAAGGCTCCGGCCGCCCCGGCCGAGCCCAGGGCAGAGCCCGCTCCGGCTCCGGCCGCACCGGCTCCGGCCGCTCCGCCCGCCGCGCCGAGACCCGATCTGTCGTCGCCGCCCAAGCGCGCGCCCAAGGTGAATTTCGGCCAGCGCGCGCCGCGCAAGGACGCGCCCCGGGAACGGCCCCAGCCGCCGGCCTTCGGCGGCCAGTCCGCCCGCGAGGCCGCCATGAGCGGGCGTCAGGACGCCCCGGCCGCGTCCTCCGCCGCCCCCGCCAAGACCGTCCGCTACTCCGCGCTGGCGCCCCGACCGGCGCCGGGCGCCGGCCGTTCCGACGGCGGCCGCGGGGCCCCCGCAGCCCGCGGCGCGCCGAACCAGCCGCCCGCCACGCCCGAAGTGGCCCGTCCCAGCCGCGCCCCCGGCGCCGGCGCCGGCTTCGGCCGCGCCCGTGAGGACGACCGCGATCGCCGTGACGCCAAGCCCGTCTCGCGCGGCAAGGGCGAGCCCAAGCGCCGCGAAGGCCGCCTGACCATCCAGGCCCTGGCCGGAGGGGACGAGGACGCGGCCGAGCGCATCCGCTCCCTGGCCTCGGTCCGCCGGGCCCGCGAACGCGAGAAGGAAAAGCGCAAGGGCGGCTCCACCGACACGCCCAACCGCCCGCGCGAAGTGGTCATCCCCGACATCATCACCGTGCAGGAGCTGTCCAACCGGATGGCCGTGCGCGGCGTCGACATCATCAAATTCCTGATGCGTCAGGGCCTGATGATGAAGATCACCGACGTGATCGACTCCGACACCGCCGAGCTGGTGGCCGACGAGTTCGGCATGGCCGTGCGCCGCGTCTCTGAATCCGACGTGGAGACGGGCTTCCTGTCCGACGAGGCCGACAAGGACGCCACCACGCCGCGTCCGCCGGTCGTGGCCATCATGGGTCACGTGGACCACGGCAAGACCAGCCTGCTGGACGCCCTGCGCACCACCGACGTGGCGGGCGGCGAGGCCGGCGGCATCACCCAGCACATCGGCGCCTACCAGGTGCGTCTGAAGGACGGC
The DNA here is from genome assembly GCA_036963825.1 of Brevundimonas sp. Taxonomy (GTDB): domain Bacteria; phylum Pseudomonadota; class Alphaproteobacteria; order Caulobacterales; family Caulobacteraceae; genus Brevundimonas. Next base: position 1,116 of record JBALUZ010000141.1, read on the forward strand.
CAGCGCGTCACCTTCCTGGACACCCCGGGCCACGCGGCCTTCTCGGCCATGCGGGCCCGCGGCGCCAATGTGACCGACATCGTCATCCTGGTGGTGGCCGCCGACGACGGCGTCATGCCCCAGACGGCGGAGGCCATCAGCCACGCCAGGGCGGCCGGCTCGCCGATCATCGTGGCGGTCAACAAGATCGACAAGCCCGACGCCAATGCGCAGAAGGTGATCAACGAGCTGCTGCAGCACGAGATCGTGGCCGAAAGCCTGGGCGGCGACACCCAGGTGGTCGAGATCTCGGCCAAGAACCGCACCAATCTGGACGGCCTCATGGACGCCGTCCTGCTGCAGGCCGAACTGATGGACCTGAAGGCCGACCCCGAGCACCGCTCCGAAGGCGTGGTGATCGAGGCCAAGCTGGACAAGGGCCGCGGCCCGGTGGGCACGGTTCTGGTCAAGCGCGGCACCCTGCGCCGCGGCGACATCGTCGTGGCCGGCTCCGCCTGGGGCAAGGTCCGCGCCCTGCTGAACGAGCGCAACGAACAGCTGGCCGAGGCCGGCCCCTCCACCCCGGTCGAGATCCTCGGCTTGGACGAGGCGCCGGATCCCGGCGAGCCCTTCGCTGTGGTCGAGAGCGAGGCCCGCGCCCGCGAGCTGACCGAGTTCCGCGCCCGCAAGAAGCGCGAGAAGGCCACCGTTCCGGCCGCCGTCTCCCTGGCCGACATGATGTCCAAGCTGCAGGACAAGAAGGTCTCGGAGCTGCCCGTCCTCATCAAGGCGGACGTGCAGGGCTCGGCCGAGGCCATCGTCGGCTCGCTGGAGAAGATGGGCAACGAGGAGGTGCGTGCGCGCATCGTCCACGCCGGCGCCGGCGGCATCACCGAGAGCGACGTGACCCTGGCCAAATCGGCCGGCGCGCCGGTCATCGGCTTCAACGTCCGTGCGTCGAAGCAGGCCCGCGACCTGGCCGAGCGTGAAGGCGTGGAGATCCGCTACTATTCGATCATCTACGACCTGCTCGACGACCTGAAGGGCGTCATGTCCGGCATGCTGGCCCCGATCCAGCGCGAGACCTGGCTGGGCAACGCCAAGGTGCTGCAGGTGTTCGACATCTCCAAGACCGGCAAGATCGCCGGCTGCCGGGTCGCCGAGGGCGTGGTCCGCAAGGGCGCCAAGGTCCGCATCATCCGCGACGACGTGGTGGTGCTGGAGCTGGGCACCCTCACCACGCTCAAGCGCTTCAAGGACGAGGTCAACGAAGTACCGTCGGGCCAGGAGTGCGGCATGCACTTCCAGGGCTTCCAGGACATCAAGGAAGGCGACCTCATCGAGTGCTTCACCGTCGAGGCCATCCAGCGCACGCTGGAGTAGGGTTCAGCGGGCGTCTCCCTCCCCCTCAGGGGGAGGGAGATCGATCGCGTCACCCTTCCGCCACAAGGGGGTATAGAATGCCCGCCATGATCCGCGCCGCCGCCCTCGCAGCCCTCGCCCTGCTCGCCGCCGCCGCTCCGGCGCGGGCCGAGACCCTGTTCTACGCCTATGACCCGGCGGATCCGCTGACCCTCAGCCTGACGCGCGGCATCACCCTGGAGCTGGAGCGCGGGTTCCTGGGCGGGACCGCCATCCGCCGCCTGTTCTCCACCGGCGGGCGCGGCTCCGCGGCCCTTGAGCGGGGCGGTCCGAACGGCGTCATCGACGCCCTGCCGGACGATGCGGCGGAACGCACCGTCTACCGCATCCTGCCCGAGGGCGACGGCCGCGCCCTGGCCAACGCCCTTTGCCCGGCCTCGGAAGAGGCCTGGTTCGTGTCCAGCCGCATCCGCGGGCCCCGCGCCCTGACCCTGCACGCCGTGGGGCGCTGGGCGGACGGGCGGTTCCGCCATTGCGCGCCGCTGCGCTATGACTTCCGCGGCGAATGGGCCGGAACCGACGCCCCGCCGGCCGACAGCGACGCCTCCAGCGCCCCGCGCCCCCAGTAGACCATGCGCGGCGTCGTCCTCGCCGCCCTGGCGGGCGTGATCGCCGCCCTCCTCACCTGGACCCGCCCGGGCGATCCTGCCCTTCGCGCCGCCGCGCCGGGACAAGGGGTCGCCATCCATATTCTGGACAACGGCTTCCACACCGACATCGCCCTGCCCCGCGCAAGGCTGGAGGCGCGCGGCGGGGCGCTGGCCGAGGCGGTGCGCGCCCTCCCCCCCGGCGGCTGGGTGCTGGTCGGCTGGGGCGACGCCCGCTTCTATGTGGACCGGCGCCCCATCCACCATCGCCTGCCCGACGGCGCCCGCGCCTTCCTGCGCCCCGGCAATCCGTCCGTGGTCATGCTGGACCCCTACGCGCGCGACCCGGCCCGCGCGTGGAGCGGGGACCGTCGCCAGAGCCTGACCCTGTCGCCCCGGGCGTTCGACGCCCTGGCCGACCGCATCGCGGCCTCCCTGGCCCTGGAGAACGGACGCGCCCGCATCGCCGCCCGGCGCCCCGGCGACGACGCGGTGTTCCTCGCCAGTCGGGAGAGCTTCTCCCTCCTGCACCTGTGCAATCACTGGTCCGCCGAGGTTCTGCATGCGGGCGGCGTGTCCGTTCGGCCGGCGCCGTCGGTGTTCTCGGCCGAGGTCATGGCCGCCGCCCGCCGGGCCTCGGAACTGGACAGAACGGCCTCAGGGGACTAGACCGCGCCCCCTCCCGTTTCCCCCGCCGGGTTCGATCCCCGGCAAGCGCGTCAAGGAGGCGCTCATGGGCCGCAAGCAACACACCCGCAACGCATCCGGCCCGCAGGGCCCCAGCCAGCGCCAGCTGCGCGCCGGCGAACTGATCCGTCACGCCCTGGTCGAGGTGCTGCGCGAGGAGGACATCCACGACGAGGCCCTGACCGGGGTCTCGGTGACCGTGACCGAGGTGCGCATGTCCCCCGACCTGAAACACGCCACCTGTTTCGTCGAACCGCTCGGCGCCGGGGTCGAGGCCGCGCCCACGGCCGGCCACGTCAACGAGATCATCGACGCCCTGAACGCCCACGCCAAATTCCTGCGCGGGGTGCTGGGCCGCCGCATCGACATGAAGTTCACGCCCGACCTGCGCTTCCGCCACGACGAGAGCTTCGACGCCGCCAGCCACATGGAGCAACTGTTCGCCGACCCGAAGGTCCGGGCGGACATCGAGTCCCCGGGCGAAGACTGATGGCGCGCAGGAAGCGGGGCGATCCGGTCCACGGCTGGGTCAATCTGGACAAGCCCGTCGAGCTGGGCTCCACCGAGGCGGTCAGCCGGATCCGCCGCCTGTTCAACGCCCAGAAGGCGGGCCACGCCGGCACCCTGGACCCGCTGGCCTCCGGCGTCCTGCCCATTGCCCTGGGCGAGGCCACCAAGACCGTGCCGTTCCTGATGGATGCGCAGAAGGTCTATCGCTTCACCGTCCGCTGGGGGATCTCCACCGCCTCGGTGGACCGCGAGGGCGCGGTCACGGCCCGGTCCGACGTGCGGCCGTCCGTGGAGGCCGTCCGCGCCGCCCTGCCCGCCTTCCTGGGCGAGATCCAGCAGACGCCGCCCATCTTCTCCGCCATCCGGGTGGACGGCCAGCGCGCCTATGATCTGGCCCGCGAGGGCGTCGAGGTGGAGCTGAAGGCCCGCCCCGTCACCGTCCACGAGATCGCCGTCTCGGACGCCCCCGACGCGGACCACGTCGAGATCACCGCCCGCACCGGCAAGGGCGTCTATGTGCGCTCCCTGGCCCGGGACCTGGCCGTCATGCTGGGCGCCGAGGGCCACGTCTCGGCCCTGCGCCGCGAAAGGGTGGGGCCCTTCGCCGCGGAAAACGCCGTGACGCTGGAAATGCTGGAGGATTTGGCGTATAGGGGCGCCGCCCTGGAAGGTCTCCTTCCGGTCGCGACCGCTCTGGACGACATCCCGGACCTGGCCGTGACTGGATCGGACGCCTTCTCGCTTCGGCAGGGACGGCCGATCGTTCTGCTTCCCCGACAGGTCGAAACGCTCAAGGACCGGCTCAAGTCCGGTTCGCGAACCGTTTCGGCGTTCGAGGACGGAACCCTGGTCGCCCTCTGTCAGATGCGGGCCGGTCGACTCGAACCCGACCGCGTTTTCAATCTGTCCTGACGCCCCGCCAGAAGCGGCGCCGAGGGCACATCCAACGCCCTCAAGCAGCGAGGCCTCGCAGGCCGAGCGTAGGGCAAGAAAGGATCTACGATGTCGATTACGGCGCAACGCAAGGCCGAGGTCATTTCCGAAAACGCTCGCGGCGCGGGCGACACCGGTTCGGCCGAGGTCCAGGTCGCGATCCTGACGGAACGCATCGCCAACCTGACCGAGCACTTCAAGACCCACAAGAAGGACAACCACTCCCGTCGCGGCCTGCTCAAGCTGGTGTCGCAACGTCGTGGCCTTCTGGACCACCTCAAGAAGACCGATGAAGGCCGCTACGGCGCCCTCATCCAGAAGCTGGGCCTGCGCCGCTAGGCCAGGTGACGGGAAGGGCCCGCATGCGGGCCCTTTTCGCTATTCGGAGGCCGATGCGCCTCCATGACGCGAGGGCCACGCCGGTCCTCTCTCAACCCGCCCGGTCGGCGACGTCGCTGGCCGGGTTTTCGGGACCGAAGGACTGAAACAGAGCCTGACGCTCCGCCCCCGCCGGGAATTCGCCCGCGGGACACGAAAGAGAAAAAATGTTCGACATCAAACGCAAGACCATCGACTGGGCCGGGCGCCCGCTGACCCTGGAGACGGGCCGCATCGCCCGCCAGGCCGACGGCGCCGTCCTGGCCACCTATGGCGAGACCGTCGTCCTGGCCACCGTGGTCTACGGCCGCGCGCCCAAGCCGGGCCTGGACTTCTTCCCCCTGACGGTGAACTACCAGGAAAAGACCTTCGCCGCCGGCAAGATCCCGGGCGGCTACTTCAAGCGTGAAGGCCGGCCGACCGAGAAGGAGACCCTGGTCTCGCGCCTCATCGACCGTCCGATCCGCCCGCTGTTCGTCAAGGGCTTCAAGAACGAGACCCAGGTCGTGGTCACCGTGCTGCAGCACGACATGGAGAACGACCCCGACGTGGTCGGCATGGTCGCCGCCTCCGCCGCCCTGACCCTGTCGGGCGTGCCCTTCATGGGCCCCATCGGCGCCGCGCGCGTGGGCTACATCGAGGGCGAGTACGTCCTCAACCCCACCCTCGAGCAGCTGCCCACGTCCGACCTGGACCTGGTGGTCGCCGGCACCCAGGACGCCCTGATGATGGTGGAGTCCGAGGCGAAGGAGCTGTCGGAAGAGACCATGCTGGGCGCCCTGATGTTCGCCCACCGCGGCATGCAGCCGGTGATCGACGCCATCATCGAGCTGGCTGAACACTCGGCCAAGGAGCCCTTCGACTTCCAGGCCGACGACGTCTCGGACGTGGTGGCCTCCATCAAGAAGCTGGTCGGCGACGACATCAAGGCCGCCTACACCCACACCGGCAAGTACGACCGCCGCTCGGGCGTCGACGCGGCGAAGAAGAAGGCCGCCGAGGCCCTGCTGGCCTCCGACGAGAACCCCGACGGCGTCGAGCCCGGCAAGTTCTCCACCGCCTTCAAGGAGTGTGAAGCCGAGGTCCTGCGCCGCGACATCATCGAGAACGGCCACCGCGTCGACGGCCGCGCCCTGGACAAGGTCCGCGCCATCGTCTCGGAAGTCGGCGTCCTGCCGCGCACCCACGGCTCGGCCCTGTTCACCCGCGGCGAGACCCAGGCCATGGTGGTCGCCACCCTGGGCACCGGCGAGGACGAGCAGTACGTCGACGCCCTGGCCGGGACCTACAAGGAGAAATTCCTCCTGCACTACAACTTCCCCCCCTATTCGGTGGGTGAGACCGGCCGCATGGGCGGCGCGGGCCGTCGCGAGATCGGCCACGGCAAGCTGGCCTGGCGCGCCCTGCGTCCCATGCTGCCCAGCGCCGAGGACTTCCCCTACACCATCCGCCTGGTGTCGGAGATCACCGAGTCCAACGGCTCGTCCTCCATGGCCACCGTCTGCGGCGGCTCCCTGGCGCTGATGGACGCGGGCGTGCCCCTGATCCGTCCCGTCTCGGGCATCGCCATGGGCCTGATCCTGGAGCCGTCCGGCGAGTTCGCCATCCTGTC
>JBALUZ010000142.1:0-7153 GCA_036963825.1 Brevundimonas sp.
CGGGCGAAAGACGCCCGGGCGCTGGCGGAGCGCTGGGCGAAGGCTGCGGGGGGCGGGAAAGGCGGAGACATTTCGCCCGGCCGCCTGCTGGCCGAGGCGTTTCCGGACCGCATCGCCAGGGCCCGGGGCAAGCCGGGGGAGTATCAGCTGGCGTCCGGGCGCGGGGCGTTCGTGGAGCCCACCGACGCCCTGGCGCGGCACACGTGGCTGGCGGTGGGCGAGCTGGGCGGGGGGCGCGATGCGCGCGACCGCATCCGGCTGGCCGCGCCGCTGGACGGGGAGACCATCGCCGCGGGTTTCGCGCGGCTGCTGAGCGTGGAGGACCGGCTGATCGCCGCCCCCTCGGGCCGCCGGGAGGTGCGCCGGGTGACGCGGCTGGGGGCCCTGACGGTGGCCGAGTCCAATCTGGGCGCGCCGGATCGGGCGACCCTGACGGCGGCGTTGATGGGCGAGGTGGAGCGGGCCGGGCTGGCCAGCCTGCCGTGGGGCGAGGCGGCGCGGTCGCTGCGGGCGCGGCTGGCCTTTTTGCGGGCGCGGGACGACCGCTGGCCGGATGTGTCGGATGAGGCGCTGTGGGCGGCGCGGGCGGACTGGCTGGCGCCGCTGCTGGATCAGGTCTCGTCGTTGAAGGGGGTGCAGCCCGGCGCCCTACACGACGCCCTGCGCGGGCTGATTCCGTGGGACCTGCACCGGCGGATCGAGGCCGAGGCGCCGGAGCGGTTCACCACGCCGCTGGGGACCGGGGCGGCCATCGACTACGCCGCCGAGGGCGGGCCCCGGGTCGAGGTGCGGGTGCAGGAGCTGTTCGGCCTGAAGACCCATCCGGTGGTGGGGGGCGACCGCACGCCCCTGACCCTGGCCCTGCTGTCGCCGGCGCGGCGGCCGATCCAGGTGACAAAGGACCTGCCGGGGTTCTGGGCCGGGTCGTGGGCCGATGTGCGGGCGGACATGCGCGGGCGCTATCCGAAGCATCCCTGGCCCGAGGACCCGGCCAATGCGGACCCCACCAACCGGGTCAAGCCGCGGGGCTGATTTCGCCCCTTGCCGGGCGGCGGCAGGCTCCTAAGCTGGGCGGTCAAACAGGGGGACGCCGCGTGACCACAGCCGCCTTGCCGACCGGGGCCGAGAAGCGCCGGGTGCTGTTCGCCAGCCTGATCGGCACCACCATCGAGTTCTTCGATTTCTACATCTACGCCACGGCGGCGGTGCTGGTGTTTCCGGTGCTGTTCTTTCCGGGAAGCGATCCGACCACGGCCATGCTGGCGTCCTTCGCCACCTTCTCCATCGCGTTTTTCGCAAGGCCGGTGGGGGCGATCGTGTTCGGCCATTTCGGCGACCGGATCGGGAGGAAGGCGACGCTGGTGGCGGCGCTGATGACCATGGGCCTGTCCACCGTGGCCATCGGCCTGTTGCCCACCTATCAGGCCGCCGGGGTGATCGCGCCGCTGCTGCTGGCCCTCTGCCGGTTCGGGCAGGGGCTGGGGCTGGGCGGCGAGTGGGGCGGGGCGGTGCTGCTGGCCACCGAGAACGCGCCGCCGGGCAGAAAGGCCTGGTACGGCATGTTCCCGCAGCTGGGCGCGCCCATCGGCTTCATCCTGTCGACCGGGTCGTTCATCGTGCTGACGGCGGTGCTGGCCGAGGGCGAGTTCCTGGCCTGGGGCTGGCGCATCCCGTTCATCGCCAGCGCCCTGCTGGTGTTCGTGGGCCTGTGGGTGCGGCTGAAGATCACCGAGACGCCCGCGTTCCAGACGGCCATCGATCGGCAGGAGCGGGTGAAGGCCCCGGCGCTGGCGCTGCTGGCGCGGCACAAGACGTCGCTGATCCTCGGCACCCTGGCGGCGACGGCCACCTTCGTCCTGTTCTATCTGATGACCGTGTTCACCCTCGGCTGGGCGACCACGGCGCTGGGCTATACGCGGGGCGAATTCCTGCCGATCCAGCTGTTCGGGGTGCTGTTCTTCGGCCTGATGATCCCGGTCTCGGCGCTGGTGGCGGACCGGGTGGGGCGGCGGCCGACCCTGATGTGGACCTCGCTGGCCATCGCCGTGTTCGGCCTTGTGCTGGCGCCGCTGTTCGGGTCGGGCGACCTGACCAGCGTGCTGATCTTCTTCATGCTGGGGTTCAGCCTGATGGGCTTCACCTACGGCCCGCTGGGCGCGGCCCTGTCCGATCCGTTCCCGACGGCGGTGCGCTACACCGGGGCGTCCATGACCTTCAATCTGGCGGGCATCGTGGGCGCGTCGCTGGCGCCCTACATCGCCACCTGGCTGGCCGGGACGTGGGGGCTGGCCTATGTGGGCTACTATCTGGCGGGCGCCGGGGTGATCTCGGCGCTGGCGTTCCGGGGCATGGCGCGGACGCGGGATGCGGAATCATAGACGCCGTCGCGGACGCATCTAACTGACACGGGAATCTGCTGAAGGGGGAAGGCGGACGCCGTTCCCCCTGGGCTTCGGGCTGGGGCTGCGCGCCGCTTCCGCTTCGCCAGTCTGAGGAAACGACGCCATGCTGTCGCTGATCATCGCCCTGATCGCCGGGCCCGCCCTGTCCTGTGATCCGTCCGCCGCCGATGTGCGGGCAGCGGGCGGCGAGGCCTGCGCCCGGGTCTGGATGGACCGGACCCTGGGCATGAACGACATCGCCGTGGTCGGGACCCACAACAGCTACAAGCTGGCGATCCCCGAGGCCGAGCTTGAGGCCATGGTCGCCGTCAATCCCGGGGCCCGGGGACTGGACTATGCGCACCGCCCCCTGACCGAGCAACTGGACGCCGGCGCCCGCCAGCTCGAGATCGACATCCTGCATGACCCCGAGGGCGGCCGTTACGCCCGACCCCTGTCGGCTCTGGGCCGGCCGGAGAGCCCGATCGCCGTCAGCGATGAATTCCGGCGGGTCATGGCGCAGCCGGGCTTCAAGACCCTGCACATGCCGGACGTGGATTTCCGGAGCTCCTGCCTGACCTTCATCGCCTGTCTCCGGGAGGTTCGCGCCTGGTCGGACGCCCACCCCGACCACGTCCCGATCCTGATCATGCTGAACGCCAAGACGGGGCCGGCGTCCATGCCCGGCGGGACGGCGCTGCTGGACTTCGACGCCGGGGCCTGGGACGCCCTGGACGCCGAGATCCGCTCGGTCTTCGACGCGGATCGCCTGATCACGCCGGACCAGGTGCGCGGCGGCCACGCCACCCTGCGCGACGGGGTGCTGGCGGGCGGCTGGCCGACGCTGGGCGAGGCGCGCGGAAAGGTCTTCTTCGCCCTGGACGAAGGTCCCGAAAAGGTCGCCGCCTACGCCGCCGGTCGGCCGTCGCTGGAAGGCCGGGTCCTGTTCGTGAACACGGACGAGGCCAGCCCCGCCGCCGCCTATCTCACCCTCAATGATCCGGTCGCCCAGCAGGCGCGCATCCAGGCCGCCGTGCGCCAGGGCTTCATCGTCCGCACCCGCGCCGACGCCGACACGGCCGAGGCGCGCGCCGCCGACGTCACTCGCCGCAGCGCCGCCTTCGCCAGCGGCGCCCAGTACATTTCGACCGACTACCTCTGGGCCGACCCGCGCTTCCCGACCTATGAGGTCCGCCTGCCGGGCGACATGGCGGCGACGTGCAATCCCGTGCGGACCGGCGAGCGCTGCGGCGATCTTGCGGTGGAACGGGTCGCGGGCGTCACGGCGCCAGAGCGGGGCGCGCCTTCCGGCGCGTGACCCGCCCATCGGGTCTGTGGTTCGGCAGGTCGTTCTGCGTCTGATCTAGCCGGTCGGGTGCTGGCCGTCCGGGATGGCCGCGTCGAACATCCGCGTCGCGGCGTCGAACTTGTCGCGGCAGCCGGGATTGCAGAACCCGACCACGTGGCCGCGATACAGGGTCAGGCTGTCGGCGCTGACCGGTTTGCCGGACCATGGGCAGGTTTCGTTGACGGCGTCTTCGATGTTCAGGGCCATCACGCATCCTCCTGACGCGGTTCGCAGCGCACGTCGGTCTTGACCGAGTGGGCGATGAAGCAGTGCTCGTGGGCGTCGTGGTGCAGGGCGTCCAGTTGCTCGCTCGTGGGCGCGTCGCCTTCGAACGTCACGGCGGGCCGCAGGGTGACCACGGTGACGGACAGCTTGCCCTGGTCGTTCTTGCCCACATGGCCCTCGGGCTGGTCCTCATAGCGCAGGACCTTGAACCCGGCCCTGGCCGTGAGCGACAGGAACCACAGCATGTGGCAGCTGGACAGGGCGGCGATGAAGGCCTCTTCCGGGTCCACGGCCGCCTCGAGCGACAGGGGAAGCGGGACGACGGCGGGGGAGGCGGAGGCGACCACCTCGACGCCGCCGTCGAACAACCAGCGGTGGGCGCGGCTGTAGCGGTTGTCGGTGAAGGGCTCGTTGCGGTTTTCCCAGAGCACGGTCAGGGTATGGCTGGACATCAGACTCCCTCGGTTGCGGCATAGACCATGATCCCCGTGGCGATGGCCAGATTCAGGCTGTCGGCGCGGCCGCGCATGGGGATCTTCACATTGACGTCGCAGGTGGCGGCGAGGCGGTCGGTGAGACCCGCCTGTTCATTGCCCATCAGGATCAGGGCGGGGTGCTCCACCGGCGCGGCGCGGTAGTCGTGGGTCGCGTCCAGCCGGGTGCCGATGACGCTGCCGGGCCAGCTCTGACGCCATTCCAGAAAGGCGTCGGTGGTGGTCTTCGTGACGCTGACCGCGAACACCGAGCCCATGGTGGCGCGCACGGCCTCCACCGAATAGGGGTCGCAGCAGTCGTCGATCAGGATGACGCCGCCGGCGCCCGCCGCATCACACGTTCGAATGATGGTGCCCAGATTGCCCGGATCGCGCACCTGCTCCAGCGCCACCCAGGCGGGGGATGAGCGGGGATTGATCCTGTCCAGCGGGGTGAAGACCTGCTGGAAAACGCCCAGAACCGTCTGGGGATTTTCCTTGCGGGACACCTTCTCGAGGATGGCGCGGTTGACGGTGATGATCTCGCCGCCGTGCGCTGTCGTCGCCTTGATGGCGCGGTCCAGCAGGGGGTGGGGGCGGGCGTCCTGGCCCACCAGCAGGGTGCGGGGCGCGCGGTCCAGATCCAGCGCCTCGCCGATGAACTTGAGCCCCTCGGCCAGGAACAGGCCGGACTCGTCGCGGCCCTTGCGGGCGTGCAGGGCGCGGATGGCCTTGACCGTGGGATTGGTCAGGGAGGTGATGACCCGTTCGTTCAAGTGGCGCTCCACCGGGAGAAGAAGCTGAGACCGATCTCGGCGCCGCGCGGGCTGTCCTCGGCCAGGGCCAGCTCGCCCCAGTCGATGACGCCGCCGCGCCCCGCCGTCGCCTCGGCCGTCAGGTGGGCCAGCGACAGACCCGAGATGCGGGCGGCGTAGGCGTTCAGCAAGAGGAAGGAGGCGTCGTCGGCCAGCAGGGCGGCGCAGTCGTGCACCAGCTGCGGCAGGTCCTCGAACAGCCGCCAGACCTCGCCCGTGGGGCCGCGCCCGTATTTGGGCGGGTCGAGGATGATCCCGTGATATTTCGAACCGCGCCGCACCTCGCGGGCCACATATTTGCGGGCGTCCTCGACGATCCAGCGGATGGGGCGGTCCTCGAGGCCGGATAGGGCGGCGTTCTCGCGCGCCCAGGTCACCGACTTCTTGGAGGCGTCCACATGGGTGACCTCGGCGCCCGCCGCCGAGCAGGCGAGGCTGGCCACGCCGGTGTAGCCGAAGAGATTCAGGATTTTGGGTTTCTGAAGAGAGCGCACGCGCCCGTCCAGCCACTCCCAGTTGGCGGCCTGTTCGGGGAAGAAGGCCAGGTGGCGGAAGGGGGTGAAGCGGCTGTTGAAGCGCACCTGGTTCCAGGCCAGCGGGAACAGGTCCACGGCCTTGCCGCGAAAGCTCCAGCGACCGTCCTCGTCGTCGCCCTCCGGGTCGAACACGGCGTCGGCCTTGTCCCACAGCTCGGGCCGGGCGGGCTTCCAGAAGCACTGGGGCTCGGGGCGGACCACGGTGAAGCGGCCGTAGCGCTCCAGCTTCCGGCCGTCGCCGCTGTCGATCAGGGCGTAGTCGGACCAGCCCGTGGTGCGCAGGGTTTCGGGTGTGGGAGCGATCAAGGGGGCCATGGGGCGGGATTAGGCGGTCAGGCGGGCTGTCGTCCAGTCCGGTGATCGTCCGCCGGCTCGTCCGGGGCGTGCGGGGTCTTGTCCCAGGCGAAGGGCTGGCGGACCAGCCGCCACGCCGCATGGACGAAGGCCAGGGTCAGCATGGACCAGTAAAAGGGCGCGGCCAGCATGTCCCGCAGATCGTACGGGACGCCGGCCCGGCGGCATCCGGCCCAGGCGGAAAACCAGCTCGACGACGCGCCGACCCCGAGCACCAGGAGCCCGAGCGGCGGCAGGGCGGGCGCGATGCCCCACGACAGGGCGCTGACGCTGAGGCCCAGCAGCAGGGCCAGCACGACGGCGTGCAGGGCCGCGGCGACCAGGGCCAGGCCCAGCGTCAGATGCAGGCTCACCAGACCGCGCCAGCCCAGGCCGAGCGGCCGCCGCATGTGCACCAGCCAGGTCTGCATGAACCCCTTCAGCCAGCGGGTCCGCTGGGGCAGCCAGGCGTGAAGATCGCCGGGCGGCGTCTCGATGGTGGGCGCGCGCATCACTCCGAGCCGCCAGCCCCGCCGCCACAGGCGATAGCCCAGGTCGGCGTCCTCGGTGACGTTCCACGGATCCCAGCCGCCGACCCGGCGCAGGACGTCGACCCGGAAATGGTTGCTGGTGCCGCCCAGCGGAAAGGGCAGGCCCAGCCGCGCCAGGGCGGGGAGCAGCACCTCGAACAGGGCGGCGTACTCGGCGGCGAACTGGCGGTCCAGGAAGGGGCGACGCCGGGCCGGGTCCGCGGGCGGGCGGATGCGCAGGGGCGCCTGGAGGCAGGCGAGCCGGGGATGGCCGGCCGCGAACCGCGCCGCCGCCTCACGCAGCTGGCCGGGGTCCGGGTCGTCCTCGGCGTCATAGACCGTGACCAGCCCCTCCGTGACCCGGCTGAGCGCGATGTTCAGGGCGCGGGGCTTGGTCATGGGGCCGCCCGGCGGCGCGACCAGCACGCACAGCCAGTCGGGGCGCGGACAGGCGCGCGCCGCCGCGATGGTTTCAGGGTCGTCCGCCTCGATGACCAGAAACCCGCGCAGCC
>JBALUZ010000143.1:0-7094 GCA_036963825.1 Brevundimonas sp.
GGCGCATAGACGGCGTTGCGGGCGTCCCCGCCCCAGGCGTGGCCCGCATAGACGCTGACCACGCTCCAGTCGTCGCGCCAGACATTCACCCGCACGCCCAGCTCCACCGGCCCGCGGCCGCGATAATCGAGGAAGGCCTCCTCCCCGTCCTGCCAGTCGCCCCTGGCCTGCAGGGTGATCCGGTCGGTCAGGCCGTGTTCCATGAACAGGCCCAGCACCTGATCCACCTGGTCGGCGGGCAGCGGCGCGCGCGCGCCGGACAGGTCGAAGCCGTCCTGCGCGCGCATGTGCTCGAATTTGAGAATGATCTGGGTCTCGCCCTTGGGCGTGGGCCAGGCGCCCGCATGGGCCGCCAGCGGCGACAGGACCGCGAGAGCGGCCCCCGCCCCCGTGAGCGCCCTGATCAGGCGTCGTATCCCGGCGAGCGCCGGTCCAGCTGGCGCAGGGCGCCCGGCCAGGCCAGGGCCGAGATGAACGGCAGGCCCCGCCCCTGCTCGCGGGTTTCCGCCTGGGCGGCGTCCGGCGCGGTCAGGACGCCGTCCCGGCCAGCGCTGAGGGCGCCGATCTGCTGACGGCAGGCGCGCTCGAGGAAGAAGATCGCCACCCAGGCCGCGGCGGCCGTCTCGCCCACCGCCATGGTGCCGTGATTGCGCAGCAGCATCAGCGGCTTGTCGCCCAGATCCGCCACCAGGCGTTCACGCTCGTCATGGTTCAGGGCCAGGCCCTCATAGCCGTGGTAGGCCACCTGGTGCTGCAGCAGGCAGGCGTTCTGGCTCAGGGGCAGCAGTCCCTCCTTCTGCGCCGCCACGGCCACGCCGGCGTGGGTGTGGAGGTGAATCACGAACTTCGCATCCTCCCGCGCCGCATGGACCGCCGAATGGATGGTGAAGCCCGCCGGATTGATGAAGTTCGTCGTCTCCTGCACCACGTTGCCGTCCAGATCGACCTTGACCAGCAGCGAGGCGGTCATCTCCTCGAAGTAGTAGCCGTAGGGATTGATCAGGAAATGGTGTTCCGGCCCCGGCACGCGGGCCGAGATGTGGGTGAAGATCATGTCGTCCCACCCGTGCAGGGCGACCAGCCGGTAGAGGGCGGCCAGTTCGACGCGAACCTGCCATTCCGCTTCCGAAACCTTGGATTTCAACGAAGTCGATGCGCCGTCGGCCATGACCGTCTCCCAAAGCAACTGTCCTTTGCCCACCGTCGCGCCATGGACGCCGGGGGTCAAGGTTAGCGGCGCGTTAACCCCGTTTTCACCCCCCGCCCGGCAAAGCTGGAGCGTGGCGGATTCGCCGCCCAGTCCTCAAGAGGCGTTCCGTGGCCCCTGCCCTGTCCAGCGTGAAGCCCGATCGTGCTGATCTTCTGGCTCTTGCCCGAAGCCGCGACACGGCGGACCAGCAGCGCCTGCTGCGGGGCGTAGCCGCCATGTGCGAGGCCAGCCCGCCGAAGCCCGGGGATCCGTCCCACGCCCTGCTGGGCGAGATCTTTCTGGCCCTGGCGACGAAGGCGGAGTGCGACATTCGCCGCACCCTTTCTGAATGCCTCGCCGGCGCGGACTGGGCGCCGCCGGCCCTGATCAACACCCTGGCGCTCGACGAGATCGAAATCGCCCGCCCCGTGATCGCGGCCAGCCCGCTGCTCAAGGACCAGGCGCTGTTGAAGATCCTGGTGGAATGCACCATCGAGCACCAGATCGAGGTGGCGCGCCGTCCCCGCATCAGCGGCCGTGTCGCCGACGCCATCATCGAGGGCGGCGAGCCCGCGGTGATGACGGCCCTGGCCGGCAATCGCACCGCCGAGGTCAGCGAGGCGGCCGTTCGTCGGCTGGTGGAGGCTTCCCAGCGCATCGCCGCCCTGCGGGCCCCGCTGGTCCGGCACCCGGCCATGAACGAGCAGCTGGCCAAACAGCTCTACGGCTGGGTGGGACAAGCGCTGAGAGAGGCGATCCAGGAGCGGTTCGAGGTCGACGCCCCGATCCTTGGCGACGCCATCGATCAGGCGGTGCGGGCCGCCTACGCCCGCAAGGGCGAAACGCCGCCGGGAGGCCTGGAAGACGACCCGGCCCGGGAAGAGATGGAGCGGCGACTGGTCGCCAAGATGGACGCATCCGGGCAGTTGCGCCCGGGCTATCTGATACGGGCCATACGCGAGGAGCGGCTGAGCCTTTTCGAGCACGCCCTGGCCACCCTCGGCGGCTTTCCGCTCAATCAGGTGCGCGACGCCGTGCGGGCCGAAAGTCCCGAGCCGCTCCGGCTGGCCTGCGCCGCGGTGGGGATCGATCGAGCCGTCTTCCCCGCCATGCTGGATGAAATCCGGAAGCTGAGCGGCGGCCTGCCCGGCGGCGTGCTGCGCAAGCCGCGCTTCCTGGAGCGTTCGGGCGAGAGCGCCGCACGCGCCTTTCGCGCCCACCGGGCCGCATAATCGGACGTGAGCGTTTGACTTCCGGCCGTCCGTCCGCTTGCACTGGGGCGTGAACACGCTCCCCTCCTCCCCGCGCATCGCCTTCGCGGCCAGCGACCGCCCCGACGCGCTCGCGGCGCGCGACACCCTGATGGAGCGGTACAAGTCGGTCCCGATCGAGGAGGCCGACGTGGTGGTGGCTCTGGGCGGCGACGGCTTCATGCTGGAAAGACTGCACGCCCAGATCGAGCGGCCCGCGCCGGTGTTCGGCATGAACCGCGGCTCCGTCGGCTTCCTCATGAACGAGTACAGCCCGGACAACCTGCTGGAGCGGCTGGCGCAAACGGTCCGCACCATCATCCACCCGCTGGAGATGCGGGCCTGGACCAGCGATGACCAGATGCAGTCCGGCCTGGCCATCAACGAGGTCTCGCTGCTGCGCCAGACGCGCCAGAGCGCCAAGCTCCGCATTCTCGTGGACGGACGCGTCCGCCTCGAGGAGCTGAGCTGCGACGGGGCCCTGGTGGCCACGCCCGCGGGATCGACGGCCTATAATCTGTCGGCGCACGGGCCCATCATTCCCCTCGACGCGAAGATGCTGGCCCTGACGCCCATCAGCGCCTTCCGGCCGCGCCGCTGGCGTGGCGCCCTGCTCCCGCACAGCTCCGAGGTGTGCTTCGAGATTCTGGAGGCGGACAAGCGGCCGGTCAGCGCGGTGGCCGACAATTTCGAGGTGCGGCGGGTGCGAAAGGTGGAGGTGCGCGAGCGCCGCGACATCGCCCTGACCATGCTGTTCGACGCCGACCGCTCCTTCGAGGAACGGGTTCTGGCCGAGCAATTCACCGCCTGAGTCACGGGTTCTTAAACCCTGCCCGGCGATAATAGCCGCATATTGCTCTTGGAGTCGTCGCCGTGAACAAGTCCGCACAGGTCATCCAGCCGCCCAACATGCTGCGCCAGAAGGTCGGCGGCGGCTTCGGCGGCATCGACGCCGGCGCGATCGCCAAGGCGGAGGAAGCGCTGGCGGCCATGGCCGACCAGTTCGGCGCCTGGCTCCAGGACGAGATCGTGAAGCTGGATGCCGCGTGGTCCGCCATCCAGACCGAAGGCTACACGCCCGCAACGGCTGAAGCGCTGTATTTCCGGGCCCACGACCTCAAGGGGCTGGGCGGCACCTACCAGTATCCCCTGGTCACCCGGCTGGCGGGATCGTTCTGCCGGCTGCTGGACGACCCGGCCGCGCGCATGGGCACGCCCGTTCAACTGCTCGAGGCCCACGTCCTGGCCATCAAGGCTGTGGTGCGCGACAAGATCCAGACCGACGAACATCCGGTCGGCCGCGCCCTGGCCGAAGAGCTCGAGGCCAAGGTCGCCGCCCACAAGGGCTGAGCGGCCGCGTCAGGCTGCGTTGGCGGCCCGGGCCGTCGGTTCCGGCGCCCGGTCGAGGCGCTCCAGCAGATACGTCAGGTCGTCGCGCGCCGTGTTCGGGCGCTGGGTCAGGAAGCGCTCCAGCATGCGCTGCTGGAACCGCTCGCCGCTGAGCTGGAGCCCCTCCGCCTGCATGCCGCGCCAGGTGTCCACACCGGCGCGAACCGCCTGGAACAGGCGCGGCGGAAGACCGGCGCGATCATAGATGGCCTTCAGGCCGAGCGGCCCGGCGTCGTGGATCATCAGCCAGGCCCGGTCGTGGGACACCCCCGCCAGTTCCGACAGGCCGTGCTCGAAGAACGCCATCTGGCCCCGGGCAAGGCCGCGCAGCAGAAGCGACGGGGTCAGCGCCTTGCGCGCATTGAGGGTGGCCACGAAGTTCGCCAGGTCTCCCGTCGCGCCGGCCTGGTCGATCAGGTCGACGGTGGCGCGCTCCCGGGTGAAGCCCGCCAGCTGGATGGCCACCTCGGGCGCCAGGGCGTGACGGGTGACCAGATGCTGGCGGACCGCCTCGCTGGCCAGGCCGATCAGCTTCTCGGTGATCGCAAGGGGAAGAACGGGCCGGTAGGCCAGCGCCGCCACCACTTCCTGCGAAGCGCCGAAGCGCTGGATGACCCGGCCCATCGCACTCTCGGACAGGTCCGCATTGTCGTTGGCCGCCAGGGTGCGCGCAGCCATTTCCCCCGCCTCGGCCGCGATCACCTCAGCCACGTCCCGGGACACCCGGGGGCGGCCCGCCACGGCCACCTGGCGCGCCGACGACCCGCTGCGGACAATCTCGATCAAATCCTCGTCGGTGAACGCCGGAGAAAAGGCGATCACCGGGATGGCCACAGTGTCCACGTCGCGGGCCAGCCGCCGCGCCACGTCCCGCGGCAGCAGGTCCGAGGCCTTCAGGGTGACCGCCAGCGAGCGGCGGACCATCTCGGCCACGTCTCCGGCCAGAACCCGCAGGATCTTCTCGGCGGCGGCGCGGTCCAGGTCGCTCAGACCGGCCCGGTCGATGGCCCGGCACAGCTTGTGCGCCGCCGTCGCGCGCTCATCGTCATCGCCGCTCTTGATCAGGCGGTGGAGATCCATGTCGGTCAGGCGGGCGCGGGAGGCGGTCATGCAGGCATCCGAAGGTCAGGCCCCGAGAATGCGTCCGTTATCCTTAAGGTCGCGTTTACCGTATCAACCGGATCGGGACTTCGAGCGCCGTTCGCTCAAGTCTGGCGCGATTCCTCCGGGGGCGCGAACGCCTTGAGGAAAGAGCTTCCATCTCCTTCGCCCTGGGTCCCCAGCAGCATGTTGAGCAGGCTCTGGTCCTGGGCGAGCCGGTCCATGCGTGCGGCGAGCATGCGATCCTGCTCGCTCAGCGGCGGCAGCGACGGCGCGGACGGCTGCGGCGCCCCCACGGCCGGGTGATCGCCCGCCGTGCGCTGCAGGTTGGCGTGGACCTCGGCCACCGTCGCGGGGCGGCCGTTGCGGTAGAAAATGGAGCGGTTCGCCGCCGCCGCCTGGGGGAACAGCGCCGCCGCGGAGGCGCCGGGGCGGCTGACCATGGCCTCCATCAGGGTCGCGGCGCCCGCCGGCCCGAGAAAATGCGCGGCATAGAGGTCTCCGCCCCCGGGTTCGCGCCCCGTCCGGCCGCGCAGATAGGCGGCGTTGGACGCCGTCAGCTCGGCGGCCATGACCGAAGCGGCGTGGGCGTCGAACCGCAGATCCATGACCACGTTCCGCGCCGATCCCTGCACCCGCCAGCGTCCGTCCGAGCCGCGGTGAATCAGGTCCGCGTACTGGCCGTAGCCGTGACGGTGTCCATTTTGCTTCAGGGTCGACAGCCAGGTCTGCTCGATGAACTGGAACAGCCCGGCGGCCGTCGAGGTGCGCGCCTGCGCCTGTGGATTCAGGGCGCTTTCGCGCCGGGCGGTCCGCATGAGGAAGTCGAAATCCACGCCGGTGGCCCGGGAGGCGCGCCGGATCGCCGCCTCCACGCCGCCGGATGAGGGAATCGCTTCGATGCTCATAGGTTGACGGTCGTTTACGTTGGTTAACGAAACCCTAAACTTCGTTAACGCCTGCGGGTGATCCACAGATGGCCGCCAGGGGGATCACAGACTGCTGATCCGCCTTCGCCGCAAAGTCGCCACAACCCTGGCGCGACACTTTGTTCGTCGGACGTCGATCTCCGGCTGTCCGACGTGAACGCGAGAGCCTGAACACGGCCTCGGCGAAATCGTCACGCGGTTCCGCTCCCGCCGGTGAGGCTCCCGCAAAAAAGGGAGTGGACGGCCATGATGATGAAGCTCGCCGGCGGGCCCGGTTCGGTGAACCCGCTGGATTTCAACAGTCGCAAGCGGCCGGTTCCCCGCTGGGTCTGGGCGGCGGTCGGGGCCTCTCTGCTGGTGCACGGCGCCGCCGGAGTCTGGCTGTACCAGCAGCGGTTCGAGCTGCGCGCGCCCGAGGCCCGGCCGGAGCCGCCGGTCACCATCGTCCATATTGAGCCGCGGGTCCGGCCGCCCGAACCGGACACCGCGCAGACGCCGCCGCCGCCGACCGCCGTCCACCGCCCCGCGCCGAACGCCCAGCCGCCGGCCGAGGTCCTGCCGATCCCGCTGTTCGACACCCCGGTCGCCGGCGAATTCAACCCGATCTTCGTCGCGCCCACGCCCGCGCCGACGACCGAGGCGCCGGCGCAGCCGACAGACTCCGCAGGGCCGCCGGTGATCACCAATCCGCGCTGGATCGCCCGGCCCACGGCCGACCAGATGGCGCGCGCCTATCCCGACCGCGCCCTGCGCGACGGGACCGAGGGCTCCGCCACCCTGCGTTGCTCGGTGACGGCGCGGGGCAGCCTGACCGGCTGCTCGGTGACGTCGGAGACCCCGGGCGGCGAGGGCTTCGGGCGGGCGGCCATGCAGCTGTCGCGGCACTTCCGCCTCAGCCCCCGCACCGTGGACGGCCAGGCGGTGGAGGGCGCGCTGGTCACCATCCCCCTCACCTTCCAGCTGAACTAGAACCGCAAGGGATCGAAGGCGGCCGAAAAGGCCGTCTTCGGTTCGCCTGCGAGGGCGCCCGCCACCGTTCGGGCCACCGTCGGCGCCACCAGCCAGCCGTTGCGGCGCGGCGCCAGGGCGGCGAACAGCCCCTCCCCCAGCGCGCCCGCCATGGGCAGGCCGTCGGGAGACGCCCCGCGCACCCCGACGCGGGTGCGGCGCACGCCGATGGACGTCAGGTCGAAAAACCGCCCGGCAGCCTGGATCATCCGCTTCGCCTGGACCGAA
>JBALUZ010000144.1:0-6924 GCA_036963825.1 Brevundimonas sp.
CCGGCGCCGCCGAACAGGCCGATCTTGCCGCCCTTGGTGTAGGGGCACATCAGGTCGATGACCTTGATGCCCGTGACCAGGATTTCCGAGCTGGTCGACTGATCCTCGAAGCTGGGGGCCTCGCGGTGGATCGGGCGATACATGGTGGTCTTGATCGGGCCCTGTTCGTCGATCGGCGCACCGACCACGTTCATGATCCGGCCGAGCGTGCCCGGTCCGACCGGCGCCTGGATGGAGCCGCCGGTGTCGCTGACGGCCTGGCCGCGGGTCAGACCCTCGGTGGTGTCCATCGAGATGGTGCGGACCATGTTCTCACCCAGGTGCTGGGCGACTTCGAGAACCAGGGTGAAGGGCTCGCCCGTCTTCTGGTCGACGTTCTGGGTTTCCAGCGCGTTCAGGATGGCCGGCAGCTGGCCTTCGAACTCCACGTCGACCACGGCGCCGATGACCTGGGCGATCTTGCCCGTGCCGGTTCCGGCAACGATCTTCGGCGCAGCCGTGGTGGCAGCGGCGCGCGGGGCGGCCGGCTTTTTGGCGGCGGGGGCCTTCTTGGCGGCGGGCTTCTTGGGGGCGGTGGTGTCGGTCATGGGTCGGTCCGTATCGGAAAGGGCGTTCAGGGGCAGATCAGAGGGCTTCCGCGCCCGCGATGATCTCGATCAGTTCGGTGGTGATCTGGGCCTGGCGTTTGCGGTTGTACTGCAGGGTCAGGGCGTTGATGAGGTCGCCGGCGTTGCGCGTGGCGTTGTCCATCGCCGCCATCTGCGAGCCGAAGAAGCCCGCCTGGTTCTCGTAGAGGGCCGCCAGGATCTGGGTGGTCAGGTTGCGCGGCAGCAGGGTCTCGAGGATTTCCTCTTCCGAGGGCTCGTATTCATAGACCGCGCCGTTCAGGTCGATGGGGGCGGCGTCGCCCTCCACCACCGCCGGAATCAGCTGTTTGGCCGTGGGGACCTGGGCGATGACCGACTGGAAGCGGCTGTAGAACAGGGTGACCACGTCGGCCTCGCCGTTCTCGAACGCCTGGGCGATCATCTCGGCGATCGGCTGGGCCGAGGCCAGGCCGATGGTCTTGTGGTCGCTCAGCTCGAAGGTGTGCTTCATGCGGTCGCCGAACAGGCGCGACAGCTGATCGCGGGACTTGCGGCCCACGGCGATGATCTCGACGTCCTTGCCCTGGGCGATCAGGGCGCGGATGCGCTCGCGCGCGGCCCGGACCACATTGGTGGAGAAGCCGCCGGCCAGACCCTTGTCCGCCGTAGCCACCACCACCAGGTGGCGCTGGTCGGCGCCCGTGCCCGCCAGCAGACGCGGGGCGTCGTCGCCCGAGACGCCGGCGGCCAGGTTGGCGATGACCGAGGCCATCTTGCGCGCATAGGGACGGGCGCTCTCGGCCTGGTCCTGGGCGCGCTTCAGCTTGGCCGCTGCGACCATCTGCATGGCCTTCGTGATCTTCTGCGTGGCTTTCACGCTTCCGATCCGATTGCGCATTTCCTTGAGGCTGGCCATTCGGCGTTCCTCTAGCTCCTAAAGGGTTCGGCCGGTCAGGCGAAGGTCTTCACGAAAGCGTCCAGGACGCTCTTCAGTTCGGTTTCCAGCTCGGGCGTCAGGTCCTTCTTGGTGCGGATGCCCTCCAGCAGGCCGGCGTGGTTCGCATGGACCCGCGCCAGCAGCTCGCGCTCGAAGCGGCCCACGTCGGCCACGGCGATGCCGTCGATGTAGCCGCGCGTGCCGGCGTAGACCGAGACCACCTGCTCCTCCATCGCCAGCGGCGAGTACTGGGGCTGCTTCAGCAGCTCGGTCAGGCGGGCGCCGCGGGCCAGAAGCTTCTGGGTCGAGGCGTCCAGGTCCGAGCCGAACTTGGCGAAGGCGGCCATCTCCCGGTACTGGGCCAGCTCGCCCTTGATGGTGCCCGCCACCTTCTTCATGGCCTTGGTCTGGGCCGAGGAGCCCACCCGCGACACCGAGATGCCCACGTTCACCGCCGGGCGGATGCCCTGGTAGAACAGGTCCGACTCCAGGAAGATCTGGCCGTCGGTGATGGAGATCACATTGGTCGGGATATAGGCCGACACGTCGTTGGCCTGGGTCTCGATCAGCGGCAGGGCGGTCAGCGAGCCGGAGCCGTAGTCCGCGTTCAGCTTGGCCGAACGCTCCAGCAGGCGGCTGTGCAGGTAGAAGACGTCGCCCGGGTAGGCTTCGCGGCCCGGCGGACGGCGCAGCAGCAGCGACATCTGGCGGTAGGCCACGGCCTGCTTGGACAGGTCGTCATAGACGATCAGGGCGTGCATGCCGTTGTCGCGGAAATACTCGCCCATGGCGGTGCCGGAGAACGGCGCCAGGAACTGCAGCGGGGCCGGCTCGGACGCCGTGGCGGCCACGACGATGGTGTACTCCATCGCGCCGGCTTCCTCGAGCGTCTTCACGATCTGGGCGACGGTGGAGCGCTTCTGGCCGATGGCGACATAGATGCAGTAGAGCCGGGCGCTCTCGTCGTCGGTCCGGTTGACGTTCTTCTGGTTCAGGATGGTGTCGATGGCCACGGCGGTCTTGCCCACCTGACGATCGCCGATGATCAGCTCGCGCTGGCCCCGCCCGACCGGGATCAGGGTGTCGATGGCCTTCAGGCCGGTCTGCATGGGCTCATGCACCGACTTGCGGGGGATGATGCCCGGGGCCTTCACGTCGACGCGGCGACGCTCGGCGGCGCCCTTGATGGGGCCCTTGCCGTCGATGGGCTCGCCCAGCGGATTGACCACGCGGCCCAGCAGGGCCTTGCCCACCGGCACGTCCACGATCTCGCCCAGGCGGCGGACCTCGTCGCCCTCGGCGATCTCGGCGTCGGCGCCGAAGATCACGGCGCCCACGTTGTCGCGCTCCAGGTTCAGGGCCATGCCCTTGACCCCGGCCTTGGTGAACTCGACCATCTCGCCGGCCTGGACATTGTCCAGACCGTGGATGCGGGCGATGCCGTCGCCCACCGACAGCACGCTGCCGACGTCGGACACGTCGGCTTCAACGCCGAAATTGGCGATCTGCGACTTGAGGATGGCCGAGATTTCGGCGGCGCGGATGTCCATGACTGGCTCTTTCGGTTTTCGTCCTGGGCGGGCGTTTCCGCCCGTTGTCTTGTTAATCGGTAAGGGTCAGGCCCGGCGGAGGGCGAACTTCATCTGGTCGAGTCTGGTCTTCAGCGAGGCGTCGAACAGCTTCGAGCCCACCTTGACCTTGATCCCGCCCAGGATCGACGGATCGACGCGGGCGGTCATTTCGGGGTCGCGGCCCAGGGCGCCCTTCAGCGCCGCGCGGATCGCGGACATCTGGCCGGCGTCCAGCGCCCTGGCCGAGACCACCTCGGCGGCGACGATGCCGGCGTGGCGGGCGTACAGCGCCTCGAACGCGGCCAGGGCGCCGGTCAGGTCCGCGGCGCGGCCGCTGGCGGCCATCAGGCCCAGAAACTTCTTCGTGGTCGGATCGAACTTCGCCTTGTCGGCGATCGCCTCCAGGCCCTTCTGCTTGTCCTCGACCGGGATCACCGGCGAGGTGGCCAGACGGCGCAGGTCGGCGCTCTCGATCCAGGCGGCCCGGAGGCTGCGCAGATCGGCCCGAACGGCGTCCAGCCGCTTGTTTTCATTGGCGAGATCGAACAACGCCTGAGCGTAGCGTTCGCCGACTTCCGTCGATCTGAAATCTTCAGCCACTTATCTGGTCCGCCGGGTAAAAGCGTTTGGATCGTCGCCGGAGCGCAGGAGCACCCCGACCAAAGGCTTGATTTGCTTGGTGAAAGCACGCGAGGGTGAAGCTCTTCCGAACCCGCCTTGCGCAAGCCGGGCGCCTGTTAGCATGGGCCGGTGCGCCCCGCAACCGAGGCGCCGCGCCGCATCTCGCCTCGCTCCTTCCTTTCCTCCTCTAGCCGGGTTTGCCCGCACTTGCTATTTCGCGCCCACACAGCGCGTGCCGCGCCTGACCGGAATCCCGACCTCCCATGGAAACCCTGCCCGCCTATCTTCTTTCCCTGCTGGCCGATCCGGCCGCCTGGGCCGCCCTGGTGACGCTCGTCGTCATGGAAGTGGTTCTGGGCATCGACAATCTGATCTTCATCTCGATCCTCTCCAACAAGCTGCCCGAGCAGCACCGGTCACGGGTGCGCCGCATCGGCATCTCCCTGGCGCTGGTCATGCGCCTGGTGCTGCTGTCCACCATCGCCTGGATCGTCACCCTGACCGCGCCGATCTTCAGCGTGTTCGGCAATGAATTCTCGTGGAAGGACCTGATCCTGATCGCCGGCGGCCTGTTCCTGGTGTGGAAGGCCACCAAGGAGATCCACCACTCCGTCGATCCCACCCCCGGCGACGACCTGCTGGAGAAGAACAAGGCCGACGTGGTCATCAGCAACATCGGCGCGGCGATCTTCCAGATCATCCTGCTGGACCTGGTGTTCTCCATCGACTCCATCCTGACCGCCGTGGGCATGACCGAGCACCTGCCGATCATGGTCATCGCCGTGCTGGCCGCCATCGGGGTGATGCTGCTGGCGGCCGACCCGCTGGGCGACTTCATCCACAAGAACCCCACCGTGGTCATGCTGGCCCTGGGCTTCCTGCTGATGATCGGCATGGTGCTGATCGCCGAGGGCTTCGGGGCCCACGTGCCCAAGGGCTACATCTATGCAGCCATGGCCTTCTCGGCCGGGGTCGAGGCCCTGAACATGTGGCAGCGGCGGGCGCAGATGCGCAAGGCGGCCGCCGCCGCCGCGTCACAGGGCGGCGATCCGGGCATCTGACGGCGAGGGGGCGGCAGCGTGACCGGACGGCTCTCTTCACTGGTCCTGCTGTTTCTGGTCGGCTTCGCCGCGCCGGCCTGGTCACAGGCCGCGCCGGTGCTGGGCTACAGGGTGGTCGCGGCCTACCCCCACGACCGCTCGGCCTTCACCCAGGGCCTGCTGTGGCGGGACGGCCATCTCTATGAAAGCACCGGCCAGCACGGCGCCTCGGGCGTGCGGCAGGTCCGGCTCGAGGACGGCGCGGTGCTGAAGCGCGAGGCGATCCCGGCGCAATATTTCGGCGAGGGTCTAGCGGACTGGGAGGATCGCCTCGTCAGCCTGACCTGGCGCCACGGCATCGGCTTCGTCCGGGACCTGGACAGCTTCGCCCTGGTGACGGCCTTCACCTATTCGGGGGAGGGCTGGGGCCTGACCCGGGACGACCGCCGGCTGATCATGAGCGACGGTACGGCCGAGCTGCGCTTTCTCGACCCCGAGACCTACGGCGAAACAGGACGGGTGCGGGTCACGGACGACGGCCGGCCGGTGACGAGCCTCAACGAGCTGGAGTGGATCGAGGGCGAGATCTGGGCCAACGTCTGGGGCAGCGACCGCATCGCCCGCATCGACCCGGACACCGGCCGGGTGATCGCCTGGGTGGACCTGGCCGGACTGCTGCCGGCAGAGGACCGGCCCGGCGCCGACGTGCTGAACGGCATCGCCTGGGACGCCCGGGGCCGGCGCCTGTTCGTCACCGGCAAATACTGGCCGACCCTGTTCCACATCGAGGTGATCGCGCCCTGACGCGGGCGGCCTACAGGAAGCTGTAGGGATCCACGTCCACCGACAGCCGCACCGAGGACGGGATCTTCACCCGGGCCAGCCAGGCCCGCAGGAAGGCCTGGAGGTCCACGTCCCGGTCGGCCCGGACCAGCAGACGTTTCCTGCGCCGCCCCCGCACCAGGGCCAGGGGGGCGTCGGCGGGGCCGTAGACCTCCAGCCGTTCGGCGTTGGGAATGGCGGCGGCCAGGTCGGCGGCGGCCTTCTCCACCGCCTCCGCCTTCTCGCCCGACAGGATCAGCGCCGCCAGCCGGCCGTGGGGCGGCAGGGAGGCGGCCTCCCGCTCGGCGATCTCGGTCTGCATGAACGCCTCCCGGTCGCCCGCGGCCAGGGCCTGGAGCACCGGATGGTCCGGCGTCCAGGTCTGCAGCAGGGCCCGGCCCGGCCGGTCCGCCCGGCCCGCCCGGCCCGTGGCCTGGGTCAACAGCTGGAAGGTGCGCTCGGCCGCGCGCAGGTCGCCGCCGCGCAGGCCCAGATCCGCATCCACCACCCCCACCAGGGTCAGGCGGGGAAAGTTGTGCCCCTTCGCCGCCGCCTGGGTGGCCACCAGAATGTCGATGCCGCCCTCGGCCATGGTCTGGATCAGGGCGCGCGCCGTCTTGCCGTCGGGCACGGTGTCGGAGCTGAACACCGCCGTGCGCGCGTCGGGGAACAGGCCGCGCACCTCCTCCTCCACCCGCTCCACCCCGGGGCCCACCGGAACGAGGGTGTCCGCCGCCCCGCAGGCCGGGCAGATCTTCGGCTTCGCCATGGAGAAGCCGGTCAGGTGGCACACCAGCCGCCCGGTGTAGCGATGCTCCACCAGCCAGGAATCCGTGTCCGGCGCCGTCAGCCGGTGCCCGCAGGCCCGACACAGCACCACCGGCGCATAGCCGCGCCGGTTCAGGAACAGCAGCACCTGTTCGCCGCGGCCCAGGGTCTCGACCATGGCCTCGCGCAGCGGCTGGGACAGCCAGGTCTGGGGATCGGGCGGGGCCTGCCGCAGATCGATCAGCGCGATGTCCGGCATGACCGCCGCCCCGTGCCGCGCCGACAGCCTGAGCCAGCCGTAGCGCCCCTGCCGCGCATTGGTCAGGGTCTCCAGCGACGGGGTGGCCGAGGCCAGCACCACGGCCGCGCCCTCGATGCGGCCGCGCGCCACCGCCAGGTCGCGGGCGTGATAGATCAGGCCCTCCTCCTGCTTGAACGAGCCGTCGTGCTCCTCGTCCACCACGATCAGGCGCAGGTTGGCGAAGGGCAGGAACAGGGCCGAGCGGGCCCCCACCACGATGTTGCAGCGCCCGGCGGCCACCGCCTGCCACACCTGACGGCGGGGCGGGCCGGGCACG
>JBALUZ010000145.1:0-6900 GCA_036963825.1 Brevundimonas sp.
CCGCCAGCACGCCCTCCTCGTTTGCGTCGAACTCGGCGACCAGGTCGCCCCGGTGATCGGCGATGAAGGACGAGCCATAGAACCGCTGGCCGCCGCCGGGATAGTTCTCCCACGGCTCGAAGCCCGTGCGATTGGCGCCCACCACCGGGATCACGTTGGAAACGGCGTGGCCCTGCATGGCCCGGCGCCAGGGCGCGGCGGTGTCCAGGGTCTCGTCATGGGGCTCAGACCCGATAGCGGTGGGATAGAACAGCACCTCGGCGCCCATCAGGGCCATGGCCCGGGCGGCCTCGGGGTACCACTGGTCCCAGCAGATGCCCACGCCGACCCTGCCAAACCGGGTGTCCCAGACGCGGAACCCGGTGTCGCCGGGGCGGAAATAGTACTTCTCCTGATAGCCCGGCCCGTCGGGGATATGGCTCTTGCGATAGACGCCCATGGGCGAGCCGTCGGCGTCGATCATCACCACGCTGTTGAAATAGTGCGGCCCTTCCCGCTCATAGATCGAGATCGGCAGCACGATCCCCAGTTCGGCCGCCAGGGGGGCGAGCGCGGTGACGCAAGGGTGCTCGCGCCAGGGATGGGCGGTGGCGAACCAGTGCTCCTCCTGGGTGACGCAGAAATAGGGACCCTGGAACAGCTCGGACGGCAGAACCACCTGGGCGCCCTGGCCGGCGGCCTCGCGGATAAAGTCGGCGGTCTTCTTGATATTGGCGTCCAGATCCAGGCCATAGGCGGTCTGGATCGCGGCGACCTTGATGATGCGGGCCATCAGGCGGGCTCCTGCTGGGTGATGCAGTGGAAGGAGCCGCCGCCGGTGAGGATGGCGGCGGACGGCAGGCCGATCACCTTGTGGTCGGGGAAGACGGTCTCCAGGGCCTGGATGGCCATCTCAGCCGGGCGCTGCGCATAGGTCGGTACGACCACCGCGCCATTGGTGATGATGAAGTTCATGTGCGAGGCCGGCACATAGTCGCCGTCGGCGTTCTCGATCCAGCCCGGCGATGGAATGCGCACCACCCTCAGGGCCTCGCCGCGGGCGTCGGTCATGCCGGCCAGGCGCCGCGCCGCGTCGTCATAGGCCTCCATGTTCGGATCCCCCCGGCCGAAGGCGACGGGACAGACCACGACGCCCGGCGCGACGAAGCGAGCCAGATTGTCCACATGGCCGTCGGTGTGGTCGTTCTGCAGGCCTTCGCCCAGCCACAGGGTCTTGCGGACGCCCAGCGCCTCAGCCAGCGCCGCTTCGGCGGCCTCGGCGCTCCAGCCGGGATTGCGATTGGCGTTCAGCAGGCACTGGCCGGTGGTCAGCGCCGTGCCGAAGCCGTCATGATCCAAGGCGCCGCCTTCCAGGATGAAGCCGTTGGGCGCCAGGGGGAGGCCGGCATGGTCCGCGATCTGGGCGGCCACGGTCTCGTCGTGCGGATAGACGTACTTGCCGCCCCAGCCGTTGAAGCGGAAGCCGCGGGCGCTGAAACCGTCCCCGTCGCGGGCGACGATCGGGCCGGTGTCGCGCAGCCAGATGTCCCCGAAGGCGCCGGCGACGATCTCGATTCCGTTCACATCACCGAGCATGTGCAGGGCGGCGGCCGCGCCGTCCGGCGAACCGGTCATCAGGCGCACGGCCTCCTGCCCGGGGCCGGCCATGGCGCGGGCCAGGGCGGCCACCTCGGCCTGGGCCTGGGCGTAGTCGTCGCCCCAGAGCTCCCCATGGCTGGGAAAGCCCAGCCACATGGCCCGGTGCGGGGCCCATTCGGCAGGAACGACAAGGCTCATCAACGATCCCTTCCAGGGGTCAGGCGCCGATCAGGCGGGGGACGGGCGCAGATGGGCGCACCACGCCCGCAGGTCAAGCATGGCCACATACGGATGGCGCAACAAAAAAGGGGCGGCCCGAGAGCCGCCCCTTTCGTCTGGTCGGATAGATCCGATCAGAACTTGTACTTCACGCCGAACTTGACGCGCCAGAGGGAGGCCTCCGGCACGACGAAGGGTTCGACGGCCGAGGCGTTGCCCGAATAGAGGTAGGCGGCGTTCGGCGCACCGCAGCCAACGGCCGTGGTGGTGCCCGCGGCGACGCAGGACACGGTGGCCACAGGCACCGAGCGGTGGAAGTCGTACTGTTCCAGCACGCCCCACTCGTCGTTCAGCAGGTTGCCGAGGTTTTCGACGTCCATATAGACCTGCAGCTTGGCGCCGCCCGGGAAGAAGGCGGGGAGCTCCTGGCTGATACGCAGATCGACGGTGGTGACGTCGGGCGTGTTGAAGGCGTTCCGCGGGGCGATGCCGCCCGCATAGGCCGACAGGCCGCTGGACTTCACGAAGGCGTCGAAGGCCGAAACGTCGAAGCCGGCCGCGTACTGGACGATCGGATCGCTGGTGGCGGTGATCGAGCCACCGGCCATCTGCGGCACGTAGAACAGGGCGTTCGACGAGGCCTGACGACCCGAATAGGACGAGACGTTATAGCCGAAGTCGTTGTCGAAGCTGCCCGAACGACTGCCGGCGAAGGTGTAGCTGAAGGGCAGGCCGGTACGGTTCTGGGCGAACACCTGGACCGAGGTCTCGTTGTCGCCGAAGAACTCGCGGGCATAGCCGAAGTTCATCGTCCAACGGTCGCTGACCTCATAGTCCGAGGTCGCCGCCGCCGGGTTCTGCGGGTTCGACGTGCCGTAGCGAGTGTAGCTCGACTGGGCGACGGAGCTGGTCATCGGGTTGGCGTCTTCGGCCTCGGTGTGGGTGTAGCCCAGGCTCACCGACAGACCGTCCCAGAGACCTTCACGCCAGGCCTTGTCCACCACGAAGGCGATCGATTCCGAAGCGCCCTTGCTGGTGTTGGTCAGCAGGAAGTCGTTCTCGTTGCCGGTCGTGTTGCCTGCGGTGGACTGCGAGAAGACCGGACGACCATCGGGCGCCACGCCGGTCTGGACCGAGCGCAGATTGTACCAGATGAGCGCGTTCTCATTGACCGACTTGAGGTAGGCCGCCGTGAAGCGCCAGCTATCGCCGAAGCGGCCGAAGTCCGCCTCGTAGGTCGCCGTCAGATTGCCCTTCCAGGCGGTCGGAATCTTCAGCGACGGGTCGATGGCGTTCACATTGCCGTTGCCGGGCGTGAAGGTGCAGCCGGCCGGGGCCTGGGTCAGGTCGACATTGGTGTAGGGGCCGCCCGGGCAGATGGCGTTGGTCTGGTTGACGCCGTTGTTGGAGTAGGCGTTCGAGATCCAGACGTTCAGGCCGGTGGACGAGAACCGCCCGATGCCGCCCGAGATGGTCAGGTCGGTGCGCGGTTCCCAGTTGAAGGAGACCCGCGGCAGAACCACGTCCTTGCCGTCCAGCGTCGAGGTGTTGCTGAAGCCGTGACGCGAGAAGAAGGCGACGTTCTCGCTGGGCGCATCGTCCATCGAATAGCGGTCGTAGCGAACGCCGGCCGTCACATCGAGGGTCGGCATGATCTGCAGGCGATCTTCGCCATAGAGGCTGGTCAGGCGATAGCCGAAGGTGGCCGCGCCGAGACGGGCCGTGCCGATGGTCGCCGGGACCGTGCCGGCCGTGGGATCCACGCCGCCCGACAGGCTGAAGCCGCTGGCCCGGCGGGCCAGGAAGTCGTCATAGCTGGCGAAGGTGTAGGAGCCCAGGGAGTTGGGGACGAAGACGTTGATGATGTCGTTCTGTTCGGTGCGGGCGCCGAACAGGAAGTCATGGTCGCCCATGCTGTAGCGGCCGATGGCCTCGAAGGTCTCGGTCTTCACGTTCAGATAGTTGTCGTGCCGGAAGGTGTCGGCGCCGAACTGGATCTGCGGCGTGCCCGTACCGGTGGCGACGCCGGGCAGATCGCCCACACCCACGACCACCTGGCCGACCGAGAGGCCGCTCAGCGGCATCTGGGTGGTGTCGGTTTCCTTGTTGGAATAGCGCAGCTCGGTGGAGAAGTTGTCGGTCCAGTCCGAGTTCAGCTGGGCGCTGTAGGTGATCAGCTCTTCGGTCTTGTCGTACTGGTTCGAGGCCAGGCCGACCCGGGGCTGGGTCGTGGAGTTGCCGCTGGCGAACACCGAGTTGACCGAACCGTTCAGCGAGTTGCCGGTGGTCTGCTGATAGGTCAGCGAGGCGCGGTGATCGTCGGTGATCACCAGGTCGAGCTTGGCCAGGTACTTCTCGTCTTCCACCGGGAAGGCGCCGTTCAGGTAGGAACCCGGATCGTAGCCATAGAGCGACTGGGTCGTCTGGCGGAAGGTTTCCACCGCATCGGCGCTGATGCGCGGAATAATCACCGCGGCGCCGGAGCCGACCGGGCCGGTGTCGAAGCCGAGCAGGCCTTCGAACTTTTCATAGGCGCCGAAGAAGAACAGGCGGTCCTTGATGATCGGGCCGCCCAGGGTCGCGCCCCAGGTCTTTTCTTCGAAGACGGTGCTGTAGTCGACGCCGTTGACGGTGTCGCCACGCAGGTCGTTGTCGGAATATTCGTAGAAGGCCGAACCCGAGAAGGTGTTGCCGCCCGACTTGGTGACCGCGTTGATCTGGCCGCCGAGGAAGCCGTTGTTGATCACGCTGTAGGGGGCCGAGGAGACGTTGACCGCCTCGATCGCGTCGATCGAGATCGGCGAGCGCTGGGTCGGGTAGCCGTTGCCGTTCAGGCCGAAGTCGTCGTTCTGGCGGATGCCGTCGACGGTCAGCTGGTTGAAGCGGGTGTTCACGCCGCCGAACGAGATGGCGTCGGAATTGGTCGGATCGATGGTCGCGAACGGATCAAGGCGGGCCACGTCCTTCAGGTCGCGGCTGATCGAGGGCAGCGAGTCGATGTCGGCGGCGGTGAAGTTCGACGACGGA
Source organism: Brevundimonas sp. (assembly GCA_036963825.1). GTDB lineage: Bacteria > Pseudomonadota > Alphaproteobacteria > Caulobacterales > Caulobacteraceae > Brevundimonas. The sequence goes on from JBALUZ010000145.1 coordinate 4,825, forward strand.
CCACCTTGGCTGGGGGCGGCCGCCGCGGCGGTCACGACCAGCTCGGCCACCTGGGCGTCGCCGGTGCGGCCGAGGCGGACGTCCACCTGGGCGGCGTCGCCCACGCCGACCGACTGCAGGGTCGAGGCGCCGGCCTCGAACTGCGGGGCGGTGGCGGCGATGCGGTAGGGGCCGCCGACCCGAAGGCCGCGGGCCGAATAGATGCCATCCAGGCCCGTGACGGTGGTGCTCGCAGCGCCAGTCGGGACGTGGGTGATGGTGACCGTCGCGCCGGCCACCGGGGCGCCCTGCGTATCGACGATCTGACCGCGGATCGCGGCCGTGGTTTCCTGCGCGTAGACGGCGCTGCTCATGGCGCAGACGAGCGCCGTAAGAGCCGCGCCGCTGGCGAGCCGCTTCATAGACGTCATTGTGAGATTCCCCTCTCGATCGAGAATCGGAGCGGGCGAACGCACAAGCGCTCCGATGTCCGGCGGTCTATACAGGCAACTTTCGGGCTTGTTGGTGATGGATTTATGACGGGCGCAACCTGTTGTTGCGGCGCCACACCCGCAGGCGCCGGGTCCTTTACATCGCCTCCTGGGCGAGCAACGTTCCGCGCCGTTTCCGGAGACTCCCGTGCCTGACCCCGCTGCGCCCTCCGCCCTCGCCGCCTGGCGCATGGCCCTGTGGATCACCGTGGCGCTGACCGCTGTCCGGCTGGCGGCCATCTTCATCACGCCGCTCGAGCTCTATCCGGACGAGGCGCAGTACTGGCTTTGGTCCCGGACGCTGGATTTCGGTTATTATTCAAAGCCTCCCATGGTCGCCTGGAGCATCTGGGCGACCACCTTGGGCGGCGACAGCGAGCCGATGGTGCGGCTTTCGGCGCCGCTTTTCCAGGCGGCGACGGCGCTCGGCGTCTTCGTCCTGTCTCGTCGTCTCTACGGCGCGCAGATCGCCCTGGCGGCCTGCGCGCTCTATCATGTGATGCCCGGCGTGCAGCTTTCGTCGGCGGTCGTGGCGACCGATGCGCCGCTGCTGGCCTTCCTGACCTGGGGGCTGGCCCTCTATGTTTATCTTCCGCACGCGGAGGGTCGGCGACGTTTGGTCGCGGCTGCTGGGGCCGGCGGCCTGCTCGGCCTGGCCTTCCTCTCGAAGTACGCCGCGGTCTACGCCCTGATCGGCGTGGCGCTTCACCTCATCCTCGACCGGGACGCTCGCCGGCTGTGGTCGCGGCCGATGATCGCCGCCGCTTTCGGCGCCATGCTGCTGGTGCTGGCCCCCAATCTGATCTGGAACGCCGCCCATGGCTTCGCCACCGTTCAGCACACGGCGGCCAACGCCAACTGGAGCCCGGGCGACCTCTTCCATCCCGGCGAGATGCTGGACTTCCTCGGCGCACAGTTCGGGGTGTTCGGACCGATCCCCTTCGTGGTGCTGGTGGTGGGCGCAGGGTTGATGGCCTGGCGTCGGCGGCTCACCCCGGCTGACCTGCTGCTGCTCTGCTTTACCGCCCCGGTTTTCCTGATCGTCACGCTGCAGGCCTTGCTCAGCCGCGCCAACGCCAACTGGACGGCCGCCGGCTATGTCACCGGCGTGATCCTGGTGGCGGCCTGGCTGCTGCGCTGGCGGGCCCGGGGCTGGTACATCGCCGCCCTGGCGACGCAGGGGGCGGTGGCGGCGCTGTTCCTGTCCTTCGTCATCTCGCCGGATCTGGCGGAGCAGGCGGGCATGGCCAACGGGTTCAAGCGCGCCAAGGGCTGGTCCCAGCTGAGCCAGGCCATGACCGATCGCGCCATGCACGACCTGCGGGTCTCCGCCATCGCCGTCGACGACCGCTTCATGTTCAACGCCGCGGCCTATTATGGCCGGGACTATTTCGCCCGCCCCGACGCGGCGCCCCTGCGCATGTGGGTTCGCACCGCCCACCCGCAGAACCAGGCCGAGGCCAGCGACCCGCTCTCCGCCGCGGAAGGCGAGCGGGTGCTGGCCATGAGCCTGGAACCCGACTTCACCCCGGAGATGAAGGCCGACTTCGTCCGAACCGGCGAGACGGAGTTCGTCAATGTCTGGCTGGACGGCGAACGCAGCCGC
>JBALUZ010000146.1:0-6882 GCA_036963825.1 Brevundimonas sp.
GCCGCATTGGGCCGCGGCCTCGTCGGCCACGCCGACCAGGAACAGCCCCGCCAGGGCCGGCATCCAGTATCTGATCCGCAACCGCATGGGCCGGACTCCCGCATTCAAGACCTTGCCCGGCCCTGCAAGCCGCAGGCCGGTTCAGACTGCCATACAGACAGCAAACCCTTGCGTTTCCGTTGCCATGGTCCGGCGCCCTCGCGGCCCGCCCCTTGCGAAGGCGACGCCGATGACAGACTCGGTGTTCCATTCCGGCATTCAGCGGCTCGTGGACGCGTGGACGGCCTTGCCCGGCGCCGCGCGCATTCCCGACCGCGCCGCCTTCGATCCCCACGCCCTGGGGCGCCTGCTGCCGCAGGTGTTCATCGCCGAGCGGCGGGACGAGGGCCTGGTCTTCCGTCTGGCCGGCGGCTGGATCGAGCGGGCCCACGGCCGTCCCCTGAAGGGCGCCTATGTGCTGGAGGTGTGGCGCCGCGAAAGCCGGCTGATGGTCCACCGCGGACTGGCCCAGGCGTTCCGCGAGGGCCGCCCCATGATCTTCAGCGCCGACATGGAGATGGAAGGGGGCGGCCTGCTGCCCGTCGAGATCGCCGCCGCGCCCCTGCGCGGTCCCACCGGCGCGCCCGACCGTGTGCTGGGCCTGTACCAGCCCCTCAGCCCCGAGGGCGACGAAGCCACCGCCGTTGAGGGACTGATCGTGCGCGCCATGACGCCCGCCGCCACGCCCGCCGCACGCCGCGCCGCCCTGACCCTGGCCGCCGTGGACGGCCGCCGCATCGCCTAGTCGAGCCGGGTCAGGCCCCGGACGTACCGCTTCCAGTTCTGCACATAGTGCTCGGCCGACATCCTCAGCATCTCGATCTGGGGCGGCTCCAGCGTGCGGATCACCCTGCCCGGCGCGCCGACCACCAGCGACCCGTCAGGGATCTCCTTGCCCTCGGTGATGATCGCGCCCGCCCCGATGATGCAGTTGCGGCCGATTCTGGCGCGGTTCAGAACGACGGCGTTGATGCCGATCAGGCTGTTGTCGCCGATGTCGCAGCCGTGGAGCATCACCTTGTGGCCGACCGTCACCCCGCGTCCGATGGTCAGCGGCACGCCCACGTCGTTGTGCAGCACGCTGCCGTCCTGGATGTTGCTGTCCGGCCCGATGGTGATGGGCTCGTTGTCGCCGCGAACCACCGCATTCCACCAGATGCTGGCGCCAGGGTGAAGAATCACGTCTCCTATCACGGTCGCATTCGGCGCGATCCAGTATTCGCCCTCCGGCGGGAGCTGCGGTTGCTTTGCGTCAAGACTGTAAACAGTCATCAGAACCCCTCGTAACTATTATCTTTTCAGCACTTTAAGTGTTTGGAAACCACGTTAGCATCAAACTTGTTCAGCGATTCGGGATCGTGTCAGCGACCTCGAATCCGTAGCCGGATCACGCCCGGTCCGGCCAGGCACGAGGACGTTTGCGTGTCGCGTTTCGTTCGGCGGCGGGACTTCCCGCCGGGAGCCATGCCCCCGACCGGCCACGACGGCGCCCTGCGTCTGTTCTCCTCCCCAACGCTCTCATTCGAGGCGGGTCCCCTGCGGGTCTCGCCTTTTTTCATGCCTCGGAGGCTACCATGACCAAGCGTTCCGCCCTCAAGCGCCAATCCCGCGACACGGCCAGGGAGGGCGTGTTCGATACACGCCAGTTTTCCGAGGACGCCAAGGTGCGGCGCCTTCCGACCCACCAGGGCTGGTCGCCCTACCCCTCCAATGACGACCGCGACCAGTCCTACATGAAGACCCTCAAGCCCAAGTCGGACGGCCAGGCCGAGTTGATGGAGGCCATCGACACCCACAACCTCGCCCTGGCCCTCGGGCCGGCAGGCACCGGCAAGACCTATCTGGCGGTGGCCAAGGCGGTGGAGGCGCTGGAGGCGGGCAAGGTCGGCCGCATCGTCCTGTCCCGTCCCGCGGTCGAGGCCGGCGAATCCATCGGCTATCTGCCGGGCGACATGGAGGACAAGCTGGCCCCCTACCTGCGCCCCCTCTACGACGCCCTGTCGGACCGTCTTTCCATGAAGCGGGTCAAGGCGCTGATGGCCGAGGGCCTGATCGAGATCGCGCCGGTGGGCTACATGCGGGGCCGCACCCTCAACAACGCCTTCATCGTGGTGGACGAGGCCCAGAACTGCACCTACGTCCAGCTCAAGATGCTGCTGACGCGCCTGGGCTGGCATTCCACCATGGTGGTCACCGGCGACCCCCAGCAATCGGACCTGCTGCCGTCCCTGTCCGGCCTGTCCGACATCGCCGAGCGCCTGGAGGCCGTTCCCGACATCGCCGTGGTCCGTCTGGCCGAACAGGACATCGTGCGCCACCCGCTGGTGGCCAGCATGATCGGGGTGCTCTGAGACGATCCGCGAGGCCGGCGGCGACGTCGGCCTCGCCTCTTCCCTAGGCCCGCGCCTTGGCGCTGGCGGCGTTCACGCCCAGGGCCGCCAGGGCGGCCGCGGCGATATGGTCAGCGTTGAGTCCCGCCTGGGAATACATGGCCTCAGGCTTGTCCTGGTCCTGGAACGAATCCGGCAGGTGAAGGGTGCGGATCTTCAGACCCGCGTCCAGCGCGCCCTTCCCGGCCAGCATCTGCAGCACGAAGCCGCCGAAGCCGCCCATGGCGCCCTCCTCCACGGTGATCAGCGCCTCGTGCTCGCGGGCCAGACGCAGGATCATCTCCTCGTCCAGCGGCTTGGCGAAGCGGGCGTCGGCCACAGTGGCGGACACGCCGCGCGCCGCCAGCGCCTCGGCCGCCTTCAGCGATTCCTGCAACCGGGTGCCGAGGCTCAGGATGGCCACGGTCGTGCCTTCGCGCACGATGCGGCCCCTGCCGATCTCGAGCGGGGCGGCCAGCTCGGGAATCTCCACCCCCACCCCGTCGCCGCGCGGATAGCGGAAGGCCGAGGGCCGGTCGTCGATCTCGAGGCTGGTGGCGATCATGGCCGCCAGCTCGGCCTCGTCCGATGCGGCCATCAGCACCATGCCCGGCAGGGCGCCCATGTAGCCGATGTCGAACGAGCCCGCATGGGTCGGTCCGTCGGCGCCCACCAGGCCGGCGCGGTCCATGGCGAAGCGCACCGGCAGCGACTGGATCGCCACATCGTGCACCACCTGGTCGTAGCCGCGCTGGAGGAAGGTGGAATAGATGGCGCAGAAGGGCTTCATGCCGTCCGCCGCCAGCCCCGCCGCGAAGGTCACCGCGTGCTGTTCGGCGATGCCCACGTCGAAGGTGCGGTCCGGGAAGGCCTGGCCGAACAGGTCCACCCCCGTCCCGCCCGGCATGGCGGCGGTGATGGCCACGATGGACGGGTCGCGCTCCGCCCGCTTGATCAGCTCGGCGCCGAACACCTTGGTGTAGCTGGGCGCGTTGGAGACGGACTTGGACTGCTTGCCCGACACCACGTCGAACTTGACCACGCCGTGATACTTGTCGGCGCTGTTCTCGGCGGGCGCATAGCCCTTGCCCTTCTGGGTCACCACGTGGACCAGGACCGGCCGGTCCTTGATGGCCGCGGCGTTCTTCAGCACCGGGACCAGCACATCCATGTCGTGTCCGTCGATCGGACCCACATAGTAGAAGCCCAGCTCCTCGAAGAAGGTGCCGCCCGTGACCATGCCGCGGGTGTATTCCTCGGCCTTGCGCGCGGCGTCGCGGAACGGGCGCGGCAGGTGCTCGGCCATCTTCTTTCCGAAGCGGCGCATGTTCTGGTAGGCGCCGCCCGAGACCAGCTTGGCCAGATAGGCGCTCATCCCGCCCACCGGCGGGGCGATGGACATGTCGTTGTCGTTCAGGATCACCGTCAGCTGGCCGGTGGTCTCGGCCGCGTTGTTCATGGCCTCATAGGCCATGCCGGCGGACATGGAGCCGTCGCCGATGACCGCGACCACCTTGTTGCCGGACTTCTTCTGATCCCGCGCCGCGGCGAATCCCAGGGCCGCGGAAATGGAGGTGGAGGCGTGCGCCGCGCCGAAAGGGTCGTATTCGCTCTCGGCCCGCTTGGTGAAGCCGGACAGGCCGCCGCCCTGCCTGAGCGTCCGGATGCGGTCGCGACGGCCGGTCAGGATCTTGTGCGGATAGCACTGGTGCCCGACGTCCCAGATCAGGATGTCCTTCGGCGTCTCGAACACATGGTGCAGGGCCACGGTCAGCTCGACCACGCCGAGGCCCGCGCCAAGGTGCCCGCCGGTCACGGAGACGGCGTCGATGGTTTCGGTTCGCACCTCGTCGGCCAGCTGTCGCAACTGCGCGATGCTGAAACCACGGGTGTCGGCGGGGAAGGCGACGGTGTCGAGAAGCGGGGTGTCCGGCATAAGCCCTTCTAGTCCGTGATCGGCAAAGAGGCGATAGCCCCTGTGGCCGCATGGACATCAACGCGCGGCGGCCGGTTCCGATCAGCCTTTCAGGCGCGCTGCATGGAAGGCCACGTGATCGTCGATGAAACTGGCCATGAAGAAGTAGGAGTGGTCATAGCCCGGCTGCATGCGGATCGTGACCTTCTGCCCCGCCTTGTCGGCCGCGGCCTTGAGCAGTTCAGGCTTGAGCTGGTCGGTCAGGAATTGGTCCCCGTCGCCCTGGTCCACCAGAATGTCGTCATAGACTCCCGACGCCGCGCCGGACTCCAGCAGCAGGGCCGCGTCGTGCTCCGCCCACTCGGCCCGGTCGTCGCCCAGATAGGCGGTGAACGCCTTTTCGCCCCACGCACACCGGGTCGGCGAGGCGATGGGGGCGAAGGCGGAGACGCTCTGGAACAGCTCGGGATGGCGCAGGGCCAGGGTCAGGGCCCCGTGTCCGCCCATGGAGTGGCCGAAGATGGAGCGTGTCTTCGTGGTCGGAAACTCCGCGTCGACCAGGGCGATCAGCTCGTCCGTGACGTAGCTCTCCATGCGGAAGTGCGGCGCCCACGGCGCCTGGGTCGCGTCCACATAGAACCCGGCCCCCTGCCCCAGATCATAGGCCTCGTCGTCCGCCACGTTTTCCCCCCGCGGCGAGGTGTCGGGGGCCACGATGATGACGCCGTGCGCCGCCGCCGCCCGGTAGGCCCCGGCCTTGGACGTGAAATTATCCTCGGTGCAGGTCAGGCCCGACAGCCAGATCAGCACCGGAAACGGCCCCTCCCCCGGCGGCGTGAACACCGACAGGGTCATGGGCGTGCCGGTGGTCGCGCTGTCGTGGCGGCAGTAGCGCAGCGTGCCGCCATGGACGATGTGGGTCTTGGTGGTTTGCAAGGTCATTTCGGCCTGTGCAGGGCGCAGATCTTGTTGCCGGACGGATCGCGGAGATAGGCCAGCACCAGCGTCCCGAAGGCGCCGGTGCGCTCGCCGGGCGGGTCCTCGATGGCCGTGCCGCCCGCCGCGACGCCCGCGTCGTGGAAGGCCTGGACCATCTCGGGGGTCTTGGCATGGAAGCCGATGGTGCCGCCGTTGGCATGGCAGGCGGGCTCGCCGTCGATGGGCTTGCCCACGGCGAAGGCGCCCCGCTCGGTGCGCCACCAGAACCGCCCCTTGGGGTCCGGGCCCTGCGCCGCCGGAATCCCCAGCGCGCCCAGCGCCGCGTCATAGAATTTCCGCGACGCCTCGACGTCGTTCGCCCCGACAGTGATGTGTGTGAACATGGTCCCTCTCTGTGCTTCAGATAGTTTTTTTAAACTACTGTCCCGGGGACGCAAGCCTCGGACGGCAGAGTCGGCTCAGTCGAGATCGCCGGAAAGCCAGTGAAGGATGTTCAGCAGGAATTGCTGATTGTCATGGCCCGGGGTGTTCAGTCCAAAGCGGATGTCCTCCCGCTGGTCCTCCGGCGGGAAGCGGATCAGCTGGGCCGTGAGCATGCCGGCCTCCGCCAGCACGACAACCCGGCCGTTTCCATGCCGCAGGGCCAGACCCTGGGCGCCCTCCACTATCGGCACGGCCAGATCGGAGAGCACCACCGCCACGTCCTCATCCGCCCGTATGCGTTCGCGGATCACGCCGAGCACATCGCGGTCGGCGCCCTCCCAGTGGCCGTCATCCATCGGCAGGAGCATCTCGGCGTCCGGCGGCGGCATCAGGGATTGGCCGGTAAAGGCGCGCACGCGGCCGATGCGCTCATCGGCCGAACGTCCACGCAGGATCGGATGGGCGTCCGACCGGTCCGGGTCCAGGTCATAATCGAGATTGGTGGTCAGACCGGTCGCGGTCGGCCAAAAGGCATAGCCCTTGCCCATGCCGACGCCAAACCGGGCCGCCAGGGCCTCGGCAGCATCACCGTGAGGGGCATGGTCGGCCGCCAGCAGCAACGCCCCGCCATTCCTCACCCAGGCGTCGATTGCGTCGATCTCGGATTCTGTGAATGCGGACGGACCGCCTTCACCCTCGGGCAGGGCGGCCGCATTCGAAATCACCAGCACATCGGCCTGATCGAGCCCGCCGCCATCGAACCGGCTCGTTCCACGCACCACCTCGTAGCCGTCCGCCCGCAGCACAGCGGCGAACGCCCGGTACCGGCCACCGATCGTCTGGACGCTTCCATGCGCCTCATCAAGCACCACCGTCGGTCCGCCGTCCGGGTAGGCCGGACTGGGGACGGTGGGCGTGAAGTCCGGATCCCCCATCTGTTCCTGGGCGGCAGCGACGCCGCCGAACAGAGCAAGGCCGCCAAGGAGACCAGCCAGCGCCCGGGCTGGCATGAAACGAGATTTGCAGCGGACGGAGGTCATTCGGATTCTCCCGGTGCTGGGGAAGCGTGGCGGCCAATGTGCATAGGCGCCCCTAGAACACCACGACGCTGCGGATGCTCTTGCCCTCGTGCATCAGGTCGAAGGCCTTGTTGATGTCTTCCAGCGGCATCGTGTGGGTGATCATCGGGTCGATCTC
>JBALUZ010000147.1:0-6876 GCA_036963825.1 Brevundimonas sp.
CGGCGAGGGCCAGCCACGACACGGCGAGGATGGACAGGGGGGTGGTGCGGGTGATCATGAACGCCTCCGGTTTGCGCCGGAGCTTAACGCTGTTCGCCGGCAAAGGCTCCGCTTGCCTGTCAGGCCGCCGCCGGTTCGCGCTTCAGCTTCTGGTCGAGAAAGGCGTCCGCCGCCTCCGGGCTGTCGAAGACCAGATGGGTCCGGTTGTCGAAGCAGAAATCCATGGTCCGCACCCAGTGAACAAAGCCCGGATCCGGCGTGATGAAGCAGGTGTGGGACGCCTGACGCCCGGCCCCGGCGGCCCTGAAGGCCTCTGCGAGCAGCACCACATCATCGTGCGAGCCGTCGCCGTACGACTCCCGCACGTCGATAATGAAATCATGGTCCGCCCGCCGGGGCTCCTCGCGCACCAGGGCGATCAGGGTTCCGGTCATGTCCCGCGACATGACGTTGATGTCCGCGGTCACCGTGATCCGGCGGCGGGCGTCGTCGATCTCGACCCTCGGCTTCACGACGTCGTCTCCACCCGGCGCACGAGCGATGACAGCCCGTCCAGCATCGCCCTGGCTTCGGGACCGTCCTCGAAGCCCGTGGTCAGGATGAGGCGCAGGGCGCGCACGTGTACGTCCACCGACAACCAGTCGCAGCGACCTGCGGCGGTCAGTTTCTCGGTCAGTTCGCACAGGCTGTAGACCGCCTTGTAGAACGGGCCTGTATCGAAGAAGCCGGCCGTGCCCGCCAGCGTCGCCGCGATGGGATAGACCGAGGCGAACCCGGCGTCGGACTGTTGCCGGGCCAGGGCCTCCAGCCGCTCCACGCCCTGCTTCAGGCCCTCGACAGCCGACTCGCGCCGGTCATCCAGGGCCGCGTCGGCGGCCGCCACGGCTTCCCCGACCTTCTTCCCGCCGGGCAACCGGATCTGATCGGCCAGGGTCGGCCGCACCTTGAACATCCGGGCCTTGTCTGTTGCGTCGCTCACAGCGCCACCCTTTGCGGCTTCAGGAGCATGTCGATGTCCGACTGGTCCATGTTGGGTTCGAGGGCGGCGCCCACGTGGGCGGACAGGTCGCCCGCGCGGCGCCCGGTCATGCCCAGCGGCGGGCCGTAGTTGCGCACCCGGCGGTCCGGTCCGACGTAGGTGTCGCATTCGACCCATTCGCGCTGGTCCTTGGTCAGCCACAGGATTCGCTGCAGCAGGACCATGGGGGTCAGGGGCTTGGTCACAATGAAGCTGGCGCCGCAGTCGCGGCTCTGGGTCACGAAGCCTTCCGAGGCATGGCCCGTCAGGATGATGACCGGGGTGTAGGCGCTGGTCTTCGGGCCCTCCCGGCGCATCCAGCGGACGAAGTCACAGCTGTCCGTGGACGACGCACACTCCACCATCACCATATCCACGGAGCGCCGCTTGATCACCGCCCGCGCGTCGTCGGGAGAGGCGCACTTGATCTGCTCCTTCAGGCCGAAGCCCTGGACGATGGAGCTGAGAATATCGAGACCCTGCGGATTGTCGTTGATCAACAGGGCGGAGGTGCGCTCCAGGTTGATGCGTGTCTCGGGGGAAATGGCGCGGGACATGGGCGGGTCAATCGAACAGCATCAGATCGCCCGACGGCGGCGGATGCGCGATCGCGGGCGCAGGATCCCCGTCCAGGGCGGCCTGCATGCGCGCCACCAGCCCGCCAAGCGGGGCGGCGACCACGGCGTCCTCCGGCCGGTCGCCCTGCGCGACGCGTGCGGTCATGGCGGCCAGCGCATCCAGATGCTGCACCAGCATGTCCAGGCCCTGGGCGCGCACGAGGCTGTCGTGCCGGTCCGCCGACGGAGCCGTCGACAGCAGGGGCGCCAGCGACTCCGCCAGCACGCGGCTGTGGGCCAGTTCGTCGGACAGGGCAGCCAGGAAGCGGGCGTCGACGCTCATCAGAACAGCTCCAGCTCGCCCGAATCGGCGACGACCGGCGGCGGGACGGGGCGCTCCATGGGCCGGTCGCTGACCGCCTTCTGCAGGGCCCTGCCGCTGTGGGGCCAGAACTGGACACGGCGCGCGCCGTGCCCGCGAAGGCTGGAGGCGATGATCGGGATGCCTTCGTCCGCCAGGAATTTCTCGGCGAAGGTGGCGTTGCCCGTGCCCACGTCGGCCAGGCCGTCGAACATGCGCCCGCCGCCGAACAGCTTCGCCTCGAGCCGCTCGCGGCGCCCGCCGGCCGACAGCACGCCGTTGATCAGCACTTCCATGGCGTAGGCCCCGTAGCGGCGGCCTTCATCGGCCCCGTCGGTGCGGCCCGACGGCAGCAGGAAATGGTTCATGCCGCCGATCCGGGCGACCGGATCACGCAGGCACATGGCCACGCACGAGCCCAGGATCGTGGTCAGCATGACCTGGGGATCGCCGGTGATCAGGTGCTCGCCCTGGCCCACGTGAAGACGCACCGAGGTCTGCGGCTCGGGAACGGAAGAGCCGGCCGTCATGTCAGGGGACCGAAGACGCCCTCGATCTTCTCCTTCAGCTGACCGGCGGTGAAGGGTTTCACGAGGTAGTTGTTGACGCCGAACTGCACGGCGCGCTGCACCAGCTCCTTGTCCGCCCGGCCGGTCAGCATGATGAAGGCCGCCTTGCTGGTCGGGGGATGGGCGCGAATGGCGCGCAGAAGGCCGAGACCGTCGAGGTTCGGCATGTTGAAGTCGGAAATGACCAGATGGGCCGGCTGGGCGATCATCGCGCGCAGCGCATCCTCGCCGTCGATGGCCTCAGGGAGACTGACCACGCCAATCTGTTGCAGGCTGGCGCGGATCAGGCTGCGCATGGTCAGCTGGTCGTCCACGATCAGGGTCTGGATGGCGGAAGCGGCGGGCATTTCAGTGAACCTCAGAGGGCTTGGCGGCGGCGGAAGCCGAGGCGAGTTCGAGAATGGCGGGGCCCAGGCGCCCCAGAGGCAATTGACGCTCGACCGCGCCCATCTCGTGGGCGGCCCGCGGCATGCCGTAGACCACGCTGCTGGCCTGATCCTGGCCGAGGGTCCGGGCGCCGGCCTGGCGCATGGCCAGCAGGCCTTCGGCGCCGTCCTTGCCCATGCCGGTCAGCAAGGCGCCCACCAGGTGCATGTCAAGGCGCGCGACCGACCTGAACAGCACGTCCACCGAAGGCCGGTGGCCGCTGACCGTGTCGCCGACGCGCAGGCGGCAACGGGGCGGGGTTCCCCGCGCGACCTCCATGTGGGCGGGGCCGCCGGGCGCGAGGAAGACGTGGCCCGGCAGCAGGGCGTCGCCGTCTTCCGCTTCCTTGACGGTGGGCGCGCACAGCTTGTCCAGGCGCGCGGCGAAGCTCTTTGTGAAGGTCACCGGCATGTGCTGGGTGATGACCGTGGGCGGGCAGTTCGCCGGGAAGGACGACAGCAGGGTGATGAGCGCCTCCACGCCCCCCGTGGAGGCGCCGAGCGCGACGATGGCGTTCGGACGCGGGCGCCAGGCGGCGTCCACGGACGGCCCGCGCGCCTCTCCGCCGGTGCGGACCCGCGCGCTCGCGGCGACCTTCACCCTCTGCGGCAGATCGGCGAACGCCTCCATGGCGGTCACGCCGGCCGAGGGCTTGCCCACGGCGTCCACGGCGCCCAGCTCGAGCGCCGCCAGGGTGACCTCCGCCCCCGCCTGGGTCAGGGTCGAGACCATCACCACGGGCATGGGGCGCAGCCGCATGATCTTCTCGAGGAACTCCAGCCCGTTCATGTTGGGCATCTCGACGTCCAGGGTGATGACGTCGGGGTTCAGGCGCTTGATGGCCTCGCGGGCCTCCAGCGGATCGCCCGCCGTGCCGACCACCTCGATCTCGGGGTCGCGCTTGAGGGCGGCCGAGATCAGGCCGCGCATGGTCGGGGAATCGTCCACCACGAGCACGGTCACGGTCATGCCATGGCCTCGTAGGTGGTCAGGCCGCTGGTGCGCAGCTGCGCCGTCGCCGGCCCGGACACGCGCTCGGAGTGGCCGATGTAGAGCGTGCCGCCCGGCTTCATCATCGGCAGGAAGCGGCTCCAGACCCGCTCCTGGGTCTGGTCATCGAAATAGATCACCACGTTGCGGCAGAAGATCACGTCGAACTTGCCCTTCATGGGCCAGTCGCCGATCAGGTTCAGCTGGTTGAACGACACCAGCCGGCGCAGCTCGGGCGCCACCGCGTACAGCATGCGGTCGCCGCCGGTTTCGCGCTTGAACCAGCGCGTGCGCAGGGTGTCGGGCACGGGCTCCAGGGCTTCGGCGGAATAGAGCCCGGCGCGGCCTTCGGCCACCATGTTCGGGTCGATGTCGGTGGCCAGGATCCGGACGTCCAGGGTCGCCGCCTCGGGCAGCACCGACAGGACGGTCAGGGCCATGGAATAGGGCTCCTGGCCGTTGGAGCAGGCGGCGGACCACAACCGCACCCGTCCGCCCTGCCGCGCCCGCTCGGCCAGGGCCGGCATGACCTTGTCGCGCAGGTGATCGAAGTGGTGCGGCTCGCGGTAGAAGCGCGTCACATTGGTGGTCAGGGCGGCGAACATGGCCTGGCGCTCGTCCAGACCGTCGGCGCCGTCGATGAGGGTGCAGTAGTCACGGAAGCTGCGCAGGCCCAGGGTCCGCAGCCGCTTGGCCAGGCGCGAGTACACCAGGGCCGCCTTGGCCTCGGTCAGGGCGATGCCGGCATGGGAATGCAGCACCTGGGCGATGTGGCGGAAATCCTCGGCGGTGAAGGCGAACTCGCCCTGCACCAGCGAGGTTTCCGTCGCCGGGCGCGCCCTGTCGGCGGTCTGGGTCATGCCGCTTCGGCCTCGGGCTCGGTGGGCAGGATGCGGTCGAGCGCGATCAGGCTGATCATGCGGCCGTCGATGGCGAAGATGCCCTTGACGAAGGCCTTCACCTCGTCCGCCGCCACATCGGGCGTCGGCTGAACCTGGTCGTCGGTCAGCTGCAGGATGTCGGACACGGCGTCCACCAGCAGGCCGACGGTGCGGTCGCGGATGTGCACGACCATGATGACGTGGCGCGCGCTGGGCTCGGTGACGCCCAGGCCGAACCGGCCCGACAGGTCGATGATCGGCAGCACGGCGCCGCGCAGATTGATCACGCCCTTCATGTAGCCGGGCGTGCGCGGCAGCGGCGTCGCGGGCGTCCAGCCGCGGATCTCCCGCACGGCCATGATGTCCACGCAAAACTCCTGTTCGCCGATGCGGAAGGCGATCAGTTCACGTCGGGCGCCGGTCTGGATGGTGGCTTCTGTCATGGATCAGCTCGCAAGCTTGAGGTCAGGTTTACGCACGGAGCGGCGCGTGTTCGAAACGAGCGCGTCGATATCGAGGATGAGGGCCACGCGGCCGTCGCCGAGAATGGTGGCGGCGGCCACGCCGTCGATGGCCTGGTAGTTGGTCTCAAGGCTCTTGATGACCACCTGGCGCTGCCCCTGGATCGCGTCCACGAGCAGGGCGGCCTTGGCCCCGCCCTCGGCCTCGACGATCAGCGCCACGCCGGTCGAGGCGGGCTCGGGGCCGATGCCGAAGCCCAGGGTCGCGGCCACGTCCACCAGCGGCACGAACTCCTCGCGGAACCGGATCACCGGCGTGTGGCCGCCGACCCGGTGAATGTCCTCGGCCCGGGGCGTGAGGCTCTCCACGATGGCGGCCAGGGGCGCCACCAGGGTCTGCTCGGCGCTCGTGACCACCATGCCGTCCAGCACCGCGAGGGTCAGGGGCAGGCTCATGGTGAAGGTCGACCCCTCGCCCGGCCTGCTGGCGATGGAGATGCGTCCCCCCAGCGACTGGATGGAGCGCTTGACCACGTCCATGCCGACGCCGCGGCCCGAGACGTCCGAGATGGTCTCTGCGGTCGAGAAGCCGGGCATGAAGATGAGATTGTCGATCTGTTCGTCGCTGAGCTGGGCCTCGGGTTCGATCAGGCCCTTCTCGATGGCGATGCCGAGCACGCGTTCACGGTTGATGCCCGCCCCGTCGTCGGAGATCTCGATGACGATCCGGCCCGAGCGGTGCAGGGCGGCCAGACGCACCTGGCCCTCGGCCGGCTTGCCGGCGGCCACGCGCTTCTCGGGCTTCTCCAGCCCGTGGTCGATGGCGTTGCGCAGCATGTGGGTGATCGGTTCGGCCAGGCGCTCGACCACGGTCTTGTCCACCTCGGTGGCCTCGCCCTCGGTGACCAGACGCACCTGCTTGCCGGTCATCTGGGCGACCTCGCGCACCAGCCGCGGCATGCGCTGGAACACCGACTTCACCGGCTGGGCCCGGATGGCCATGACGCTGTCCTGGATCTCGCGGGTCAGCAGTTCGAGGTCCTCGAGCCCCTGCCCCACGCCGGAGGCGCGGATCATGGCGGTTTCGCTCACGCGCTGGGCCAGAACGGCCTGCTGGATCACCAGTTCGCCGACCAGGTTGATCAGGCGGTCCACCCGGTCCAGGTCCACCCGGATCGTCACCGGGGCCTGGGCGACGGTCGCGGCGGCCGCGTCGGCGGCCGGCGGAGGGCCCTTGGCCGCCGGGGCCGAAGGCGCCGCGCTCGCGACAGCCGGTTCGGGCGCCGGGGTCGGGACCACCGGGGCGGCGGCGACCGGCGCGGCCTCCACCGGCGCCTGGGCGGCGGCCAGAAGGGCGGAGATGTCGATGTCGGGAGCCGGGGCGGCGGCGGGGGCCAGATCGGGGACAGGGGCGGACGCCCCGTCGCCCTCGCGCAGGACGGCCAGGTCGCAGTCGCCCTCCACGAATTCGAACACCTCGCGGATCGCGGACTCCTGCACATCCCCCTTCAGGGTGATGGTCCAGCTCAGGCAGCCCTCTTCGGGCTCCAGCGCGTCCAGCAGCGGCACGCCGCTGGCGTCGATCTCACGACCGACTCGCCCAGCCGCGTCAG
>JBALUZ010000148.1:0-6708 GCA_036963825.1 Brevundimonas sp.
CGGCGCGCCGTGACCGCCTCCGCCCTTCTTGTCCGGCGGCGGCGGGGATGCATGAGCCTCCTCGCCCGCGTCCTCGGCGGGCGCCGCCGGCTTCATCAGAAAGAAGGCGGCCGCGCCGCCGCCGCCCAGCACGAGCACGCCCACCGCCGCGCCGATGATCAGCAGCATCGGCGGCTTCTTCTTCGCCGGTGCGCCCTCGCCTTCGCCCTCCGCGCCCTCGGCGGGCGCTTCAGTGGTGGCGGGCACGCCCCCGTCCTTCTTTTTCTTGCCGAGTTTCAGCATGTGTCCAGACGCCCCGAAGCTGGCGAATCTCCAGCCTGTACATTTCAGTTTCTGCCGGGCGGCCGGAGGGGCATCCGGCGTCAAACCCTTGCGTATCAACGATTAACCCTGTTGGCCCGCCCCTTGCTCGGGGTCTGGCTGAAGGAGTTGCCCGTGGAAAACGCCGCCTACGTCGCCCTGTCCCGCCAGATGACGCTTCGTCGCGAGCTGGACATCGTGGCCAACAACATCGCCAACGCCGACACCACCGGGTTCAAGGTGGAGCAGCTGATGGTCGGGACCGAAATCGGCCAGCGGGCGCGCAATCACGGCATTCGCCCCTCCACCAGCTTCGTGCTGGACAACGGCGTGGGTCGCGACTTCGGCCAGGGCGCGCTCAGCCAGACCGGCCGGCCGCTGGACTTCGCCATCGAGGGCGAAGGGGCCTTCTTCACCGTCCAGGCCGGCGACGGCGAGGCCTACACCCGGGACGGCGCCTTCACCCTGGATCCGGAAGGCCGCCTGACCACCGAGGCCGGAAACCCGGTCCTGGGCGACGGCGGCGAGATCATCCTGAACCCCGCCCTGGGCACGCCGACCGTGGCCGAGGACGGCACCATCTCCCAGGACGGCCAGGTGACCGGGCGCCTGAACGTGGTGCGCTTCGCCCTGCTCTCCGTCCTCGAGAAGGGCGGCGACGGCCTCTACCGCAACACCGCCAACGAGGCGCCGGTCGAGGCCAACGACGTCCAGATCCGCCAGGGGATGCTGGAGGGCTCCAACGTCAACACGATCCTCGAGATCACCAACCTCATCGAGATCAGCCGCGCCTACGAGCGGGCGTCCAAGATGATCGAAAACCAGAACGACCTGTCCAAGCGCGCCGTCGAGCGCCTCGGCCGTCCGAACTAGGGAAAACCAGACCATGCGCGCTCTCAGAACCGCCGCTTCCGGGATGCTGGCTCAACAGCTGAACGTCGAGGTCATTTCCAACAACATCGCCAACATGAACACGGTGGGCTTCAAGCGACAGCGCGCCGAGTTCCAGGACCTGCTGTACCAGAACGTCGAGCGCATGGGCGCGCAGTCCTCGGCCCAGGGCACCGTGGTGCCCACAGGCATCCAGATCGGGGCCGGCGTGAAGGCCGGCAGCGTCTACCGCATCATGACCCAGGGCAGCCCCACCCAGACGGGCAACACCTACGATCTGGCCATCGACGGACGCGGCTATTTCCAGGTGACCATGCCCTCCGGCGAGATCGCCTACACCCGCGCCGGCAACTTCTCGGTCAACCAGGAAGGCCTGCTGGTCACGGACGACGGCTACCAGGTGGAGCCCGCCATCGCGATCCCGCAGGAGGCGGTGGACGTGTCCATCTCGCGCGCCGGCCAGGTCCAGGTCATCCTCGACGGAGAGGCCGAGCCGCAGATCGTCGGCCAGCTGGAGATCGCCACCTTCTTCAACGAGGCGGGCCTCGAGGCCATCGGCGACAACCTGCTGCTGGAGACCGCCGCCTCCGGCCCGGCCACCGTGGGCGCCCCCGGCGACATCGGCTACGGGCAGCTTCTGCAGGGCTACACCGAAGCCTCCAACGTGGACGCGGTCAGCGAGATCACCGCCCTGATCGTGGCCCAGCGCGCCTATGAGATGAACTCCAAGGTCATCTCCACCGCCGACGAAATGCTCAGCGTCTCCGCCCAGGTGAAGTCATGATGAGAGCCGTCTACCGCCGCCCGGCCTTTGAGGTGATGCCGCCCCGCCGCCGCGCCCGGATCAATGTGGGCGCCACGGCCCTCGCGGCCCTGATCATCGCCATCGCCGCCGCCACCCCCGCCCTGTCCAGCCCCGTCAGCCTGCCCGCCAGTCCCGTGGACGACGACGGCCGCATCACCCTGGGCGAGCTGTTCGACGGCGCCGGTTCCGCCGCCGCGGTGGTCGTCGCCCGCCGCAGCGGCCCCACGGCCGTGCTGGACGCCGGTCAGATCCAGGCCGCCGCCGCCCGCGCGGGACTCCACTGGACCAACCCTGACGGTCTGCGCCGCATCGTGGTGCGCCAGGGCGCGCCGGTCTCCGCCGCGGCCTCGACGGCCGCATCGGTCGGACGCCCCGGTGCGACGGTCGAGGTCCTGACCTACGCCCGCAGCCTCGCGTCCGGCGACGTGGTCCAGCCCGAGGACGTGGTCTGGAGCCAGGTCCAGGCGCACCAGGCGCCCGCCGGCGCGCCCGGCGACGCCGCCGAGGTGATCGGCCTGTCCGCCCGCCGGGCCATGCGGGCCGGAACGCCGGTCCAGTCCCGCGATCTGACCGCGCCGCAGGTGATCGCCCGGGGCGACATGGTCCAGGTGTCCTACATCTCCGGCGGAGTCAGCCTGACCGTCACCGGCCGCGCCACCCGCGACGCCGCGGCGGGCGAGGCCGTGGTGGTCACCAACACCGAGTCCGGACGCGCCATCGACGCGGTGGCGGTCGGCCCCGGCCAGGCCGTGACCGGTCCCGCCGCCCACGCCGCCCGCGCCAATCCCCAGCAATTCGCCGCCCTGCGCTAGAGGAATCCGTCATGCGTAAAGCCCTCGCCGCCATCATCCCCCTCGCCCTGCTCGGCGCATGCTCCTCCGCCGTGGAGGCCGTGCGCGGCCCCGAACTGGCGCCCATCGGCTACCCCGCCGCCCTCGTGCCGGTGACCCAGCAGGTCCTGCCGGCCCCGGAGGCCCGCCCCGCCTCGGCCAACGCCATCTGGCGCACCGGCTCGCGCACCTTCTTCGGAGACCAGCGCGCGCGCAGCGTCGGCGACATCCTCACCGTGGCCATCGACATCCGCGACCGGGCCCAGACCCAGAACTCGACCCAGCGCACCCGCGCCAATGAGATCAACTCGGGCGTCACGAACTTCTTCGGGCTTGAAGCCGAGGCGGCCGACGCCATCGGCGGCGCCTTCGACCCCTCGGCCCTGATCGGCTTCGGCGGCGGCTCCACCTCGTCCGGCTCCGGCAGCGTCAGCCGCTCCGAGAACATCAGCCTGACCATCGCCGCGGTGGTCACCGCCGTCATGCCCAACGGCAACATGGTCATCCAGGGTCGGCAGGAAGTGCGCACCAACCGCGAGGTGCGCGAGCTGACCGTGGCCGGCATCGTGCGTCCTGAGGACATCTCCTCCGCCAACGTCATCCGCCACGACCAGATCGCCGAGGCCCGCATCCACTACGGCGGCCGCGGCGACATCAGCCGGATCCAGGGCGCGCCGGCCGCGCAGTCGCTGGTGGAGCGCTTCAACCCGTTCTAGGGACGTCCTGAGCCACACGGCTCAGCTTCCGTTCATCTTCGGCCTGCCACGCTTCGACGATCGATGAACGCCGGAAGCTGAGCCGTGAACCGTTAACGGTCCGCCGCGTTCTCACCGGCGGAGGCAGTAACAGTATGTTCAAGGTTCTTATCCCCGCCGCCGGTTTCCTGGGTCTCGTGGCTTTGGCGGCCCACCCCGCGTCCTCGGGCTATGAGCGTCAGATCGACGTGCAACCCATGAGCTGGCAGGTGCATCACGAGGGTGACCTGGCCAAATTGACTTATGGCGTGCCGAATTCCGATCAGCTCGCCATCATGATGACCTGCCTGCCGGGCGAACGGAGCGCCGTGGTCTATGGCGACGTTCAGCCCGCCTCGCCGCGGCTGCAGCGGGTGTCGATGAACGCCTCCGAGCCGGATCCCCTTTCGGCCGGCGAAGCCTATGAGACCCGCATCGCGCTGGACGACGCCGCCCTGACCAACCTGGCCGAGCGGGGGTCCATGCGGGTCGAGGGCGCGGCCGGCGGCTTCTCCCTTCCCGCCGATGAAGCGGAGCAGGCCGCCGTCGCCCGCTTCGTCAGCTATTGCTCTTCGGCGCGGGCCTGATCACTGTCCCGGTTCAGCAAGGGGGCGTTGAACCATGGTCGCATGGATGATCGCGACGGCCTTGGCCGCCGTCCAGCCGGGGGCGGACGGGCGCTGGACGTGGACCCTCTACGAGTCGGGCGACGGCGGGCAGATCGTGCTAGCCAACGAGATCCCTGACACGGCCAGCCTCCGCGCCACCCTCGAATGCCAGCCCGGTTCGGGCGCCGCCCGCGTGGCGGTTTATGGGATGGAGGCCGAGGCGGGCTATGTGGCCATTCACGCCGGCGAGGCCCGGACCGCCGCCCAGGGCGACGTGGTCGAGGAGGCCGGCGTGGAGCGGCTGACGGCCGCCCTGCGTCTGGACCACCCGGTGTTCGCCGCCTTCGTCGAGACAGGCCGGCTCAGCCTCGTGCAGGGCGAGAGCCGCTGGTCCGTCCGCGTGCCCGCCGCCCAGCGTTCGCTCATCACCGATTTCGCCGTCGCCTGCGGCGGCTGAAGCAGCCGGAGTCCCCGCCATGTCCGCCCTTCGCCTCATCGTCGCCGCCTCGGCCCTGGCCGCCCTCGCCGCCTGCGCCACCGCACCGACGCCCGAACCCTACGTGCGTCCGGAGAGCCCGGCGCCGACACCGGTTCCGGGTTACGACTGGCACCTGAACATGGACGGCGGCGAAGCCGACCTGGCGTATGGCGTGGCCGAGAGCGACGACGTGCGCCTCAGCCTGCATTGCGCCGCCGGCTCCGACACCCTGATGCTTCACAAGGATGTTCCGGAGGGGGCAGAGCCCGTCATTCATCTGGAATCGGGTGGCGAGACCGAGCGTTTCCCCGCCGTCGCAGAGCCCTCGATGCTGACGGGCGGCGTGATCCTGTCCGCCTCCGCCCAGGCTGATCACCCGGTGTTCCAGCGATTCCGGCGTCTGGGCTGGCTGGCCTCCTGGGCAGGCGAGGAGCGGGAGGCCTACGCCGCCCACCCCGGGTCGGAGGCCGCCATCGACCGCTTCTTCACGGCCTGCGGCTAACCCACAGCGCCAACGCAGCCTTCCGGGCCGCCCGGCGCGATGCGGGCGTCGGTCAGGGCCAGGGTCCAGCCGTGGTGCGTGTGCAGACCCCACCGCCGGGCGCCCGCGCCGTCGCCCGCGTCGCCGCCGGCCGAGACCACCACGCGCCGCCCGCCCGGCAGGGCCGCCGGGTCGATGGGCCCGACGGCGAACGCCGAGGGGACCTCGCCGCCGAAGCCCTCGAAGACGCTCAGGTGCGCCCACTCCTTGCGCAGGCCGATCCACCAGGGCGTGTCGTTGTTCACGGCCAGGACGGCCACGCCGCCGCCCTCGGAGGCGAAGCGCAGCGCCGCTTCCGCGTCCTGGACCATGCGGATGTCGGCGGCGCGCCCGAACCTCTGGCGGGCGCCGTCGAAGGCCCGCGCCGGCTCATTGGGCGACCAGACCTGGACCTTCAGCTGGCCCTGCTGGGCCAGACCCCAGCCGACGATCTCGCGCCACAGGCCGGTGACGGCCTCCTTGTGCGCCGCGGCCGCCCGGCCGTGGACATGGGCCAGAACGGCCTTCTCCCGGTCGGGCCGCAGCTTCGTGTGGGGGCCGGTCGGCGCATCCTTGGCCCGCCCCACCTGGGCCGCCAGATCCAGGCGCTTCTGGAACAGCTCGAGAAGCTGGTCGTCGACGGCGTCGATCTGGGCGCGCAGCGCGGCCAGCGCCTTGTGTTCAGGGGATTCGGGAGCCGGGTCCGGCCAGACCTGGTGCAGGGTCGAATTGGGCATGGGTGATTTCGCTGGAGATGAGTTTCAGGGACAGGGGCGCGGTCCGCCGCTCCGTCGTCCGGAGCGGTCGCCGGCGAGGCGGTCGGTTTTCGGAGAACCCGACGCCTCAGCCGGCGTATCGAAACTCGTAGGCGAAATAGCCGAAATAGGCCGCGCGCGAACGGTCAGAGGTGGAGACGAAAAGCGCGCGCGACATGGACATGACAAGGGTCCGGCAGTTGCGGTCCAACCGACCGCGCGCTCCAGAACGCGCAAAATCCTTGCGTCGTCAACCCTCGGGCGCGGCCAGCAGCACAAAACGCGTGCGGTTATCGGCCGAATCCTGAAGATCGTGGCGCAGAATCGACAATCCGTAGATTTCCGCGGCGGGCGGAGGCGCGACGGCCGCGCGGCTGCGGTCCTTCGCCTCGGCCACATCCCGTGCGGCGCCGGCGGTGTCGAACACCTCGCGCGCCTCAAGCCCCAGTTCAGCCAGCGCCCTGGCGCACTGCCCGAGGGCGGCGGGATGGCTTTCGGCGGTCTTCAGGTCCGACAGCCGCGCGCCCGGCGCCGCCATGAGGGCCAGCCGGATCGGCCGCCACACCTCCGTGACCACCGCCAGGCCGGAAGCCGCCACCAGATCGGCGGCCGGCTGGACCACGCCGATGGTGGAGTTCTCCACCGGGATCAGGGCGAGGCCGCAGTCGCCCGAGCGCACCGAGTCGATCGCCTGGTCGAAGGTGTCGAACGCCACCGGTTCGTCCCACGGGCGCAGGGCCAGGCAGGCCGCGTGGCTGAAAGCGCCGGGCGCGCCCTGATAAGCCAC
>JBALUZ010000149.1:0-6626 GCA_036963825.1 Brevundimonas sp.
GTGTCGTTCGATGCGCTCATGTCACGCGGGCTTTCGAATTCGTGTCGGAATGTGGTCGCGCTATTGCCACGACCGGCTTGCGCCGGGCTATAGCATCCTCATGACGCCGATCACCACAAATGAGGCGCTGGCCGCGTTCTGCGACCAGCTGTCCGGTTCCGAGTTCATCACCGTCGACACCGAGTTCATGCGGGAGACGACCTACTGGCCCAGGCTCTGCCTGATCCAGGCGGCCACGCCGACGCTCGCGGGGATCATCGATCCGATGGCGGAGGGTCTGGACCTGACGCCGTTCCTGGACCTGATGCGGGATCCGAAGATCATAAAGGTCTTCCATGCCGCCCGTCAGGACGTGGAGATCTTCAACAAGCTGGGCGCCATGCCCACGCCGCTGTTCGACACCCAGGTGGCGGGCATGGCGGCGGGCTTCGGCGATCAGGTGGCCTACGATTCGCTCGTTCGCCAGATGCTCAAGAAGGATGTGGACAAGGGCAGCCGCTTCACCGACTGGGCGCGGCGTCCGCTTTCCGAATCGCAGCTGACCTACGCCCTGGGCGACGTGACCCATCTGGCGGCGCTCTATCCCCGCCTGCGGGACCGTCTGGCGCGGGAGGGGCGACTGGAGTGGGTCTCCCAGGAAATGGAGGCGCTGACCGACCCGGCGCTCTATGACACCGATCCCGAAAATGCGTGGAAGCGCCTGAAACCCAAGAAGTTTTCTGCGAAATACCTGGCCGCCTTCCAGGCGACGGCGGCCTGGCGCGAACGGGCCGCGCAGGAGCGGGATCAGCCGCGGGGCCGCATCCTGAAGGATGACGCCATCGACGAGATCGCCACCCAGGCGCCCACCGACGTCGAGGCCTTCAACCGGCTGCGCGCGCCGCCCAAGGGCTTCGGCGGCTCCCGTCTGGGCCAGGACCTGATCGAGGTTCTGCGCGAGGTCCTGAAGAACCCGGAAGCCCACGCCCCCGACATCCAGAAGCCGGCCGGCCGCGAACCGGCCCCGGCGTCGGTGGTGGAGCTGCTCAAGGTCTTGCTCAAGGCGAAATCCGAGCAGGCCAACGTGGCCACCAAGCTGCTGGCCAATGTCTCGGACCTCGAGAAGATCGCGCTCAGCGACGACGCCGATGTGGATGCGCTCAAGGGTTGGCGACGTCAGCTGTTCGGCGAGGACGCGCTCAAGCTGAAGCGGGGCGAGATCGCCCTGGTCCTGAACGGCGCCAGGGTCGAGGTGGTCGAGATCGAGGGCTGAGGCCCTCTATCCGGCCGCCGGCTCCCACAATTCGATCGGATTGCCCTCGGGGTCGTGGATGCGGGCGAATCGACCGACCTCGGGCGCGTCCCACTCTGCCCTGGTCAGCACCTCGATGCCCGCCGCCTTCAGCGCGGCGATCAGGCCGTCCAGATCGTCGACCCGGAAATTGATCATCCACTGGCGATCGGCCGGGAAGTAGTCGCTGTCAGCCTTGAACGGCGCGAACACCGTGGGCCCGGCCTGTTGCGGCCAGATCCAGGGATTGTCCGCCGTCGGGCCGACCCCCAGATGCGTCACATACCAGTCGGCCAGCGCCTTCGGGTCTTTCGACCGAAAGAACAGCCCGCCTATCCCTGTCACCGCCATGGGCTTTCCTCCCGTCAACCGATCTCGAGCTCGGCCTCCAGCGCCTCGGCCAGCGCCCTGGCGCGACGCCGGGTCTGTTCGCCCAGCAAGGCGTCCGCATGGTCGGGGGCGGCCTTCAGCCGCAGGACGCCGCCCTTCAGGCTGACCACGGTGCTGGCCAGAATCTGCGGCGACCGCACGGACATGTCGCTGCCCAGCCGCATGGCGAGGCCCAGGGCGCGGGCGCGCAGGCGCTGGTCGTCGTTGAGGAGCCGGTCCACCACGCGCGGCGCCGGCGTGTCGTTTGAGCCGCCGTACCGGGCGTTGATGGCGCAGGCCAGGAAGGCCCGCTCCGCATGGGTCTGACCCGGGGCGGGCGCCCGCAGCACCTGATCGAAGGCCAGCTCGACCCGGTGATCGGGATGCAGCCGGGCGCCCACGTCCGCCAGACGACAGGCGGCGGCGGTCAGGACGCCGTCCCGCTCTTCCCCGAAGGCGGAGGGCAGGGCGGCCATCACCCCCGTCAACCAGCCTTCCAGGGCGCCCGCCAAACCCGGCGAGACGCCCTGACGCAGGCCGATGGCCTCGCAACTGGCCAGCAGGGGGTCCGCCGACACCAGCGACGGCGCCAGGCTTTCGAACAGCAGACCCTCGCGCAGGCCCCACGCCGAGAACTCGACCTGTTCGAAGCCGCAATGCTCCAGCAAACCCTCCAGCACGAGGGCCGCGTAGGGCAGGGTCTCCACCCTTCGCCTGGACACGCCCGGGATGCGCGCCAGAGACGCCGGGGACTGGATGGCCACCAGCTGGGCTGTCTCACGGGCCTGCTGGGCGGACATGGCGTACTGGTGCACGATGCGCAGGGGGTGATCGACCATGGCCATGTGGATCTGGGCCAGGCTGCGCCAGCCGCCGCCCACCGCGTGCAGCACCTCGCCCGCGTAGGCGCTGGCCATCGGCCCGAGGCGTTCGGCGATGAGAGCCCGGGCGTGATCGGCGTCGAAACCGTCGGCCGTGGCCAGCGAGAACGGGCCGAGCGGCAGGGTCACCCCGCCTTCCACCTTGCCGCCGCCCACCCGGCACAGCTCAAGGCTGGCTCCGCCCAGATCGGCGGCGACGCCCACAGCGCCCGGCGCGCCGGCCAGAACGCCCAGGGCGGCGTAGCGGGCTTCTTCCTCGCCCGTCAGGACGCGCACCTGAAGGCTGGTCTCGGCGGCTACCCGCTGCCGGAACTCCTCGCCGTCCGCGGCGTCGCGAACGGCTGCGGTTGCGGCCGTAAGCACGGCGGCGGGGCGCACGCCCTCAACGATGGAGGCGAAGCGGCGCAGCGCCGGCAAGGCCATCTTGACCCCTTCGGGCGACAGCCGGCCGGTGACGGCGATGTCCCGACCGAGGCCCGCCAGCACCTTCTCGTTGTAGACCGTCCAGATGGCCCGTCCTTCCAGGCGGTACATGACCAGACGCACCGAGTTGGAGCCCACGTCGATCACGGCCACGTCCTCGCGGCCGTCGCGTCCGTCCACCTCGCCGGGCAGGGGCCTATCTGTAGGGGCGGTCAAACGTGATCACCTTGGGCAGCACCTTCACCTTGCGCCCCCGTCCCGACAGGCTCGGGTTCTTGATGAAATAGTCATGGGCGGAGAAGGGACGTTCGGGATCAGCGGGTTTGACCCGGTGATAGTTCCCCGAGGAGTCCAGAACCCAGCTCTGGGCGTCGTCCTTCAGGTTGGCCACCATGATCTGGTCCAGCACCTGGTCGTGCACGGTGGCGTTGGTGACGGGCGCCATCACCTCGACCCGGCGGTCCAGGTTTCGCGTCATCCAGTCGGCCGAGGAGATGTAGACCCTGGCCTTGTCGCTGGGCAGGGCGTGCCCGTTGGCGAAGGCCACGATGCGGCTGTGCTCGAGGAAGCGGCCGATGATCGACTTGACCCGGATGTTCTCGGACAGCCCCGGCACGCCCGGACGCAGGCAGCAGATGCCGCGGATGACCATGTCGATGCTGACGCCCGCCTGGCTGGCCCGGTACAGGGCGTCGATGATCTCGGGATCCACCAGCGAGTTCAGCTTGACCCAGATGGCGGCCGGCTTGCCCGCGGCGGCGGACTTCACCTCCTGCTCGATCATCTCGATGAGGGACGCCTTCATCCGCAGCGGCGAGACAATCAGGCGCTCCATCTCGCCCGGCTGCGCGTAGCCGGTGATGTAGTTGAACACCTTGACCGCGTCCCGACCGATGCCGGGGTCGGTCGAGAACAGCGACAGGTCGGTGTAAACCTTGGCCGTGACCGGGTGGTAGTTGCCGGTTCCGGCATGGACATAGGTCTTGAGCCCGTCGGCTTCGCGCCGGACCACCACGCTCAGCTTGGCGTGGGTCTTGTACTCCACGAAGCCGAAGACGACGTGAACTCCCGCCCGCTCCATGGCGCGGGCCCAGCGCAGGTTGGCCTCCTCGTCGAAGCGGGCCTTGATCTCGACCAGGGCGGTGACGTTCTTGCCGTTCTCGGCCGCCTCGATCAGGGCGGCCACGATCGGGCTGTCCTTGGACGTGCGGTACAGGGTCTGCTTGATGGCGATGACGTTCGGGTCACGCGCGGCCTGGCGCAGGAACTGGACCACCACGTCGAAGCTCTCGAACGGGTGGTGGATCAGGATGTCCTTCTCGCGGATCGCCGCGAACACGTCGCCGCCCTGGTCGCGGACCCGTTCGGGATAGCGCGGCTCGAAGGGCGGGAATTTCAGCTCGGGCCGGTCTGCCGGGATGAGTTCCGACAGCTGGGCCAGCCCCAGCATGCCGTCCACCATCACCACGTCCTGGGGCGCGGCGTCCAGTTCGCGGATGATGAAGCTCTTCAGGTCCTCCGGCATGGAGGCCTCGATCTTGACCCGCACCACCGAGCCGAGGCGGCGCTGCTTCAGCGCTTCCTCGAACTCCAGCACCAGATCCTCGGCCTCTTCCTCGATCTCGATGTCGGAGTCCCGGATCAGGCGAAGCACACCCTTTTCAAGGACTTCGCAGCCGGGAAACAGGTGATCGATGAACAGCAGGAGCAAGGCTTCCAGCGTCACGAAGCGCCGGCGTCCCTTGACCGAGCGGCCGTCGGTGGCCAGCTCCCAGAACCGGCGCACCTGGGTGGGGACAGGGACTAGGGCGTACAGGATCCGGTTGTCCCGCTCGCGCCGCAGCTTGAGCGCCAGCGAGAAGCCCAGGTTGGGCAGGAACGGGAAAGGGTGCGCCGGGTCGATCGCCAGCGGCGTCAGGACGGCGAACAGCTGGTTGAGGAACTCCGGCTCCAGCCGCTCCCGCTCGGTCTTGGTGATCTTCGCGGGCTCGACCAGCTCGATGCCGGCGTCCTTCAGTTCGCGCCACAGCGAGCGCCACTGGGCCTGCTGTTCGGCCATCAGCGCGCCCGCGGCGGTGTTGATCCGCTCCAGGGTTTCGGCGGGCGTGAGGCCGTCCGCGGAGACCACGCGCAGTCGCTGCCTGGCCTGCCCCTTCAGGCCCGCCACGCGGACCATGTAGAACTCGTCCAGATTGTTGGCCGAGATGGACAGAAAACGCACCCGCTCCAGCAGCGGATGCGCCCGGTTCGCAGCTTCCTC
The DNA here is from genome assembly GCA_036963825.1 of Brevundimonas sp. Classification (GTDB taxonomy): domain Bacteria; phylum Pseudomonadota; class Alphaproteobacteria; order Caulobacterales; family Caulobacteraceae; genus Brevundimonas. Next base: position 5,204 of record JBALUZ010000149.1, read on the forward strand.
CAGCACGCGCGCGTTGAACGCCAGCCATGACAGCTCGCGATTGAAGAACCGCTCGGGTGACGCCAGCAGCGCCTCGTCCAGCTCGAGCGCCCGCGCATGGGAGGAGGGGACCTCCTGGCCGGTGGCGCGCTCGGCGATAGGTAGGTGGTCGCTCATGCCGCCGGTTGTGGCAAGCCGATGTGACGGCCGCAAGCGGAAGCGGTCAGTCCGTCGCCGCCTTCTTCTTCGCCGCAGGCTTTTTGGCCGCCGTTTTCTTCGCCGGGGCTTTCTTCGCCGCAGGCTTCTTCGGGGCCGCCTTCTTCTTCGCCGGCGCGGTGGCCGCCTTGGCGGCCAGCAGGGGCAGGGCCGCCTCCAGCGTCAGGTCCTCGGGCGCCGCGCCCTTGGGCAGGGTGGCGTTGATCTTGCCCGACTTCACATAGGGCCCGTAGCGTCCGGCCATGACGTGCACCGGCTCGCCCGTCTCCGGGTGCGCGCCCAGATCCTTCAGCGGGGCCATGGCGCCGCCGCGGCCGGCGCCCCGGCTGGCGCGCTTTTCGGCCAGCAGGGCGACGGCCCGGTTCAGACCCACGTCGAACACTTCCTCGATGTCCGACAGGTTCGCATAGGCGCCGTCGTGGGCCACGAAGGGGCCGTAGCGGCCCAGGCCCGCCGTGATCGGCTTGCCGTCCTCCGGGTGCGCCCCGACCTCGCGCGGCAGGCGCAGCAGGCGCAGGGCCTTTTCCAGATCGACGGACGCCGGCGACCATCCCTTGGGCAGGGAGGAGCGCTTCGGCTTCTCCGCTTCGGGCGGCATGGTCTCCACATAGGGGCCGAAGCGGCCGATCTTCAGGTGAACCGGCTGGCCGGTCTCGGGATCGAGCCCCAGTTCGCGGTCGCCGCCGGCCTCGCCGTTCTCACCCGCGTCCGGGGAGGCGACGGGCCGGGTGTAGCGGCATTCGGGATAGTTCGAGCAGCCGATGAAGGCGCCGAACCGGCTGGTCTTCAGGCTCAGGCGACCGTCGGCGCAGGACGGGCAGGCGCGCGGGTCGCTCCCGTCGCCCTTGTCCGGGAAGATGTGCGGTCCCAGGGCGTCGTTCAGGTGGTCCAGGATGGCCGTGGTGCGCAGTTCGCCCGCCGCCTGGGTGGCGGCGTGAAAGTCGTCCCAGAACCGGCGCAGCAGCAGCTTCCAATTCAGTTCGCCCGCCGAAACCTCGTCCAGCTGGGTCTCCAGGGCGGCGGTGAAATCATACTCCACCCAGCGCGCGAAGAACTGCTCCAGGAAGGCCGTGACCAGCCGGCCCTTGTCCTCGGGATAGAACCGGTTCTTGTCCATGCGCACATATTCGCGGTCGCGCAGGGTGGTCAGGATCGAGGCGTAGGTGGACGGCCGGCCGATGCCCAGCTCCTCCAGCTTCTTGACCAGGGTGGCCTCGGAATAGCGGGG
>JBALUZ010000150.1:0-6535 GCA_036963825.1 Brevundimonas sp.
AACAGGATCGTGTCCGGATCGACGGGGTGATCTTCGAGCCGACACCCCGCCAGCCGCTGCCATCCGACGACGCCGCGCTGCGCGTGCCGGACGGTTTCCGGGTGGAGCGCTTCGCCGAAGGTCTGGGAAACATCCGCATCCTGGCGGTCGCGCCGAGCGGCGACGTCTACGCCACCCGCCGCTCGGAAGGCGACGTCATCCTGCTTCGGGACCAGAACGGCGACGGCCGGGCGGACGGCGCCCCCCGCGTCGTCGCACGGCGGGCCGGCGCCCATGGCCTCACTATCCATGATGGGCGGCTGTATCTGGCGACCGTGAATGAAGTCTTCGTCGGGGATATCCAGCCGGACGGCGGCGTGAGTTCGCTTCAACTGCTGATCGGAGACCTTCCGGACGGCGGCCAGCATCCGAACCGCACCCTGGCCGTGGGGCCGGACGAAATGCTCTACATTTCCGTGGGCTCAACCTGCAACGCCTGCGCCGAGACCAATCCGGAGAATGCGACCCTTCTGCGCGGCAGCCTGGACGGGAAGAGCCGGACGATCTTCGCCTCCGGTCTACGTAACACCATCGGCTTCGGCTGGCATCCCGGAACGGGCGAGCTCTGGGGCTTCGATCACGGGATCGACTGGCTCGGCGATGACGTTCAGCTGGAGGAACTGAATCGCATTGAGCGCGGCAAGCGATACGGCTGGCCCTATAGTCACGGGCTTGACGAGGCGCCGAATCCCCAGGACGAACCTCCCGGGGAGATCACCGCCGCCCAGTGGGCCGCCGAGAGCGAGGCGCCGATCCTTGGCTACACCGCTCATGCCGCGCCGATGCAGATGGCCTTCTATGCCGGCGGTCCGTTCCCGAACGCCTATGATGGCGACGCCTTCGTGGCCATGCGCGGCTCCTGGAACCGCGAGCCCGCTTCCGGCTACGAGGTGGTCCGCATCGATTTCGACCGGGGGCGTCCCCAGTCGATCGAGCCTTTCCTGACCGGCTTTCTCACTGACGGCGGTCAGGCGCAGACGGCGCGGCTCACCGGCGTCGCCGTGGCTCGGGACGGGTCCCTGCTGGTCGGCGACGACCAGAACGGCATCCTCTACCGCGTCAGCCACGGCGGTCGAGGTCGGGCCGAGGCGGCGAATCCGCCGGATGAGCCCATGCGTCGGCAAGCGGCCGAGGGGTCCGGCGTGCCGCTGGCGATCGAGCGGGTCCAGGCGTCCGGCCAAATCGCCGTCCAGTCGAACTTCGGCGCCGATCAGCCCATCCCGCCAAACTACAGCGAATACTATGACGGCGTGTCTCCGCCCCTGACCTGGTCGACGGTCGAGGGCGCGATCTCCTACGTCATCATTGTGGAGGATCCCGACGCCGGCGCGCCTCGCCCGTTCGTGCACTGGGTGGCCTGGAACATCACCGAGCCGATGGTCCCTGAGGGCCTCAATGAGGAGATCGTGCTTCCCAACGGCATCCGTCAGGGCGTGACCTCGCGCGGCTCTCCGGGCTGGATGGGACCGCGGCCGCCCGTGGGCGATCCGCCGCACCCCTATCACTTCCAGATCTTCGCCCTGGATCGGATGCTTGATGTGCCGCCGGGCGCCGATCGCGATCGCGTGCTGGAGGCCATGCGCGATCACGTTCTGGCCGAGGGCGTGCTGGTCGGCCGCTATCAGCAGACCGACGCGCCGCTGAAATGATAGGTCATCGGGCCATCGTCGCCGCCACCGGCTCACCCTTTCTCGGAACCCCAGGCGCGCCGATCGGTTCGCTTCAGGCAACCCTGAACATTTAAGGAAGCGACATGACCGTTCGCCAGAAGCCGCTCAACCAGCAGAACATCGTCATCACCGGCGCCACCTCCGGCATCGGGCTGGCGACGGCCAAAGGCGCGGCCGAACAGGGCGCTGCCCTGATCCTGGTGGCCCGCAGCAGCGACGCTCTTGACGAGGTCGCCCAAAAGATCAGGGAAGACGGCGGTCGCGTCACCACTATCGCCGCCGATGTGGGCGATGAGGCCCAGATTCAGGCGGTGGTCGATCACGCCGTTGAGACCTTCGGCGGCTTCGACACGTGGATCAACGACGCCGGCGTCGGCGTTTACAGCGAAATCATGGATCTGCCGTCGGACGAGCACCAGCGCCTGTTCCAGACCAACTACTGGGGGGTGGTTCATGGCTCCAAGGCGGCGGTTCGGCATCTGGAGACCCGAGAGGGTGGCGGCACGCTGATCAACGTCGGCTCGATCAACTCGGACTTCGCCATTCCGCTTCTGGGCGCCTACGCCGCCAGCAAGCATGCGGTGAAGGGCTTCACCGACGCGCTCCGGATGGAGCTGCGTCACGCGCGCAAGCCCGTGCAGGTCACGCTCATCAAGCCTTCGGGCATCGGCACGCCCTTCTCCGAACATGCCCGGAACCATACGGAGAACGAGCCTCAGGTGGCGCCTCCGGTCTACGCGCCGGAAGTCGTCGCCGAGGCCATCCTGCATGCGGCCACCCACAAGGTCCGCAGCGTGACGGTGGGAGGCGCCGGCCGGATGATGGTCGGGAGCGCCCAGTTCCTTCCGAAGGTCATGGACCGCGTTTTCGGCTGGTCCATGCCGAAGGTGCAACAGACCGACGACCCGAAGACTCCCGGAGACAACCTTTTCGAGGCGCATTCGGAAGGTCGGCTGTATCGCAGGAAGGGCGCCGGGCGCTCATTCAGCGTTTATACGACGGCCGTTCGCCGGCCGCTGCTGTCGACGGGCCTGGTGGGCATCGCGGCCGTCGGCGCGATGGCCCTGGTCCTCAAAGGCGGTCGCCGACGTCTCCGTACAGCGATGCGCTAGAGGACGGTCGCGTTCAGATGCATCAGGGCCTCTCCGGCAAGATCGTCGTCATCACCGGCGCCTCCAGCGGCATCGGCGAGGCGACGGCGCTGGCCTTCGCGGCGGAAGGAGCCAAGCTGGTGCTCGCCGCGCGAGACCTCGACGCGGTCCAGGCGGTGGTGGACCGGTGCGTCGCCACAGGGGCCGAAGCACTGGCGGTGCAGGTCGACGTCACTGACGCAGCATCGGTGAAAGCCCTGGCCGAGCGTGCTGTTGGGTTTGGCGGCGGCGTCGACGTCTGGTTCAGCAACGTCGGCGTGGGAGCGGTCGGCCTGTTTCACGAGACCCCCATCGAGGCGCACGAGCAGGTCATTCGCGCCAATCTGATTGGTCACATGAACGACGCCCATGCCGCTGTGCCGGTCTTTCTGCAGCAGCAGCGCGGAATCTTCATCAACATGATTTCGCTGGGCGGCTTCGCGGCCGCGCCGTGGGCCGCGGCCTACAGCGCCAGCAAGTTCGGCCTCAGAGGATTCACCGAAGCGCTCCGGGGCGAACTGACGCGGTATCCGGACATCCACGTCTGCGACGTCTATCCCGCTTTCGTCGACACCCCCGGCATCGGTCACGGCGCCAACTACGTCGGCAAAGCCCTTTCGGCGCCCCCGCCTGTGATGGACGCCCGCAGGGTGGCGAAGGCGGTCGTGGGTCTGGCCAGGCGCCCCCGGCCCGGCCTTACGCTGGGCGCGCCAGCCTTCGCCGTGCAGCTGATGCACGGCATCGCACCCAGGAGCACCGCCGCCGCCATGGACGGTTTCATGCGCCTGTGGACCCGCAAGGGACGGCCCGATCCGATCAGCGACGGAAATCTGTTCGCACCCCCTGCTGACCCGGGAGGCATCGACGGCGGACTGAAGCGCGTCAACCGAAAGGCGGCGCTTGCGGCGGGGATTGTCCTCGGGGGCGCGGCTGCGCTGATGATCGCCACCCACATCACGCGACCGAGACGGTCATGATCAAGCTCTGGTCACTGAGGCCCGGCCTTAGGCGCTCCTTTTGATCCGGTCGGCGCCACCGGGCGCATCCGCCTCCGACCGCCGCGCTACGTCTGCTTTCGGAACGCCACATAGACCGTCATCGCCACCGCTCCAGGAGGTGACGGTGGGTTCACTGCGCAGGGCGTGTGCATCCTGTTCGCAGCTATTCATCGAGTTTCCGTGAGGGCCGCTAGGTTCTCGTCCAACGATCTACGCCGGCTCGCCGGTTCCGGCCGCCTCGCACCGGTCCGCAGGGATCGGCGCCGGCTCGTGATCCTCGACCATCAGATAGAGCATCGGCCGCGCCACATCGATGATGGCGCGATGCTCGACCAATACGTCCTGGCCGATGAGACCGGCGAGGTCGGCGCCGGCGACCCGGCCGAGCGTCGTGAGGAGCTGGTCCAGGTCGGCGATCACCACGGAGTCCTGACGTATGGCGACGGCGCCGATCCGGAAGTCCTCGACCCCGGCCTGCTGCGCCCCGGCGCCGGCGCCTGAACGCAGGACACCGCCGGGTCCCGGGCTCGCGCCGCTGGAAGACAGGCCGAAACGATCCGCCTGGGAGACGCTGATGACCGTGACATTCGCCCCGGTGTCCAGAACGAAAGAGCCTGTTTGACCGTTGACGGTCGCCTCGATGAGATGGTGACCCGGCGCGACCTGCCGCAGAGGAACGGCGGAGAAGCCCAGCAGGCATAGCGCGTGGTCCACCGTCCCGGCCTCGCCCGGCCGATACTCGACAGCAGGGCCGCCCGACTGATCGCAGGCCGCCGTCAGGAGAAGCAGGGGCAGGAGAAACTTGAGGTTTCGGATCATCGCTGTTCAAGGTTGGAGCGGGTGGTGTGGTTCCGCCTTACTCCGGTCGACGTGAAGACTCTCGCTGCAACATGCCTCAACTGAACAGCGCTGTGCGGGGGTCGGCCGCGGCAGCCACCAGTTCAGCGATGTGGCGGGCGCTGGCGCCGGAGGCGTGGCGGATCTGTTCGCGACAGCTGAAGCCGTTGGCGAGCACCATGGCGTCCTCGTGCCGGCGAAGCGCCGGGAAGAGGGCGGCTTCGCCTGCGGCGAGGGAGACGGCCTGCTTGCCCGCCTCGAACCCGAGAGACCCGGCCATGCCGCAGCAGCCGGTGGGCTTGTCGGCGACGGCGACGCCCAGCCGTTCGAGCAGGCGCCACTCCGCGTCCCCTCCGAAAACCGCGTGCTGATGACAGTGCAACTGCACAACGGCCGGCGAGCGCGCGCCTCGCACGGATGGCAGGTCGCATTCCTCATCGATGAAATCGCTGAACAGCCAGGTCTGGTCGGCGAGCTGTGTCGCTCGCGGATCATCCGGAAGCAGCGCAGGCAGCTCATCGCGGAAGGCGCTGGCGCAGGCCGGCTCCAGCCCGATGAGCGGCGTGCCCTGTTCGATCTCAGGGCTCAGCGTGTCGACGATTTGCCGCAACTGCCGCTTCGCAAGACCCAGCATGCCCCAGTCGTAGAGCGGGCGGCCGCAGCACAGCGGACGTCGGGGCACCACCACTTCGCAGCCCAGCGCCTCCAGGGCCTGAACCGCCGCCTTGAGGATGTGCGGATGGAAGCGGTTATTGAAGGTGTCCGGCCAGAGGATCACGCGTCGGCCCCCGGTCCCGTTCGTCCGACGATCACGGAACCAGCGCGTGAAGGACTGCTCGGCGAACCGGGGCAGGTCCCGGTCGGCTGAGATGCCGCCGATTCCCTTGGCCGCAATTCCAAGCCCCGGCGCCCGCAACAGCGCATTGACGACACCAGGCGCGACGCCGGCGATGCGCGCCCACCAGTGGATGAGACCCATGGACCAGGCGGCGCGCGGACGCAGACGACGGGCGTAGTGTCGAGCCCGGAACTCGGCCTTGTACATGGCCATGTCCACACTGACCGGACAGTCGCTCTTGCAGCCCTTGCAGGCGAAGCACAGGTCCAGCGCCTCCTCCACCTCGTTCGATCGCCAGCCGTCGGTGATGGGGCCGTCATTGAGCATCTCGAACAGCAGCCGGGCCCGGCCGCGGGTGCTGTGCCTTTCCTCACCTGTGGCCATGTAGCTGGGACACATGACCCCGGACTCCGCATGGGGCCGCCGGCACTTGCCGACGCCGACGCAGCGCAGGGTCGCCCGGACGAAACTGTCGCGATCATCCGGATAGGCGAACCGGCTCTTCACCTCCGGCGGCTGGTAGTCCGGACCCACACGCAGGTTTGACGTCACCGGATAGGCGTCCAGCGCCTTGCCGGGATTCATTCTTCCGGCCGGGTCCCAGATGGCGCGGAACGCCCGAAACACCTGCACCATGGCCGGGCCGTACATCCGCTCAACCAGAGCCGCCCGGGCCTGGCCGTCTCCATGCTCTCCGGACAGGGAGCCGCCGAACGAAACGACCAGATCGGCGGCCTCGTCCAGGAAGCGACGCCAGTGCGCCAGCCCTTGCTCCGAACCCAGGTCGAAATTGATCCGGCAGTGCACCAGACCGTCGCCGAAGTGCCCGTACATCACCGTGTCGTAACCGTACCGATCGAGAAGCCGGCGGAAGGCGCGCAGATAATCGCCGAGCGCCTCGCGCGGCACGGCGGCGTCCTCCCAGCCCTCCCAGGTCTCCGGTTCGCCCGGCACATAGGCCGTCGCGCCCAGCCCGGATTCGCGCACCAGCCGCATCTCCGCCTGTTCCTCGGAGGTGGGCAG
>JBALUZ010000151.1:0-6520 GCA_036963825.1 Brevundimonas sp.
GCGGACAGGACCTCTGTGACGCAGACGCCGGTCGTCCAGACCCCGGTGCGTTCGTCGCGCACCCTGCCGTCGCCCCCGGCCGCGACCCGGGACGACCCCATGGCGCCGCGCCCTGACGCGCCCATCTGGCGCATGGACGCATCCGGCGCCCGGGCGGCCTCGCAGCCGGCCGCCCAACCGGCGCCCGGGCCCGGCGCGGGTCCGGACGGCCGCGACGGCGCCCGCTACTATTCGGTGCACCGCGAGGCGGGCCGGGCGCCGGATCCCGCCACCCTGCCGGCGCCGTTCTTCCTGGACAGCGCCCCGGTGGACCTGGCCGAGCCTCCGCCCCCGCCGACCCTGATGCGGAGCCAGGGCGGTCTGGCGCCTTCGGTGGCGGGCGACCTGTGAGCGAGACCGCCGTGACCTCGTCGCGCCTGCCTGAGCTGATCGGGCTGGCGCGTGAAGACTCCAGCGAGAAGCGCCGCACGCTGCTGCGCGAGCTGACCGAGCACTTCTTCGGCTCCACGACCCATTCCCAGGCCGAGAACGAGCATTACGGCATCGTGCTGGCGCACCTGGCCGACGACATGGAGGAAGCGGTCCGCGCCGAGCTTGCGCAACGGTTCGCCCCCGAGCCGAACGCGCCGCGACGCCTGATCCGCCGTCTGGCCGAGGACGCCTCGGACGCCGTGGCCGCGCCGGTGCTGAAGGATTCGCCGGTTCTGGACGAGGCCGATCTGATGAAGGCCGTGCGCGAGGGCGGTCAGGATCGCCTGCGCGCCGTCTCCAGCCGCGCCTCGGTCTCGGAAAGCCTGTCGTCCGTCATCGTCGAGCGCGGCGACGACGAGACCCTCGGCGCCCTCCTGCGCAACGACGGGGCGCGCCTCTCGCGGGCCTCCAGCGAGGCGGCCGTGGACAGGGCGCGGTCCAATCCCGCCTTGCACGAGGCGGTGGTCAACCGTCAGGCCCTGCCGCCGGACCTCCTGAACGAGATGTATTTCGTGGTCGAGGCCCGGCTGCGCCAGCAGATCCTGGAGCAGAACGCGCAGATGGACCCGGCCCTGCTGGAGAACGCGCTTGAAGCCGGCCGCACGCGGGTGGCCGCCGCTGACGGCGTGCTGCCGGCGGACTATAATGAGCAGCTGGCCTATGTGCAGGAGCTCAAGGCCGCCAATCAGCTGACGCCCCAGGTACTGGCGCGCTTTCTCCGGTCGGGCGGCCGCACGGCCTTCCTGATCGCCCTGGCCGAGCTGGCGGACATCGATTTCCACACGGCCCGCAACATCGTCGAGCGGCGCGAAATGGACGCCCTCGCGGTGGTGTGCAAGGCGGCGGACCTGGACCGGGCCCTGTTCCTGACCTACGCCGTGGTTCTGCTGAACCGCGAGGACAACGCCATCGGCAAGGCGCGGCAGTACGCCGCCCACTATGCGGAGCTGCCCCGCGACACCGCCCTGAGGACCCTGCGGTTCTGGCGCCTGCGGCGCCAGGCCGCCTGAGCCGTCAGGCCTGGCCGCCCGCCAGGGTCTGGCCCACCGCAGCCAGCAGCTGCGTGGCCCGGTCTGCGATCAGCCCGGCGCCCCGTTCGCGCGCCGTCTCGGCCGCCTCCACCAGCACCAGCCCCATATGGCCGACGCCGCCGCGCCCGGTCAGACGCACGCGGGTCAGCTGCACCTGGGTCAGGTTGATCTGGTCCACGGCCCAGTCCAGCGGGTTCTCGTCGGGCTGGCAGGCGGTCAGGCGGCGGCGCAGGCGCGTCTCCATGCGCGCCAGCTGGGCGCCGTCGCGCTTGAGCTCCGCCTGCCGGGCTTCCACAGCGACCCGCCGCTCCCGGGCGACGGCGCCGAGGATCAGGCCCTCTCCCGCTGTGAGCTCCTCGACCTCGATCAGCCGGGTCAGGTCGGGGTTCATGTCCCGGGCCGCCCGGGCCAGTTCGATGGCCGCCCAGTCCAGCGGGCTGTGGTCGGGGGTGAAGGCGTCGGCGGCGGCGTCGAACAGCTCATGGGCCTTGGTCCGGGCCGCCTCGTCGTCGGCCAGGGCCGCCAGGGCCGACAGGCCCGCCGCGCACAGGGTCAGGGCCCGAGCCCTTGTCACCGGGCGGTAGTCGGGCGACGCCGCCGCGATCAGGGCCCGCAGATCGCGTCCGGCCTGGTCCAGCAGGCGGGCGTCGCCGCGCAGCAGGCCGGCCTCCAGCGCCAGGGACGCCCGGTCCAGCTGGACCTCGGCGGCCTCCGGGGCCAGCTCGGGCCTTCGCGCCACGTCGTGCAGGGCCGAGTCCATGAGCGCCGAGGCGTCCAGCATCGCGGACGCCTCCCCGTTGCGTCGGGCCTTCAGCGCCTCGAGGCGGGCGTGGGCGGCGGACAGGCGTGCGCACAGGGCCGCGGAGCGCCCCGCGTCGTGGCCGTCCAGGACCAGATCGATCTGGTCCAGCAGGTCGGTCCCGCCGCGCTGTTCATATTGAAGCATCAGGCACAGGGCGGTCTCCACCGCCGCCCCGGTGTGCTGATCGGGCGTTACGGCGGCGCGGGCTGCGTCGGAGGCGGCGGACAGCGCCCGGGCCAGGCTGTCGCGACGGCCGGTCCGGCGGGCGTGTTCGCGCCAGAGGGCCGAAGCTTTCAGACCGGCCGGCGCCGGCTCGCGGCAGCTCGTCCGGTTGGCGTCCGTGGCCTGGCCGCGGGCTTCGGCCTCCAGCAGGTCGGCGCTGATCAGCTCGACCCAGCTGCAGTCGCCGCCGTCCCGCGCCTGGGCGAACAGTCGTCTCAAATCCCGCCCGAACTCGAACATGCCCATACTCGCCTTCTGTCCCGTATCGGGATCAACTGACCTCATCCGCCTGCAGACAAGCAAACGCAGCGCCGCCACGGCGGTTCAGCGCCAAGCTTGGCTCGCTCAGCCCAGGTCCGGCGTCCGGTCCAGGCATCTGGACAGGGCCTCGCGCGCTGCGGGATCCCCCCCGGTCAGTTCGCGCACGGCCCGGATGCGGGCGCGGGTCAGATCGTTGTCGCTGACGGCCGGCGGGCGGCCGGCCGCATCGGCGGCCTGGCCCACGGCCAGGGACCAGTACAGGGCGGCGTCGAACAGCATGCGCCCGCGCGGGGTCTCCCCGCCCTCGAGCTCTGACGCCGCCTCGGTCAGGCCGGCGCAGCGCACGGCCGTGTCATAGCCGGTCAGCGACGCGGCCTGCCCCGAAAGGCTGGTCAGCACCGCCATGGCGACCCCGATGATCATGGGCTGAATCCCTGCGACGCCCCCAAGCGTCGTGGCGGGAGGAGAGCACGAAATCAGGGCGCCGGAAAGCCCGCCGCCGGGGCTTATCCCCGCTCTTTGGTGCGTGAGAACGCCACCTTCGGGAAGCGCTCGCCCACATAACCGGTCTCCCAGGCCGACTTGGCCAGGAAGACGGGCGCCCCGTCGATGTCGCTGGCCATCTGCGGCCGGTACTTGCCCATGAAGTCGTCCAGGTCGGCCTTCTCGCCGGACACCCAGCGGGCCTCGGCCCAGGGACTGGGCTCGAACATGGAGTCCAGGCCATACTCGGTGTTCAGCCGGTCGGCCATGACCTCGAACTGCAGCTGGCCGACGGCGCCGACGATGAAATCCGCGCCCAGCTCGGGACGGAACAGCTGGGTCACGCCCTCTTCTGCGAGACCTTCGAGCGCCTTCTTCAGATGCTTGGCCTTGAGCGGGTCCTTGACCCGAACCCGCTGCAGGATCTCCGGCGCGAAATTGGGCAGGCCGGCGAAGCGCACCAGGCCGCTTTCCGACAGGCTGTCGCCCACCCGCAGCACGCCGTGGTTGGGAATGCCGATGACGTCGCCGGCGAAGGCGTCGTCGGCCAGTTCGCGGTCCGAGGCGAAGAACATGATGGGCGCGTTCACCGACAGGGCCTTGCCGGTGTTCTGCACCTTCAGCTTCATGCCCCGCTGGAAGCGGCCCGAGGCCATGCGGAACATGGCGATGCGGTCGCGGTGGTTGGGGTCCATGTTGGCCTGGACCTTGAAGACGAAGCCGGTGACCTCGTCGGCGCCCGGCTGGACGACGATGTCCTCGGGCTCGGGGGCGTTGCGGGTCTCGGGCGGCGCTTCCTTCTTCGCCTTCATGGCCTTGGGCGCGGGGGCCCAGTCGCCGATGGCCCTGAGCAGTTCGTCGATGCCGAAGTGGCGCAGGGCCGAGCCCCACAGCACCGGCGTCATGTGGCCTTCCAGGAACGCCTGCACGTCGAAGGGCTTGTAGCCGCCCTCCACCAGCTCGGCGGCCTCGATCAGGGCCTCCTGCTCGCCCGCCTCGAAATACTGCGCCGCCTCGGTCAGGGGCAGGGCGGGGGGATGGTCGGGGTCCTCGGCCGCCCCGGCTTCCTTGCGGGCGTAGGGCTGGAACCGCCCCGTTCCCATCTCCACCATGCCGCGCAGCCGGTTGCCGCTCTGGGCCGGCCACCAGATGGGCGACGGGTCCAGCGCCAGCCGGGACGCGATCTCGTCCAGCAGGGCCATGGGGTCCTGGGCCTCGCGGTCCAGCTTGTTGATGAAGGTGATGATCGGGATGTCCCGAAGACGACACACCTCGAACAGCTTCAGGGTCTGGGGCTCGATGCCCTTGGCGGCGTCCAGCACCATGATGGCGCAGTCGGCGGCCGTCAGGGTGCGGTAGGTGTCCTCGGAGAAGTCCTCGTGGCCCGGGGTGTCCAGCAGGTTGAACATCTTGTCGTCGTGCTCGAACGTCATCACCGACGCCGAGACCGAGATGCCCCGCTCCTTCTCGATCTTCATCCAGTCCGAACGGGTGCGGCGGTTCTCGCCGCGCGCCCGCACCGCGCCCGCCGCGCGGATGGCGCCGCCGGCCAGCAGGATGTGCTCGGTCAGGGTGGTCTTGCCCGCGTCCGGGTGCGCGATGATGGCGAAGGTCCGCCGACGCGCGGCCTCCTCAGGCAGTGTTCTTTTCGACATGGCCGCGCCGATAGCGCGGACCGGGGCCGCTGTCACCTGAGGCGTCGCGAATACCCCCTCGCCGAACGGGGCTATTCGCGCTAGACTGCATTTCCGTAAGGCGAGATGGCAGGGCCATGCAGCCCTCCGCCGCCGGTGGAGGAAACCACATGACCATGATGCCGCAGCCGCGCGAGGACGCGCCGCCCCCGTTCCGCAATCCGGGCGAAATGCATCCCGCCCTTTATCTCGTCATCGGGTTCGCCCTGCTGCTGGGCGTGGCGTTCGCTGTGAACGCGCTGTTCCGCGTGATCCTGTAGTCAGGCGGCCAGACGGCCCCACACGGCCTTGTCGGCGGCGACGGCGTCCAGCGCCCCCTTGGCGGCGCGGGCGTGAAGCTGGCGCATGACCGGGGCGGGCAGGGCGCAGAAGCGCGGCTCCACCAGTTCCGGGGCGCAGTTCCGCTCCGGGGCCGCGAACATGGCGGCGTTCAGCTCCGGCGCGCGGTCGGCGATCAGCCAGGCCAGGCGCAGCGCCCGCTCCGGATCATTGTGGTGCAGCATCGGATCCTCGGCGAACAGCTCGCACGCCAGCTCGATCACATAGTCCAGGTCCAGCCGGTCGAACCGGCGCGCGTCCGCCGCCGTGACCGGGCAGGCCGCGTCCAGATCGAACACCACATCGTTCAGCAAAAAGAGCACCGCACCATCACCATCTTTGTCAGGCGCATTCTTCGCCCGTTGATGGTGAGACTAGCCGGGCGCGCTTTCGGCCCGGTTCACGAACGCGGTTAAGGATTTACGACCGCTCGCCCTGCACCGTCTCGGTGATGAAATGGCGGCCCTGGCGGTCCTCCACCTCCACCACCCACAGGTCCGGATCATAGCCGACCTGCCTCTGTATATAGGCGTCCAGCTCGCTTTCCTGGTCGCTGGAGACCGGCTGGATCCACAGGCGCTCGCCGTCCGGGCCGAAGGCCTCGGTGTACAGGCGCGCCTTCCGTTCGCTGGTGTCCCAGGCCTTGACGATGACGCTCCCGGCCCGGGCGTCGCCCTTGCGCACCACCGTGGCGAAGGCCCCGGACAGCTCGGCGCGGCGGATCAGGGCGCCGACCCACACGTCACTGGCGATAAGCAATTCGCTAACCCTGAAAGGAAACGGGACCGGAAGGGGTATGGCCTAGTCTGGCCCCATGTTCAAAGGCCTGACAGCACGTCTGGCGACCGCTCTGGCGATGGCCGCTCTCTGCGCGGGGGCGGCGCACGCCGGCGCCGACCGCCTCTACTACGAGCGCAGCCTCATGCTGGCCGCTGACGCCCGCTGCGGCCTGTTCGAGCCGCGGGTGCGCGCGGCGCTGGACGTGTCGGCGCGTCAGGCCCGCGGCGCGGCCCTTCGTGCGGGCGTGGGCGAACCGGCGCTGGCCGCCACCCGAAGCCGCGCAGTCCGCCGCGCGCGGGCTGCCGACTGCGCCTCCGAAGATCTGGTGACCGCCGCGGGGCGCGTTCGGGACGGCTTCGCCGGCTGGCTGCGCATCGCGCGCATGACCTTCCCCGGCGAGCGTCAGGCCTGGGCGGCCGACCGCACCCGCTACGCCCGCGACGCCTGGCGTCTGTCCC
>JBALUZ010000152.1:0-6478 GCA_036963825.1 Brevundimonas sp.
CTGCTGTTCGCCGTGGTCTTCTGCGGCTTCGAATGGCTGCGCGGCACGATCCTGACGGGCTTTCCGTGGAATCCGGCCGGCGCGGCCTGGGCCGCGGGGTCTGCGGCGTCCCAGTTCGCGGCCGCGGCGGGCGTCTACGGGCTCAGCCTCATCACCGTTGCGGGGGCGTGCCTGATCGCGCCCCTGTTCGGCCCGGGGCGGCTGAAGAGCCGGGTCGGCGCGGCCGTGCTGGGCGGGTGCCTGATCGGCGCGATGGTGATCGGCGGCGCCTACCGGCTCAGCATGGCGCAACCCGAAGCCTCGGACACGACCGTCCGCATCGTCCAGGCTGACGTGGAGCAGCAGGCCAAGTGGGACGCGGCGAATTTCGAGGCCATCGTCCAGCGCTATGTGAATCTGACGGCGCGGCCCGGGGCCCAGGTGCCGGACGTGATCGTCTGGCCCGAGGGGGCCCTGCCGGTGACCGCCAACGAGGCCTTCGCCCGGGGCTCGCCGGTGGCCGCCGCCATGGCGCGCGCGCTTCAGCCGGGACAGACGCTGCTGGCGGGGCTCAGCCGGGCGGAACCGGCGCCGGAAGGGGAGCTCCGCTATTTCAACAGCCTGTTCGCCCTGTCGGACGCGGGCGACGCGGGCCTGCGGGTCGAGGCGATCTATGACAAGCACCGGCTAGTGCCGTTCGGCGAGTATCTGCCGCTGGGCGACCTCATGAGCCGCACCGGCCTGCGCAGCCTGGTGCACGTGCCGGCCGACTTCAGCGCCGGACCGACCCCGGCGCCGCTCAGCCTGCCGGGCCTGCCCGACGTGCAGCCGCTGATCTGTTATGAAAGCCTCTATCCCGGCTTCACGCCGGGCGGCGAGACCCGGCCGGCGTGGATCGCCAATGTGTCCAACGACGCCTGGTTCGGGCGGACCTCGGGGCCGGTCCAGCATCTGAACCTGGCCAGCTTCCGGGCCATCGAGACGGGCCTGCCCATGGTGCGGGCGACGCCGACGGGAATCTCCGCCCTGATCGACCCGTGGGGGCGTGTCGTGCAGGGCAAGCGGCTGGAGCCCGGCGAGAGCGGCGTCATCGACGCCCGCCTGCCCCGTCCGCTGGGCCGGACGCCCTATGCGGTGGCCGGCGATCTGATTTTTCTGGCGATGATGCTGGCGGCCCTGGCGGGCGCCCTGTGGCCCCTGCGGTCCCGCTTTTCGCGCGTCAGGAGTCTCTCCGGGAATTAAGATGACTTCTGGGATTTTGAGGCTCATTCAGACTCGAATCCTGCTTCAGAGTGCACGGAAGGCGCGTGACATGGCGCGAGGTAAAGGCGACGAGGGGCCCCACCTGGTGGACCGCCACGTGGGGCGACGGGTTGAGACGCGGCGCAAGTCGCTGGGCTACAGCCAGAGCCAGCTGGGGGCGGCCCTGGGCCTGACGTTCCAGCAGATCCAGAAGTACGAGAAGGGCGCCAACCGCATCTCGGCGTCCAAGCTCTGGGAGATCGCCCAGTTCTTCCAGGTGGATATCGGCTATTTCTTCGAGGGACTGACGGCGGCCGCGCCGGGCGTGGCGGAGAGCGACACGGTGTCCTTCGACCAGGACTATCCCGTGACCCGGCAGAGTCAGGAGATCGCCCGTCTGGCGCCCCGGCTCAGCCTCAGCCAGCAGAAGGCGGCGCTGGCCATGGTTCGCGAACTGGCCGGCGAGAACAAGGACCAGGACTGACCGGCGATCAGCCGGGGTCCGCCACACGCGCCTTCTGCTGGTCCCAGTAGGCGGCCCCGTCGTCCGGCTTGAACATGGTGCGCGGCGTCCCGTCCGACGTGGCCACCAGGAAGGTGTTGGACGCCGCGTGATAGTAGAGGGTGTCGCCGTTGCCCCGGCGCACCGTCTCGGTCCCCGCAGGCGGGGCGGCGATGAAGGCATGGGCCTTGTTCACATAGTCGTCCGCGGATGTGGCGCTGAAGGCCGCGCCGTTCCGCTCGTACAGCCGCTGGATGTTCTGGTCGGCGGTGTTGCGGCTGTTGGAGGACCAGCGGGCCGGCGCGGCCGCGCCTTGCGCCGCCGTCCCGGACCGGCTCCCGGCCGCCGGGGGCTGGACCGCCTCTCCGGTCGCCGCCTGATCCGGCCGGTCGCGCGTCTCAACCGCGCTGGGCCCGTTGTCGCACGCGGTCATGCTGATCGCCGCCAGCGAGACGACGCCCGCCATCCACAGATTGCGCAAGGTCATGAACCCCTCCCTGGAAAACCCGCGGAACGAGGTTAGCCCAAGTTTAATGTTCATGCAATGTTCCTGTCGCGCTCCGGCAGCCCCTCGACGGGGGCCGCGGCGGCCGGTAAGGCGAAGGCATGACCCGGACGGCCCCGAAAATCCTGCTGATCGTCGGCGGCGGCATCGCCGCCTACAAGGCGCTGGAGCTGGTGCGCCTGATGCGCAAGGCGGGCATGACGGTGCGCGCCGTGCTGACGAAGGCGGGCGCCGAGTTCGTGACCCCGCTGTCGCTGGCCTCCCTGACCGGCCATCCGGTGCATCAGGCCCTGTTCTCGCCCGAGGACGAGACGGCCATGGGCCATATCGAGCTGTCGCGCTGGGCGGACCTGATCGTCGTGGCGCCCGCCACGGCCGGTCTGATGGCCAAGGCGGCGAACGGTCTGGCGGACGATCTGGCCTCGACCGCCCTGCTGGCCACCGACAAGCGGGTGCTGCTGGCTCCGGCCATGAACGTGCGCATGTGGGAGCACCCGGCGGTGAAGGCCAATGTGGCGCGCCTGACCGGGTTCGACGGCCTGCACGGCATGGCGCTGGTGGGGCCGGACGAGGGCGAGATGGCCTGCGGCGAGTACGGCCCCGGCCGCATGGCCGAGCCCGCCGCGATTCTGGAGGCGGCGCAGGGGCTGCTGGCGGGCGCCGCCGGACGGCCGCTGGCCGGAAAGCGGGCCCTGGTGACGGCGGGCCCGACCTTCGAGCCCATCGATCCGGTGCGCGGCCTGACCAACCGCTCCAGCGGCAAGCAGGGCTACGCCATCGCCGCGGCCCTGGCCGACCTGGGCGCCGAGGTGACGCTGGTGTCGGGCCCCACAGCCCTCAGCGCGCCCGCGGGCGTCAGGCGGGTGGACGTGGAGACGGCGGCCCAGATGCACGCGGCGTCCATGGCGGTCCTGCCTGTGGACGTGGCGGTGATGACGGCGGCGGTGGCGGACTGGCGGGTGGACGACGTGGCCAGCGGCAAGATCAAGAAGGCGCCGGGCGGCCCGCCCATGCTGAGCCTGATCGAGAACCCGGACATTCTGGCGGCGGTGTCGTCGGCCAAGGCGAAGCGCCCCCGTCTGGTGATCGGCTTCGTCGCCGAGACCAGCGATCTGGAGGCCCAGGCGCGCGCCAAGCTGTCGCGCAAGGGCTGTGACTGGATCGTGGGCAACGACGTGTCCGACGAGGTGTTCGGCTCGGACGGCAACGCCGTGACCCTGATCACCAGGGGCGGGGCCGAGACCTGGCCGCGCCAGTCCAAGACCGCCGTGGCCCGCGCCCTGGCCGCCCGCATCGCCGAAACCCTGACCGACTGACGGACCGAGAATGACCGAGACCGCGCCCGCCCGGATCCTGCGCCTGCCCCACGCCGAGGACCTGCTGCTGCCCGCCTATGAGACCGAAGGGTCGGCGGGCATGGACCTGCGGGCCGCCGTGCCGGAAGACCAGCCCATGACCCTGGCGGCGGGGGCGCGGGCGCTGGTGCCCACGGGGCTGAAGATCGCGCTGGAGCCGGGCTTCGAGGCGCAGGTGCGGCCCCGCTCGGGTCTGGCGCTGAAGCATGGCGTCACCTGCCTGAACAGCCCCGGCACCATCGACAGCGACTATCGCGGCGAGGTGGGGGTGATCCTGGCCAATCTGGGCTCCGAGCCCTTCGTCATCCGGCGCGGCGAACGCATCGCCCAGATGGTCATCGCGCGCCATGAGCGGGTGCAGTGGTCGGAGGTGAAGAGCCTCGACGAGACCGCGCGGGGCGAGGGCGGCTTCGGCTCCACGGGGCGCTAGAGGGTCAGCGGCCCGCCGCGTGCAGGGCGGGGCCGTGGTCGCGCAGCCATTTGCGGAACGGCCGGTGGTCGCCCACCAGGCCGTGCACCACGGACCAGTAGGCGGGGCTGTGGTCGGCGTGGACCAGGTGCGCCACCTCGTGGGCGGCCAGATAGTCCAGCACCTCGGGCGGGGCCATGACCACGCGCCAGGAGTAGCGGATCGAGCGGTTGTGCGGGCTGCACGAGCCCCAGCGGGAGGCCGGGTCGCCGATGCTGACGCGCACGGGCTTCAGGCCCAGGCGCTCCAGATGCGCCTGGGTGCGCGCGGTCAGGGCCGCCCTGGCCTCGGCGCGCAGCAGGCGCTCGATGCGGCGGTGGAAGGCGTCGCCCTCGCCGCCGGAGAGGATGGCCGGGCCGTCCGGATGATCCGGGACCAGCCGCGCCGCGGCGGCGTTTCCGGAGGCGATCAGACGAACCGGACGGCCGCCGAACAGGATCTCGCCGCCCGGAGCGAAGGGCGCGCTGTCGGGGCGTCTGGACAGGTGCCCGGCGATCCAGTCTCGGCGGCTCAGCGCGAAGTCGATGGCCTGGGCCATGGCCCGCTCGCTGGGGGCGGTGACCACCGCCTCGCCGGCGCGGGCGTCGATGCGGACGCTGACCCGCCGCGCCCGCCGGTTGACCGACAGGCGCAGCGGCAGGCCGTCAATCTCCAGCTTGTCGCCGTGCCGTGGGCGCGGTTTTGCGAACAACGCGGTCCTCGTTGGCGGCGATGAAGTCGCGGGCGCGGGTGTAGATCTCGTCCCGGAACCGGCGGCCGTTGAAGACCCCGTAGTGCCCCACCTGCGGCTGGACGTAAAGCAGGCGCTGGTCGTCCGGAATGTTGGGGCACAGGCCGTGGGCGGCCTGGGTCTGGCCGACGCCGGAGATGTCGTCGTTCTCGCCCTCCACCGTCATCAGGCCGATGTCGGTGATCGCCTCCGGCCGCACCGGCCGGTCGCCGTGCCTGAGCAGGCCGCGGGGCAGGAGATGGCTCTGGAACACGATGTCGATGGTCTGGAGATAGAACTCCTCGGTCAGGTCCAGCACCGAGAGGTACTCGTCGTAGAACTCCTGGTGCTTCTGGATGCTGTCGCCGTCCCCGTCGACCAGATGGTCGAAATAGCGGCGATGGGCGTCCATGTGCCGCTCCTCGTTCATGGACATGAAGGAGTAGAGCTGCACGAAGCCCGGATAGACCCGCCGCCCGGCGCCCGGATAGGGCAGGGGCGTGGTGTGGATCATGTTGGAGCGGAACCACGCGAAGGGCTTCTCCTCGGCCAGCTGGTTGGTGACCGTCGGCGACAGGCGCGCGTCGATGGGCGAGCCCATGTGGATCATGGAGGCGGGGCGGGCCGGATCCCCGTCCTCGGCCATCAGGGCCGCGGCGGCCAGCACCGGCGGCCCCGGCTGGCACACCGCGACCACGTGGGCGCGCGGGCCGATCTGGCCGAGCATGGCGCGCACATGGTCCATGTAGTCGAAGAAGTCGAAGCGGCCTTCCAGCACCGGCACCTGGCGGGCGTTGGTCCAGTCGGTGACGTGGACGTCGAAGTCCTGCAGGAAGGTCTCCACCGTGCCGCGCAGCAGGGTGGCGTAGTGGCCCGACAGGGGCGCCACGATCATCACGGCCGGCGCCTTGACCGGCCTGCCGGCGCGCCTGAGGTCGGTCTCGTTGCGGGTGAAGCGGATCAGGCGGCACCAGGGCGAGGACCAGACCACCTCCTGCACCGTGCGGACGGGACAGCCGTCCACATTGACCACGTCCAGGTTCCAGTCCGGCTTGCCGTAGCGGCGCGTCAGGCTCTCGAACAGCTCGGCCGAGGCGTAGGCGGTGCGGCCCACGGCCGTCTGCGACGCCGGATTGAAGGGCGAGGACCAGAATTCGCGCATCATCTGGGCCCCGAGACGCATGGGGGCGGCGGACTGATAGGCGAGTTCGTGAAGCGTGTAGAGCATGGGTCCGGACGGATGGCGGCCCCCTTGGGGCCAGACGGATCAGCGGAGCATTAAACGCGCTGCACTGCAAAAAGATTATCAACGATCAGGAAACGCTGCGGGAGCAGACCCGCGCGCGATCGCCCGGCGCGCGGACGCTCGCGGCTTGAGCGCATTTCTGGTGCGCTATCGCTCGGCGCGCGGCGTCTCGCGGCTTGAGCGCGGCGCTCAGGCCTGGCGGAAGCCCAGCACGTCCTGCATGTCGTAGAGGCCGGGGGGGCGGGCCTGGACCCAGACGGCGGCGGCCACGGCGCCCTTGGCGAACAGGGAGCGGTCGATGGCCGAATGGCTCAGGGTCAGGACCTCGTCCTCCGAGGCGAACAGCACGGTGTGGTCGCCCACGACGCCGCCGGCGCGCAGGGCCGCGAAGCCGATGCCGCCGGTCGGCCGCTCGCCGGTGATGCCCTCGCGGGCCGGGATGCGCAGGTCGGCCAGGTCCGCGTGGCGCCC
>JBALUZ010000153.1:0-6404 GCA_036963825.1 Brevundimonas sp.
GGCCGTCGCGGCGGTCACCGCCTCCGGCGTCAGGGCGGCGTAGCGGGAGGGGAGGGTGGTGATCCACTCGTAAGGGTGATCGAAGCGGGTCACATAGCTGAGGTAGCCGACCATGGCGTTGTTGGTCTCGAACCGGTCCGGCAGCGTCAGCACCTGGCCGCGGCGGTAAAGCTCCAGCTCCTCGGCGCTCGCAGGCCGCGCGCCGCCGATTTCGTTCAATTCCCGGACGATTTCGGCCAGGGCGTCGGCGGTGCGGTCTGTCTGGACGCTGGTGGAGACCGAGAACACCTGGGGCCCCAGCGCTTCGCTGACGCTGCTGCCGGCGCCGTAGGTCCAGCCCTTCTCCTCGCGCAGGTTCATGTTGAGCCGCGACGTGAAGCCGCCGCCCAGAACCCCGTTCAGCACGTCCAGGTCGAAATTGCGCGGATCCAGGCCGTTCGGCGTCACGTGGCCCACACGGATCACCGACTGGACCGAGCCCGGCCGGTCGACCAGAACCACCCGCGGCGCGGTCTGGGGCGCGACCTCGGCGACGGTGACGTCGCCGCGCGCGGCGGCCGGCGGCGTCCAGTCGCCGAAGCTCGCCTCCAGCGTGGCCATCAATGCGTCGAAGTCCGCATCGCCCGCGGCGAAGATCACCGCATTGTCCGGGCGGATGAACCGCTCATGGAAGGCCGTCAGGTCGTCGCGGCTGTAGGACCGGATCACGTCCGCACGGCCCGACAGCGGGGCGCCGTAGGCGTGATCGTCTCCGAACATCAGATAGGTGAACACCCGGCCGGCGATGCTGGACGGGTCGGACAGGGCCTGCTGCACCCCCGCGATCGCCATGCCGCGCTCCCGTTCCAGATCGCTGTCACGGAAGCCCGGCGCGCGGATGTACTGCGACCACAGGTCGACGGTCTCATCCAGCGAGCGGGTCAGGGCCGACACCGAGAAGCTGGTGGTGTCGGAATCGCTCCAGGCGTACATGCGCGCGCCCAGCATCTCCTGGGCCTGGGCGAATTCCTGCCCGGTCATGGCGGCGGTGCCGTCGTCCATCAGGCCCGCGGCGAAGCCCTGCAGGCCGGGCTTCATGTCCAGATCGGCCGAGCCGCCCCCGTCAAAGGCCATCACCATGTCCACCGTCGGCGTGCCCGTGCGCTGCGAGTGCACGACGCGGATGCCGTTGGACAGACGCCCCTCCCGCACGGGCGGCAGGATCAGTTCGGACTCCGGCCCCATGGGCGGAAGCGCGCTGCGGTCCGCCCCGTCCGGGCCGGCGGCGTATTGCGTCTGGGGCACGACGGTCAGGCGGTAGTTCGGGCGGCTCAGCCACTGGTTCGCGGCGGCGAGAACCTCATCCGCCTGCACCGCGTCGAACGCCGCCTGGTCCAGTTCGAACTGCCCGGGATTGTCGTCGCCGATCGCGCCGCCGGCCAGCATCATGGCGCGCAGATAGAGCGACTCCAGCATGCGGACGGTATCGCCATAGGTGGTGATCTTGACCCGTTCCAGCTCTTCGGCGGTGGGGCCTTCGGCGAGGAACTCATCCAGCACCGCCTGCAACGCCGCCTCGGCCTCGGCCCGGTCGACGCCCGGCTGCAGCCTGATGTCGATGGTGAACAGGCCGGAGATGGCCGAGCCCTCGTAATTGGCCGACACGCTGTTGGCCAGTTGCCGGTCGAGGACCAGCGCCTGATTGAGGCGGGACAACCGCCCGCGGCCCAGAATCGAGGACGCCATGCGCAGGGCCTGGCGGTCTGTGGCGTCGTCGCCCGGCACGGGCCAGCTCCAGGAAATGGCCGTCTGCGGCACGCTGTCGGCGACGACCTCGGTCCGCGTCCGCTCCAGCAGCGGGGTCCATTCGGTCATGCGCCCGATGGGCGGCCCCGGGGGCACGCTGGCGAAATAGCGGGTCATCAGCTCGCGCGCCTGCTCGACCGTCACATCGCCGGCCAGGGCCACCACGGCGTTGGACGCCCCGTAGTACCGGTGGAACCAGGCGTGCACGTCCTCCAGCGAGGCGGCGTCCAGATCCTCCATCGAGCCGATGATCGGATGGTGATACGGGTGGTCGGACGGAAAGATCGCCCGCGCCCGCAGCTCCGGCATCATGGAATAGGGCTGGTTGTCGCGGGTCCGCTTCTCGTTCTGGACGACGCCGCGCTGCTCATCCAGCTTCTCCTGGGTCACGGCCCCGAGCAGATAGCCCATGCGGTCCGACTCCAGCCACAGCACCCGCTCCAGCCCCCCGGTCGGCACCACGGCGTAGTAGTAGGTCTGGTCCAGGGTGGTGGCGCCGTTGACCGCGGAGGCGCCGATCTCCTGCAGCGGCGGCATGTATTCGTCGTCGCGGTGCTCCGAGCCGTTGAACATCAGGTGCTCGAACAGGTGGGCGAAGCCGGTCTGGCCGTCCGGCTCGTTCATCGAGCCCACGTGGTACCAGACGGTCACCGCCACCTTGGGCGCGGAATGGTCCTCGTGCACCACGACCCTCAGGCCGTTGGGCAGGGTGAACTGCTCGTACGGCAGCAGCGCCCCGTCTTCGGCCTGGATGGCGGCTGCGGGCGAGCTGAGCGCCATCGCGGCCGATGCGAACAGCATCAGCATCATCGATTTCATCGTGTTTCCTGACGTATGGAAGAGAGCGCGACCGGCGCGCAGGACGCGCCGGTCGCCAGTGGTGAGGCGGCGATCAGAATGTCGCCGACAGGCCGACCCGCAGGGTGCGCCCGCCCAGATAGGTGGCGCGGCTGTAGAAGGACGGCGCCCCCAGCTCCCCGCCGAAGGTCTGCTCCAGATTGGGCGACGAGGTGTCGTCCAGCAGGTCGCTGGCTTCCACATAGAGGCGGAAGTCGCCGAAATCGGGCCGCATGTAGTATTCGGCGCGGAAGTCCAGCGTCTCCACGTCCTCGGTGTAGACGCTCAGGCCTCGCGGCTGGAACAGGGACAGCGCCCGCGACTGGTAGCTGTAGGCCAGGGTCGCGTCGATGTCGTACTTGTTGTAGGTCAGCGCCGCCGTGCCCGAGTGGGCGGGTTGCTGCACGAACGGCAGGTCCGTGAAGGTGTACACGTTCTCGGCGGCCGGGCCGTAGTTCCAGTTGTACCGGTCAGCGCGCGTGCTGTCGGTCCAGGTGTGGTTCAGGAACACGCCCAGCCCGCCCCAGGCGCCGGGCAGGAAGTCGAACCGCCGCTCCGCCTGGAACTCGATCCCCCACAGCTCGGCGATCTCGTCGCTGTTCACCGGGCTGCCCCCGGTGATGAACACCGACGACGGATTGGCCGGATCGAAGTAGGGCGCGCCGTTGAAGTAGGGGTGATCCGGCAGGGTCACCGCCGCCAGGGTGGCCGGCCCGTTGGTGATGTTGGTCTGCAGCAGATTGTCGATGCGCTTGTAGAAGGCGCTGATCTTGAAGATGCCGATGCCGGAATAGTACTCGGCGCTGAGATCGAAATTGTCCGTGGTCGCCGGCTGCAGGTTCGGGTTGCCGCTGTTGATCTGGAGGATCGGCTTGACGCCCTCCGGCCCCGGGATGGGGAAGTTGATGAACGAGATCCGGGTTTCGTTCGACAGCTGGCTGATGGCCGGCCGCGCCACCGACAGGAAATAGCCGCCGCGGAAGATCAGGTCGTCGCTGTGGCGATAGTTGAACAGGACCCGGGGCAGGAAGTCCTCGGACTCCGCCTCCTCGGTGACCAGCTGCGTGAACTGGTTCTGGAACGCCAGGTCGACCCCGACGCCGCCGCCGTTCTCGGGCAGGATGGGCCCGATGTAGACGGGGAAGTTGAGGTTGGTCGCCTCCAGCCGCGTGTGGTTGAAGCGCACGCCGCCGATGATCTCCAGCTTGCCGATGTCGATGCGGGCCTGGAGGTAGGCGGCGAAATTGGTCTCTTCCGTGGTCTCGTTGCCCTGGTCCGGGTGGGGGACGATGGGCGTGAGCGTCAGGCCGGACGGACCGCCCGCCAGGGTGTCCAGATTGTCCACGAAGTCCCGCAGGGAGTCTTCGCCCAGGGTCGAGAAGCCCGGCTCGGACAGGCCGATGCGGGTCAGGTCCGAGAGCATGAAATCGAGGCCGACGGCCCCGACCGGAACGCCGCCGCCGATCTGGCTGCGGGTCAGGTCGCTGCGGAATTCGGCGCGCTCATAGAAGCCGCCCAGCTCCACATAGTTCAGCCAGCCGTCGCGGCCGGGCGTCCAGCGCGCGCTGCCGCGGGCGGTGTAGCGGTCGTTGCTGCCTTCCGAGTTGTCCAGCTGCCCGCTGGCGTTGTCGATGGTGAAGGCGGACGGGTCGTTGACCAGGGCCCAGCCCTGGCTGCTGAGCAGCGGCAGGGGAATGCCGGGACCGCTGCGCGGCCCGAAGCCGGTGTGGATCACGCCGGTCTCCGGATCGACGGCCTCGGGCAGGAACAGGTCCGCGCTGGCGTCGGTGTCGGGCATGCGCAGCTGCATGCCGAAGCTGGCCGGATGCCGTTCCGTGCCATGGGCGTAGCCGGCCAGATAGTTGAACTCGAAGGCGCCCAGGGTGGTGCGGCCGTTCAGGCTGATGGTGTCGGTGATCTTCTGCACGTCGCGGTCGTAGCTGTAGTCCTGCGAGCGTGAGATACCGGCGTTGCCGGGCGACAGGTCCAGCACCAGTTGGGCGTTGGTCTCGCCGGGCAGGACCACGTATTCGGCGCCGGTCGAGAAGGTGTCGGACAGCGAGAAGAAGTCGGTCCGCGTTTCGGCGTGCTGGTAGTCGAGCTTCAGGTTGGTGTGCCCGCCGATCCGCCACTCGGCCGACAGGGTGCCGGCCAGGGTCTCGGTCTCGTCGTGGAAGAAGCTGGTGACCAGACCATTGGGATAGGCCTGATCCTCGCCCGGGACGAACGGGAAGGTCTGCAGCGGGTCGATGGCGTCCAGGATCGTGATCGGATTCCCGTCGCCGTCCAGCGGCAGGTAGCGGCCGAAGTTCAGCCGGCCGCCGTTGCTGCCCGCGTCATAGGCGATCGAGCGGGTGCTCTGGGTGCGGTACTGCACCGAGGCGCTGAGACCGAAATTGTCGCCGAAGGTGCCGGCGACCGTGCCGGAGACGAGAAAGTCGTCGCCGAAGTCGTCCGGCGTGCGGTCGCCCTCCACCAGAAAATTGGCGTAGCGACGCGGCCGGTCCAGCGGCGACATGGTCTCGATCTCGATCAGGCCGCCGGTGCCCGAACTGTCGTGGCTGGGCAGCAGGGACTTGTTGATCGTGATCTGGCTCACGGAATCCGCCAGCAGGTTCGACAGGTCGGCCGAGCGGCCCACGCCGTTGCCCACCGGAAGGTTCAGGCCGTTGAACTGGATCGCGTTCATGTCGGGCTCCAGCCCGCGCACGATCACATTGGTGCCGTCGCCGGTGACGGAATTGCGCTGGAACGAGATGCCCGGCGCCCGGCGCAGGGCCTCGGAGAAGGTGGTGCCGGTGAAATTGCCCAGTTCGTCGGCCGAGATGACGTCGGCGCTGTTCTCCGCCGTGCGCTGGAGATTGAGGGCGTTGGCGCGCGCGCTGCGCGAACCGAAGATGACCACCTCGTCGACGGCCGTGGCGTAGACCTGGCCGAGGGTGAAGGTCTGGCGGCGGGATTCTCCGGCCGCCACCACCACCGGCTCGATCAGCGGCGCGTACCCCAGAAAGGAGATTTCGACCGTGTAGTCCCCGGCCGGAAGCGAGGAGAAGCGGAACTGGCCGTACTGGTCGACGCTGGTGGTCTGGCCCGTCTCGACGATGCGCACCAGGGCGCCGTCCGGGCTGCGCGCGCCGTCGGCGATGGCGACCTGTCCCACCAGCGCCCCCTGGCCCTGCCGGGCGCCCTGGGCCGCGCCTGCGGCGCTCACCACGAACGATCCGCCGCTGGTGACGCCCAGCCTCAGTCCCGAGCCGTCCAGGACGGCGCGATAGGCGGCTTCGGCGGAATGGCTGCCGCGCAGGGCGGGCGCGGTCTTGCCGCCGACCTGATCGCTGGCGAACACCACATTGGTGCTGGTCTGCGCGGCCACGGCCCGAAGCGAGGCCTCGAGCGGCTGCGCCGGCAGGTCAAAGGCGTAAAGCGCCTGCGCCTGGGCCTGGGCTGACAGAACGAGCGTGCTGGCGCCGACGGCCAGGGCGGCGAGATTGCGTGAAAACATATGTCCCCCTCGGGGAAGCGCGATGCATGGCTCCCACTAGGTAGACGACGTTTCGCCGCAAACCCGACACGGTTGCGACACAAAAAAATCACCGGTCCTTCATCAGCGCTCCAGGCGCAGCGTGTCTCCCTCCCGATCCACGCGCAGGCCGTGCAGATCCGCGACGGCCTGGGCGAAGTCCGGCGCGTTGGTGGTGAACACGCCGGATATGGGCAGGGCCGCCACGCGCGGGTCCTCGATCACCACCTGCGGGCCGCCGTACCGGTTCAGCTCCGTCACC
>JBALUZ010000154.1:0-6363 GCA_036963825.1 Brevundimonas sp.
GCGCGGCGGCGGGCCTGGAAGCGGTTCTCGATGCGGGCGTCGGTTTCGCCGACGGCGCGTTCCAGCGCCGCCTGAAGATCCCCGTCGACCTCGCCCCGGACCAGGGCGCGCGGCTCCGCCTGAACCGCCGTCGCGGCGCTCATGGCCGTCACGACGGCGGCGATCAGGGGAAACGGACGTGTCAAACGCAAACTCCGGCCCGCCGACGGCCCATGGAAGCGAAGGCCGCCGCCGTTGAGCATGCCCGTGTGGCGGGGTGACGGCGGGAACCGGGCCTCAATAGAACAGGGTTTCGCTTTCCGGCTGGACCGATTCCTCGGAGCTCTCAGGCGGCGGGGGCAGGGTGGAGGTGTCGACCGGGGGCGCTTCCGGCGCCGTGGCGGAAGCGTCCTCGGCCTCGTCCTCCACGGCGGGCGCGTACTCGGCGGGCGGCGGCGGCGGCGCGTCCCGCCCGTCGTTCCGGTAGGCCTCGTCGTCACAGGCCGCCAGCGCCGACACGAGGGAGGCGGCCAGGATCAGCTTGAATTTGTTCATGTTCATTCCCCAGGCCCGTCAGGATGGATCAGGGCAGCCAACGTCTGACCTGACGTCCCGTTCCATTCCCGACCCCGGAACGCCCGTCAAGCCTTGGAAACCAATCGTTTGCACTGCCGGCATACCCTTGGTCCATAGTCCAGGAGGATCGGATATGGTCAGGGCCGGATATTCCGCCGTGGCGACCGCCAGGGCCAGGGAGTTGCCGACGCGGCTGGGCCTGGCGCTGTTCATCGGCGGTGCGGCCATGGTCATGGCGCCCTCGGTCTGGCCTGTGATCTGGTTCCTGGCGATGCTGGCGGGGCAGGGGATCGACTGGCTGGCGTTTCGCCCGTTTCGCGGCGAGCCTGCGGTCCCGACCCTGGCGCAGAACGTTCTGTGCATAGGCTCCGCGGCGCTGAACACCACGCTCTATTCGTCCATCGCGCTGTATCTCTGGTTCAGGGGCGGCGAGTTCGGCCCCCTGTTCGCCATGATCCAGGTGGCCGGGGGGCTGCTGCACGTCAGCCTGCACATGCATCACGTCCGGGCCCTGCTGCTGGCGTCCGTCATACCCCATGCCTGCTACTTCCTGGGGCTGCCCCTCCTGGCCCTGGCCACGACCCGGGACCCGGCGGCGGTGGCGATCCTGATCGCGGCGCTGCTGTATGTGGCCCATCTGGTCGTGGCGGTGCGCCATTCCATGCAGACGGCGGGCGACATGCGCGCCGCGCGGATCGAGGCGCTGGTCCAGCGCGACCGCGCCAAACAGGCCAGCGACGCCAAGTCCGAGTTCCTGGCGGTCATCAGCCACGAGATCCGCACCCCCCTGAACGCCGTCATCTCGGGCGCCAACCTGCTGCGGCGCACGCGGCTCGACGCCCGCCAGAGAGAGCATGTGACCATGCTGCTGGAGGGCGGGGACATCCTGCTGGGCCTGCTGAACGACGTGCTGGACTTCTCCAAGATCGAGGCCGGCAAGATGCGGCTGGAGTCGGCCGAGATGAACGTGCGCAACAAGCTGGCGGCGCTGCACCGGCTGTGGGAGCCCAAGGCGCGGTCCCAGGGCCTGCGGCTGGGCGTCGTGGTCGACGAGGCCGTGCCCGAGGTGGTGCGCACCGATCCGCTCCGCTTCCAGCAGATCCTGTTCAACCTTCTGTCCAACGCCGTGAAGTTCACCCGCGACGGCGCCATCCGCGTGAACCTGACGTGGGACGAGGGGACGTCCACCCTGACGGCTTCGGTTCATGACACCGGCTGCGGCATCGCCCCCGAACAGATCGACAGCATCTTCGACCGCTTCGAGCAGGCGTCGGCGGGCGACACCCGCCGCTACGGCGGCACCGGCCTGGGCCTCGCCATCAGCCGCCGGCTCGCCCAGGTCATGGGCGGCGACCTTCGGGTCAGCAGCGCGCCGGGCGAGGGCTCGACGTTCACCCTCACAGTGCGGGTGGAGGTCGTGGCGCAAGGCCGGGCGACGGTGGTGGAGCCGGTCGTGCGGCGGGCTCCGGTCTCGCTGCAGGGCCGCTCCGTCCTGGCGGTGGACGATCATGAGGTGAACCGGCGCATCCTGGGTCTGCTGCTGGAGCCCCACGGCTGTCGGCTGACCCTCGTCGAGAACGGCGCCCAGGCCGTGGAGGCGGCGGGGGTCGAGGTCTTCGACGCCATCCTCATGGACATGCAGATGCCGGTGATGGACGGCCTGGAGGCCACGCGGCGGATCCGCGCCGGCGGCCCCAACGCCGCCACGCCGGTGATCGCCCTGACCGCCAACGCCATGGATGTGCACAGGGCCGCCTGGGACTCCGCCGGAGTCCACGCCTTTCTCACCAAGCCCATCGACCCCGCGCTTCTGGCGCGCACCCTGGGCGAGGCCTGCGCGGAGCGGGACGAAACCGTGGAAATCGCCGCCGCCGCGGTGGCCTAGAGCCGGGCGAAAAAAGACCGCCGGCGGCGTCTTGCCCTGCCGGGGCGACATCCGTATGGTCCGCGCCGCTTCAAGGTGGTGGGAGCCCCTAGCTCAGTTGGTTAGAGCATCTGACTTTTAATCAGAGGGTCCTCGGTTCGAACCCGAGGGGGCTCACCATTCCCACGGCGCCGAAAGCGGCGTCCGCGCGTTGAAGCCGCGATCGTCCTTCTTCAGATCGGAACAGGCTGATGGCCGACACGCCGTCCAGGCGCCCCCCGGGCTTCGTCGAACTGGCGCAGGACCAGGTGCGCCGCTTCTGGAAAACCGTCAGCGTCGAGCCGGACGGCCAGGGCTGGGCGGTGAAGCTGGACGGCCGGATGCCGAAATCGCCCGCCGGTCACAGTCTGGTGCTGCCGACGCAGGCGGCCGCGCAGATCGTGGCCGGGGAGTGGGCCGGGCAGGGCGAGGTGCTGGTTCCCGCCACCATGCCCGCCACGCGGCTGGCCTTCACCGCCATCGACCGGGTGCGCGAGGCGCGCGCGGCGGTGGCCGACGAGATCACCGCCTTCGCCGGGTCCGACGCGATCTGCTATCTGGCCGAGACCCCGCAGACCCTGGTCGAGCGACAGGCGCGCGACTGGACCCCGTGGCGCGACTGGGCCGCGCGGGAGTTGGGCTGCGCCCTGGTCCCGGTGAGCGGCGTCGTGCACCGGCCGCAGGCCGGGGACGCGCTGGCCGCGGTGCGCAAACAGGCGCTGGCGCTGGACGACTACGCCCTGACCGGCCTGGCCATGGCCACGCCGCTGTTCGGCTCGGCGGTGCTGGCCCTGGCGGTGCAGCGGGGCGCCCTGTCGGGAAGCGAGGCGTTCGACCTGTCCCGGCTGGACGAGGCCTTCACCGAGGAGCGGTGGGGCGTGGACGAGGAAGCGGCCGAGCGGACCGAGAGCCTGCGCGCCGAGGCGGCGATGCTGGAGCGCTGGTTCGCGGCGCTGCGCGACTGACCGGGCTTGCCGCGACCGGCGGGGCCTCCTAAGCCTGCCTGCAAGGAAAAACGCCCAGGAGCCCGCCCATGCAAGAGATCCTCGTAGAGCTGGAGAAGCGCCGCGAAGCCGCCAAGCAGGGCGGCGGCGAAAAACGCATCGCCGCCCAGCACGCCAAGGGCAAGCTGACCGCCCGCGAGCGCATCGACGTGCTGCTGGACGAGGGCTCGTTCGAGGAAACCGACATGTTCGTGGAGCATCGCAGCCACGACTTCGGCATGGAGGCCCAGCGCATCCCCGGCGACGGGGTGGTGACGGGGCGCGGGACCATCGGCGGGCGGCTGGTCTATGTGTTCTCCAAGGACTTCACCGTGTTCGGCGGCAGCCTGTCGGGCGCCCACGCGGCCAAGATCGTCAAGCTGCAGACCATGGCCCTGACCAACGGCGCGCCGATCATCGGCATCTTCGACGCGGGCGGCGCGCGCATCCAGGAGGGGGTCGAGAGCCTGGCCGGCTATGCGGACATCTTCCTGCAGAACACCCTGGCCTCGGGCGTCATTCCCCAGATCAGCGTCATCATGGGCCCGTGCGCGGGGGGCGACGTCTATTCGCCCGCCATCACCGACTTCATCTTCATGGTGAAGGACACCTCCTACATGTACGTCACCGGCCCGGACGTGGTGAAGACGGTGACCAATGAGGTGGTCAGCCATGAGGATCTGGGCGGGGCCCGGGTCCACGCCACCAAATCCGGCGTCGCCGACGGGGCGTTCGAGAACGATCTGGAGGCGCTGGCCGAGGTGCGCCGCCTGGTGGGTTTCCTGCCCCTGTCGAACCGCGAGAAGCCGCCGGTGCGCGACAGCTATGACGAGCCCGAGCGGGACGAGGCCAGCCTGGACACCCTGGTGCCCGCCAATCCGAACCAGCCCTATGACATGAAGGAGTTGATCCTGAAGGTGGTGGACGAGGCGGAGTTCTTCGAGATCTCCGAAGGCTTCGCCCGCAACATCATCACCGGCTTCGGCCGGCTGGACGGCCAGACCGTGGGCGTGGTGGCGAACCAGCCCCAGGTGCTGGCGGGGGTGCTGGACATCGATGCGTCGCGCAAGGCCGCGCGGTTCGTGCGGTTCTGCGACGCCTTTGGCATTCCCTTGCTGACCTTCGTCGACGTCCCCGGCTTCATGCCCGGCACGCGCCAGGAATACGGCGGCCTGATCAAGCACGGCGCCAAGCTGCTGTTCGCCTATGCCGAGGCCACGGTGCCCAAGCTGACCGTCATCACCCGCAAGGCCTATGGCGGCGCCTATGACGTCATGAGCAGCAAGCACCTGCGCGGCGACGTCAACTACGCCTGGCCCACCGCCGAGATCGCGGTGATGGGCGCCAAGGGGGCGGTGGAGATCATCTTCAGGAAAGAGGCGGGGGACCCGGAGGCGCTGGCCGCGCGCGAGGCCGAGTACAAGGAACGCTTCGCCAACCCCTTCGTGGCGGCCTCACGGGGCTACATCGACGACGTGATCATGCCGCACGGGACGCGGCGGAGACTGATCCGGGCGCTGGGGACACTGGCCAACAAGCGTCAGGAGAACCCGTGGAAGAAGCACGATAATATTCCGCTTTAGAAACTCGGGCTGGACTCGCTCAAGATGTAAGCCGGTTCGTATTCAGGGAGGACGATCTAAAGCCGTTAGATCGCCTTTGGTTCGCAGGCTATCACGCTTACTTGGCTCACTTCAGTCGGCTGGAGATTCCCGATTGTGAGGGGCGGGATGAGCGCGCCGCGCTGGCGATGACGTGGAGTTGGATGGGGCCTGCCAAGTTCAGAGACAGTGCTGTGCACTATCAAGAAGCGGCCTTGGCAATGAGGAATTTACGCGAAGGCTTTACTACGCCCGAAGACGTTGAAGCGGTCGCGCAATGGACAGGAAACTCCTTGGTGGCCGCTTCGAAATTTCTACATTTTCTTGCTCCCGCGAAATTCGCGATTTGGGACTGGAGAGTTGCCGAGGAGTTCTTCTCAATACCAAAGCATCGGACCGCTGCTCGACGGGATCCCAGCAACTATGTGCATTATCTGAGCCTGTTACCTTCACTGGATGTCGGGGCTGCCGATCTTGCCGTGTTGAGACGAGAAGCTGGACCAATAACTCCTCTGAGAGAGAAGGAGTTGGTTCTATTTTTTCTTCACCGTCGACGGCCGCTGAAGCCGCGAACGAAGCGGAATCGCTTGCAGGCTAGCACCTGACCAACCTCCTCTTCCTCTGTTCCCGCAACCGCCTGCGCTCTCCGACAGCCGAGCAGGTGTTCGCGAACCGGCCCGGCGTGGAGACCGCCTCCGCCGGGCTGGCGCCCGATGCGGAGGAGCCTTGCTCCGCCGACCTGGTGGAATGGGCCGACATCATCTTCGTCATGGAGCGCGCCCACCGCGCGAAGCTCCAGCGCCGGTTCAGGGCGCATCTGAAGCGCGCCCGCGTGGTGTGTCTCGACGTCCCGGATGATTACGCGTTCATGCAGCCGGAGCTGGCAGCGCTGCTGGAGAAGCGGGTGGGGCGGTTTTTGTGATTTGGGGTGCTGTCCGCGCGAACGCCGGATGCTCAGTGAATCTGGATCGTCCGGTCAAGCCAGACGATGACGGTTGGGGTGAGGGGCTTTCCTTGTTCCGTCACCCTCGGGCTTGACCCGAGGGTCCATAGACTCGGTGGTGGGCGGTGCGCGTGCTGAACGTGCGGTGTGTCTGGATCGTCCGGTCAAGCCGGACGATGACGGTTTGGCGGTGTTCAGGTTTCGTCGGTGCGCCAGCCCCCGGGCAGGGGGCGGGGCTTGGGCGGTTCGGGGGGCCTGGGCGTCCAGTCGCGGTAGGCGTCGGGGTCGGGCGGTACGGCGACGCCGCCGGTGACGAGGCTGTCGTAGAGGTCGGACCAGTCCGGGTTGGCGCGCTCGATCAGGGCGGTCTTCCAGTCG
>JBALUZ010000155.1:0-6341 GCA_036963825.1 Brevundimonas sp.
GTGGTCTACATCACCACCAACACCCTGGACGACCGGGTGCACCCGGGCCACGCGCGCAAATTCGCGGCGCGCCTCGGGGCCCAGGGCCACGACCACCTGTATTTCGAGGACACCTCGGGCGGGCACAGCTACGACGCCGATCCAGCCGCCAACGCCCGGCGCTGGGCCCGGCACTACGTCTATTTCGCCCAGCAGCTGATGGACGACTGAGGCGGGGCGTCACGGGCTCCGGAAGAGGTTCACGCCAAGTTGAGTCCCGTTTCCGGACGCCTGCACTAGGGTGCCCGCCATGAAGGGCATCTGGAATTTCATCGCAGCCGGGACGGCCGCAGCCGTGATGCTGGGCGGGGCGGCCTCCGGTCCGCAAGCGGCCGCCGCCGGGGCGGGCGCCGACGCGCCGATCGAACCGGTGGTGGTGGAGCTGTTCACCGCCCAGGGGTGTTCCGGCTGTCCGGAGGCCAACGCCCTGGTGGAGGCCCTGGCCCGGCGACCGGGCGTCATCGCCCTGACCTATGCGGTGGACTACTGGGACTACCTGGGCTGGCCCGACACCTTCGCCCAGCCCGCCTTCGCCGAGCGCCAGCGGGCCTACCAGACGCGGCTGCGGCTGCGGGACATCTACACGCCCCAGGTGATCATCGACGGCGCCCGCCATCTGCCCGGCGCCCGCACCGCCGACATCGAGCAGGCGGTGGAGGAAGAGGCCGCGCGCCGCATCTTCATGCCGGAGGTGGAGTTCCGCGAGACCGGCGACCGGGTCGGGGTCGGCTCCGGCCGCGCGCCCCGGGGCGGGGCCGAGGTCTGGCTGATCCGCTATCGCGCCACCCCCCAGGTGGTGCAGGTGGCCGAGGGCGAGAACCGCGGCCTGGAGGTGCGCCACGCCAATGTCGTGCGCGAGGTGACGCGGCTTGGGGAATGGCGCGGCCGGCCGGTCCTGCTGAACCTGCCCGAGCCGTCCGAGGCCGATCTCGGCGCAGCGGTGCTGGTGCAGGCCCTGGACGACGGACGCATTCTGGCGGCCGCCGCCCGCCCCGCCGAGGAGCCGTAGCGCGCGGTTGCGCTCACCCGGCGGCCGGGGCCGAACGACGGCTGGCTTCCCCGCGGGCGGCTGCTAGGGTCGACCCATGACCGATCACGACGCGCCCCTTTCCCACGCCCGCTCCAACGCCGAGCAGATGGCCGCCCCGGCCTACCGGCTGGCCGCCCTGGACCAGGACTTCATGCTGGGCGACTCCATGCGCGGGGTCCGCTTCCAGCTGGAGTTCGCCAAGGCCGAGGAGCACCTGCGGGCCTGGGGCGTGCGCTCCACCATCGTGGTGTTCGGCAGCGCCCGCTTCGGTGAGAACGGCGAGGGGCGCCACGGACACTGGTACGCGCAGGCGCGCCTGTTCGGCCGCATCGCCTCGGAGCGCGGCGGGGCCCTGTGCGACGAGGGCGGAATCCGCGACAACGTCATCGCCACCGGCGGCGGCCCCGGGATCATGGAGGCGGCCAACCGGGGGGCCATCGAGGCCGGCGCGCCCTCCATCGGCTTCAACATCACCCTGCCCCGCGAGCAGGAGCCGAACCCCTGGACCACGCCGGACCTGACGTTCCGCTTCCACTACTTCGCCATGCGCAAGATGCACCTGGCCATGCGGGCCAACGCCCTGGTGGTGTTCCCCGGCGGCTTCGGCACCCTGGACGAGCTGTTCGAGCTGCTGACCCTGCGCCAGACGGGCAAGGCGCCGCCCATCCCCATCGTGCTGTTTGACGAGGCCTACTGGCGCGCGGTGATCGGCTTCGAGACCCTGGTCGAGCACGGGACCATCTCGCCGAAGGACATGGCCCTGTTCCGCTTCGCCGACGACGCCGAGGCGGTATGGGCGGCCCTGCTGGAGGGCGGCCTGCGGCCCCACGCGGACATCTCGCAGCCCTGAGGCCTCAGCCCTTGTCGCTCCACACGGTCTTGTAGAGGTCGAAGCGGCGGTCGCGCAGGTTGCGCACCGTGCCCTGGGCCTTGGCCCAGGCCAGGTCGGACAGGTCCAGGTCGGCCACCGTCACCGTCTCCACGTTCTCGGACGCCTCGGCGGCGATGCCGTCCCGGGCGAAGGGGAAGTCGCACGGGGTCAGGATGCAGGACTGGGCGTACTGGATGTCCATGTTCTCCACATTGGGCAGGTTGCCCACATTGCCGGACAGGGTGACGTAGCACTGGTTCTCGATGGCCCGGGCCTGGCTGCAGTAGCGCACCCGCAGATAGCCCTGACGGTTGTCGGTGCAGAAGGGCACGAACAGCAGGCGCGCGCCCTCGTCCACCAGCCGCCGGGCCAGTTCGGGGAACTCGGAATCGTAGCAGATCAGCACGCCGATGGGGCCGCAGTCGGTTGGAATGGCGTGGACCATGTCGCCGCCCTTGATGTTCCACCAGTGGCGCTCGTTGGGCGTGGGGTGGATCTTCTCCTGGGCGTGGACCGAGCCGTCGCGCAGGAAGACATACGCCACGTTCTGGATCTCGCCGTCGTCGGTGCGGGTGGGGTGCGAGCCGCCGATGATGTTGATGTTGTAGCTGATGGCCAGCTTGGACATCTCCTCCACAAACCGCGGCGTGTAGCGGGTCAGGGCCTCGATGGACTCGGCGGGGTTCAGCTTCTTCTCCTCCAGCGCCAGCAGCTGGAGGGTGAACAGCTCGGGAAACACCACGAAGTCCGAGCGGTAGTCCGCCGTCACGTCGACGAAATACTCGACGTTGTGCATGAATTCCTCGAACGAGGTGACGCGCCGGGCCTGGAACTGCACCGTGGCCACGCGCACGTTTTCCTTGGAGGCGAACACCGCGCCCTTGGCGCTGCGCTGCTCGGGATAATAGGGATTGCGCCAGATCATGTGGGTGGCGTGGCCCATGGATTGCCGGTCGGCGGGCAGGTAGTCCTTCAGCACCCCGATGGGCTCGAAGCCCGCCCGCAGGTGGAAGGCGACCACGGGGTCCTTGGCCTTCCGCGCCGTGACCGCGTCCAGATACTCCTCGGGCGAGGGGAAGGTCTTCTTGCGCCGGTCCAGCCCGGGCATGCGCCCGCCGAAGACGATGCCTTTCAGCTCCAGGTGCTCGCACAGCTCGCGGCGGGCGTCGTAGAGCCGCTGGCCGATGCGCAGGCGCCGGGCGTCCGGGTCCACGCACACCTCCATGCCGTACAGCCACTCGCCGTTGGGGTCATGGCGCGACGCGTAGCCGCCGCCGGTGATCTCGTCCCAGGTGTGGGGCGCCATGGCGGTCTTCTCGTCGATCTGGAAGCCGGCGGCGTAGCCCACCAGGTCGCCGTCGTACTCCACGATGAACTGACCCTCGGGGAAGGAGGCCACCTGGCCCTGCAGCATGCCCCGCGTGTAGCCGCTGTTGCCGTAGACGCGCTGGACCAGGTCGTGGATGCGCGGCACGTCCTTGAGCGTGGGATTGCGGATTTCGATGAGGGCGGTGCGTGCGGTGTTGCTCATGGGACTCCAGATAGTCGGCGTTCGGGATCGGCCAGCTTAACCGTTCAGAGGCCCGTTGGATGCATCCCCCCTCCCGTTGCGGTTCCGCAGCGCCTATGTGGGGGCCATGACCGACCTCTCTCCCCGTGAAATCGTCTCCGAGCTCGACCGCTTCATCGTGGGCCAGCACGACGCCAAGCGCGCCGTGGCCGTGGCCCTGCGCAACCGCTGGCGCCGCAAGCGGGCGCCCGAGGACATCCGCGACGAGATCACGCCGAAGAACATCCTGATGATCGGCCCCACGGGCGTGGGCAAGACCGAGATCGCGCGGCGCCTGGCCCGGCTGGCCGGCGCGCCCTTCCTGAAGGTGGAGGCCACCAAATTCACCGAGGTGGGCTATGTGGGCCGGGACGTGGACCAGATCATGCGCGATCTGGTGGAGGCGGCCCTGGTCATGGTGCGCGACGACCGCCGGGCCGGGGTCAAGGCCAGGGCCGAGGCCGCGGCCGAGGACCGCATCCTGGACGCCCTGGTGGGACCGGGATCGCAGCCGGTCACGCGCGACGCCTTCAAGAAGAAGCTGCGCGCCGGCGAGCTGGACGACAAGGAGGTGGAGCTGGCGCTGGCCGACACCACCTCGCCGTTCCAGAACATCGACCTGCCCGGCGGGGCCGGCATGGGCGTGCTGAACCTGTCGGAAATGCTGGGCAAGATGGGCGGCGGCAAGACCAAGACGGTCAAGCTGAAGGTCCGCGACGCCTGGGCCCCGCTGATCACCGAGGAGAGCGACAAGCTGCTGGATCAGGACAGCCTGACCCGCGAGGCGGTGCTGCTGGCCGAGAACGAGGGCATCGTCTTCCTGGACGAGATCGACAAGGTGGCGGCGAAGTCCGACCGCTCGGGCGCCGACGTCAGTCGCGAGGGGGTGCAGCGGGACCTGCTGCCCCTGATCGAGGGCACCACGGTGTCGACCAAATACGGGCCGGTGAAGTCCGACCATGTGCTGTTCATCGCCTCGGGCGCCTTCCACGTGGCCAAGCCCAGCGATCTGCTGCCCGAGCTGCAGGGCCGCCTGCCCATCCGGGTCGAGCTGAAGGCCCTGACCCGCGATGACTTCAAGCGCATCCTGACCGAGCCCGAGGCCAATCTGATCCGTCAGAACCAGGCCCTGCTGGCGGCCGAGGACGTGACCCTGGTGTTCACCGAGGACGCGGTCGAGGCCATGGCCGACGCGGCGGTGGCGGCCAACGGCGCGGTGGAGAACATCGGCGCCCGCCGCCTGGTGACCGTGATCGAGCGGGTGCTGGAGGAGACCAGCTTCAAGGCGTCGGACCTGTCCGGCCAGACCCTGATCTTCGACGGCGACATGGTGCGCGACAAGGTGGGCGACCTGGCCAGGAACGCCGACCTGAGCCGGTTCATTCTCTAGCCGCGACGCGACCCGCCGCCGCCGGGGGCGGCGGCCATGTCCAGAAGCTGGATGCGGAACACCAGCACCGAATGGGGCGGGATCTCGCCGGAGCCGCGCCCGCCATAGCCCAGTTCGGGCGGCACATAGAGCAGCCACTCGTCGCCGACCTTCATGCGCTGCAGCGCCTCGGTCCAGCCGGGCACCACCTGTTCGGGCGTGGTGACATAGGGGGCGCCGCGCTCGAAGGAGCTGTCGAACACCGTGCCGTCGGTCAGGGAGCCCTCATAGTGCACCCGCACCAGATCGTTGCCGTCCGGGCCGGGGGCGCCGTCCGGGGCTGCGGTCAGCACCTTGTACTGAAGGCCGGACTCCAGCGTCACCACGCCGTCCGCGTCGGCGTTGTCGGCCATGAAGGCGGCCGCCTCGGCCAGACGGGCGTCGTCGTCCCTGGACCCGCCGTCATTCCCGCCGCAGGCCGCCAGAAGCAGGGCGGCGGCCGCGAGGCTAGCCCATCCGAAGCGCATAGCCGGCATCCTCAAGTCCCTTTCTGATCACGTCCGCATGGTGGGCGTCGCGCGTCTCCACCATGATGTCGAATTCCGCGCCCTTGGCCGGCACGTCCAGCGCCAGGCGGTTGTGCACCACGTCGATGATGTTGCCGCCGGCCCCGCCGATCACGGCGCTCATCTTGGACAGCATGCCGGGGCGGTCGTCGCCGAGGATGCGGTACACCACCAGCCGCTTCTCGCGCACCATCTCGCGGTTCAGCACCACCGCCAGCATGCGGGCGTCGATGTTGCCGCCGCACAGGACCAGGCCGACCTTCTTGCCCCTGAAGCGCTCCGGATAGCGCAGCAGGGCCGCCAGACCCCCGGCGCCCGCGCCTTCGGCCACGGTCTTCTCGAGGGTGACGTAGAAGGCCACGGCCTTCTCAAAATCCTCCTCGTCCACCACCAGCACGTCGTCCACCAGCGGGTCGGCCAGGGCGAAGGTGATGTCGCCCACCGCCTTGATGGCGATGCCCTCGGCGATGGTCTGGCCGCCGCACTTCGGGGTCTCGCCCTTACGGCGCGCGGAGAAGGAGGGGTACATGGCCGCCTCCACCCCGATGATCCCGATGTCCGGCCTGACGGCCTTCGCCGCGATGGCGCAGCCGGCGATCAGACCGCCCCCGCCGATGGGGATGACCAGGGCGTCCAGATCGGGCGCGTCCTCGAGGAACTCCAGGGCGCAGACCCCCTGGCCGGCGACGATGCCCTCGTCGTCGAAGGCCGAGATGAAGACATAGCCCTTGTCCTCCACCAGCTGCCGGGCGTGGGCGCTGGCGCCGGAGAAGTCGTCGCCCTCGATGACCACCGTGGCCCCGTGGGCGCGGGTGCCGTCGGCCTTCACGAAGGGGGTGCCGTGGGGCATGACGATGGTCACCGGCACGCCGAGGCGGCCGCCGTGATAGGCCAGGGCCTGGGCGTGGTTTCCGGCC
>JBALUZ010000156.1:0-6340 GCA_036963825.1 Brevundimonas sp.
CAAGGGCGCCAACACCCTGCGCTTCGGCGGGGCCCAGCTGGGCGGGGCGGTCAATCTGGTCACCCCCACCGGCGCCAGCGCCAATTTCCACAACCAGCTGCGGCTCGAGGGCGGCGCCGACGACAGCGTCCGCGCCTGGGGGGCCGTGGCCCGTGAATGGGGCGACCGGGACCTGTTCGCCGCCGTCTCCGGCATGCAGGCCGACGGCTACCGCGTCCACAGCGAACAGCAGCAGGCCCGCCTCACCCTGAGCGCCGGCCAGTCGTTCGGCGAGGACCGCGAAGCGCGCCTGATCTATCAGGCCGCCGACATCCGGCAGGACATCCCCGGCGCCCTGACCCTGGATCAGGCGCTCGACACCCCCGAAATGGCCAACCCCGGCGCCGTCGCCCTGGATCAGGCCCGCGATCTGGACGTGATGCGCCTGACGCTCCAGACCCGCTGGCGGCTGAACGACTCCACCGTCTTCGAGGGCGCCGTCTGGGGCTGGCGGAAGTATCTGTGGCACCCGATCTTTCAGGTGCTCCAGTCCGACAGCCGCACCGCCGGCCTGTTCGGCCGCATCGACTGGACCGGCCGGCTGGCCGGGATGCGCGCCGACCTGTTCTACGGCCTCAGCTACCGCGACGGCCAGGTGGACGTGCAGCGCTATGTGAACACGGCGGGTCTGCCGGGCGCCCTCACGGCCGACGGCGTCCAGGACGCCTCCGGCCTCGACGTCTTCGCCGAGGGCCGCCTGTTCGTCACCGACAATCTGGCCCTCGTC
Source organism: Brevundimonas sp. (assembly GCA_036963825.1). GTDB lineage: Bacteria > Pseudomonadota > Alphaproteobacteria > Caulobacterales > Caulobacteraceae > Brevundimonas. Next base: position 767 of record JBALUZ010000156.1, read on the forward strand.
GGCGGCGGCTCCTTCGGCCGCGCCACCCGGGACTACCGGGACATGCTGAATCCCGCCAACGACGATTCCATCACATATGACTGGGTCTCGCCGCGCCTCGGCCTGCTCTGGGAAAGCAACGACGGCGCCCAGGTCTACGCCAACCTCACCCGCTCGGTGGAGCCGCCAACCTACGGCGCCCTGGTCCAGGCCACGTCGCCGGGCTTCACCCGTCTCGACATCCAGGACGCCTGGACCGCCGAGCTGGGCACGCGCGGCCGTCGCGGCGCCTTCAGCTGGGACGTCACCATCTATCGCAGCCGGATCGACGGCGAGATCCTGAACTACATCGTCGGCCCCGACATTCCGGCCGCCACCTTCAACGCCGACCGCACCGTCCATCAGGGCCTCGAGGCGGGTCTGGAGTGGGTCCTGCCCGTGGACCTTGCGGGCGGCGTCCCGGTCCTGCGCCAGACGTACAATTACAACGACTTCCATTTCGATCGAGACCGGTTGTGGGGCGGCAACCGGCTGCCCGTCGCGCCCCGGCGCCAGTACCGGGCCGAGCTGGCGTGGCGGCATCCGTCCGGCCTGTTTCTGACCCCCGCGGTGGACTGGCGCATCGACGACGTCTGGGTCGACTACGCCAACACCCTCAAGGCGCCGTCCTTCGCCGTCTGGGGCCTGAATGCCGGCTTCGATTTCGCCAATGGCGTCACGGTCTTCCTCGACGCGCGCAACCTCACCGATGAACGCTACATCAGCGAGTTCAGCGCCGTCACCGACGCCACGACGGCCTCCACCGCCGTCTTCATGCCGGGCGAGGGCCGCTCCGCCTTCGTCGGCGTCAGCGCGAGGTTCTAGGCCATGGGCGATCCGAAACCCCACACCCTCTCCGGCGCCTACCGGGCGGTCTGGCGCTGGCATTTCTACGCCGGCCTGCTGGTGCTGCCGGTGCTGTGCCTGATGGCCCTGACCGGCGCCCTGTATCTGTTCAAGGACGAGATCGACGCCGCGGTCTATCGCCCGTACGAGCGCATCGCGGCGGGCGGCGCATGGGCCTCGCCCGACCGCTGGACCGCCGCCGCCTCGGTGGGCGCCGGGGGCCGGGTGGTCAATGTGCGGGTTCCGGATCGCCCGGACCGCGCCGTGCGCCTGACCATCCGCCGCCCCGACGGCGCGCAGCGCACCGCCTTCGTGAACCCCTATGACGCCCAATATCTGGGCGCCGTCCGCTACGGCGGCGTGACCGAGCTCGTCAAGCGGACCCACAGCCTGTCCATCCTCGGGTTCTGGGGCAATCTGCTGGTGGAGGTCGTGGCGGGCTGGGCCCTCATCCTCGTGGCCACGGGCGTCTTCCTGTGGTGGCCCCGAAGGCGCGACGCGGGCGTGCTGGCGGTGCGCGCCGCGCCCCGGTCCGGCCGCCCGTTCTGGCGCGACGTCCATGCGGTGACGGGCCTGTACGCGGGGGGCGTCATCGCCTTTCTGGCAGTCACCGGCATGCCCTGGTCCGCCGTCTGGGGCGATCGCGTGCTGGGCCTGATCCGCGACACCGGCCTCGGCCGTCCCCCCGCCCCGGCCGCCGCCAGTCCCTGGCTGCACGCCGAGCACGCCGACGCCCCCGCCGCGGTCGGCTGGACGATGGCAGGCGCCGCCCTGCACGGCGGCCCCCGTTCCGGCCCCGGCGCCCTGACCCGCGTGCTCGACACGGCGCAAGCCGCGGGCATGGCCCGGCCCTTCACGGTCACCCTCCCCGCCGACCCCGCGCTGGCGTACACCGTCGCCCGCGAGACCAGACAGGTGGAGGACGCCCGCACCCTCTACATCGGCGCCGACGGCGGCCTGCGCGGCGACATCCGCTACGACCAGTTCGGCGTCGGGGCGAAGGCCTTCGAGTGGGGCGTCGCGGTCCATCAGGGCACGCAGTACGGCTGGATCAACCGCTATCTGATGCTGGGCGGCTGCCTCGCCGTCTGGCTGCTGGCGGTCAGCGCCGTGATCATGTGGTGGAGGCGCCGCCCGAAAGGCCGCCTCGGCGCCCCCGTCGCCCCGCCCGGCCCCCGCGTTCGCGCCGCCGTTCTGGGCGTCGTCCTGCCCCTCGCCATAATTTACCCCATGACGGGGGCCAGTCTCCTCGTCGCCCTGGCGCTCGACCGCCTGGCTCGTCTGATCGTCCGGTCCCGCACCCCGATCCGCGCATAAGAAGGAATCATCGAGATGACCCTCCCCAAGGCCGCGCGCCTGCTCGCCCCGCTTACCGTCCTGACCCTGGCCGCCTGCGGCGGCGGCGGCGACGCCCCCGAAGGTCCCGCCGTGGTCCAGGCCGAGGACGCCTGGTGCCGCCCCACCCCCAACGGGGTGTTCGTGGGCGGCTGCTACGTCACCCTGGTCTCCAGCCGCGACGATCGCCTCGTCGCCGTGACCTCGCCCCTCTCCCCGGTGGTCGAGATCCACGAGATGCGCATGGAGGGCGACATGATGCGCATGAACCAGTTGCCCGACGGCCTGCCCCTGCCCGCCGGCGAGACGGTGCAGCTGCGCCCGGGCGCCGAGCACCTCATGCTCACGGCCCTGTCCGCGCCCCTGGCCGAGGGCGAGACCGTCCCCCTCACCCTCACCTTCGACGACGCCGCCGAGGTCACGGTGGAGGCCCGGGTGCGCCTGCCCGACGCCGCCGCCGCCGATCCCGGCGCCCGGCCGTAGAACAACCGGCACGCCGCCCCTGACAAACGCGGCGGAACCGGCTAAAGGCTCGCGCCTCACGAGGTAAAGCATGTCCCTGAAAGTCGCGATCGTCGGCCTGCCCAACGTCGGCAAGTCCACCCTGTTCAACGCCCTGACCCAGACGGCGGCGGCCCAGGCGGCCAATTACCCCTTCTGCACCATCGAGCCGAACACCGGCGACGTGGCGGTGCCCGAGCCGCGGCTGGACGTGCTGGCGTCCATCGCCGGCTCGAAGGAGATCATCCCCTCGCGCATCACCTTCGTGGACATCGCCGGCCTCGTGCGCGGCGCCTCGAAGGGCGAGGGCCTGGGCAACCAGTTCCTGGCCAACATTCGGGATTGTGACGCCGTGGCCTTCGTGGCCCGCTGCTTCGAGGACGACGACATCACCCACGTGGAGGGCCGCATCGACCCCCTCAGCGATCTCGAGATCATCGAGACCGAGCTGATGCTGGCCGATCTGGAAAGCCTCGAGCGCCGCGTGGTCCAGGTGGAGAAGCGCGCCAAGGGCGGCGACAAGGAGTCCCAGGCCACCCTCAAGCTGATGAATCTGGCGCTGGACAAGCTGCGCGACGGCAAGCCCGCCCGCACCGCCGAGATTTCGAAGGAGGACGAAAAGACCTGGCACATGCTCCAGCTTCTCACCGCCCTGCCGGCCCTCTACGTCTGCAATGTGGAGGAGGACGCCGCCGACAAGGGCAACGCCCTGTCCGACGCCGTCGCGGCCCGCGCGAAGGCGGACAACGCCAACTCGGTGGTCATCTCGGCCCGCATCGAGTCCGAGATCGCCATGCTGGACCCCGAGGAGCGCAAGGAGTTTCTCGAGACCCTCGGCCTCGAGGAGCCCGGCCTCAACCGCCTGATCCGCGAGGCCTACAGCCTGCTGGGCCTGCAGACCTATTTCACCGTCGGCCCCAAGGAGGCCCGCGCCTGGACCATCCCCGTCGGCGCCACCGCGCCCCAGGCGGCGGGCGTGATCCACACCGATTTCGAAAAGGGCTTCATCCGCGCCGAAACCATCGCCTACGACGACTATGTGGCGCTGAAGGGCGAGGCGAAGGCCCGCGAGGCCGGCAAGCTGCGCGCCGAAGGCAAGACCTATGTGGTCAAGGACGGCGACGTCCTGCACTTCCTGTTCAACACCTAGGACGCGGGCCCGGCCACTCAGACCACCGGCACGGTCCCGCCGTCGATCACATATTCCGCGCCGTGGATGGAGCCGGCCCGTTCCGACGCCAGGAACACCACCAGCTCGGCCACCTCCTGGGGCCAGGCCGGTCTCCCGATGGGAATGCCGCCCAGCGAGTCCAGGATGCTCTGCCGCGCCGCCGCCTCGTCGGTCCCCGCCGACTCGGCGATCCGGGACACCAGAGCCTGGGAGGCGGAGGTGTTGATCCAGCCGGGCGCCACCGAGGTGACGCGGACGCCCTGCGGCCCGACCTCGCGGGACAAGGCCTTCGAATAGGTGGTCAGCGCCGCCTTGGCTGCGGCGTACGCGGTCGTGGACTCCGGCAGCGGCAACCGGCGCTGGATGCTGGACACATGGATCACCACGCCCGACCCCCGCGCCGCCATGGCCGGAACCAGCGCCCGGTCGAGGCGAACCGCAGGCATCAGGTTCAGGTTTATCTCCGCCTGCCAGGCCTCCTCGCTGAGGGCGGCGAATCCGCCGCCCGGCGCGCTTGAACCGCCCAGCACGTGCACCAGCACGTCGAGGGACTCCCGCGCCTCGCCGAGGGCGTCGACCAGGGCGGCGACGCCCTCGGGGCGCGCAAGATCCGCCGCGATGAAGGCGGCGGGAAGCGCGGTCTCCGGCGGGGTCCGCGCCGTGGTTATGACCTGCCCGCCCCCCGCGGCGAAGCGGCGCACGATCGCCTCTCCGGCGCCCTTGGTGCCGCCCGTCACCAGCATGCGCTTGCCCGCGAACTCGGTCGGGTCCGCGCTGAAGCTGGGCCCCTTCACAGTCCGATCTCCAGCGCCTTGACGGCGTCGCCCGCCAGGGTGAACCGGTAGGTGAAGGTCAGGGGGCTGCCCGGAAAGTCGCCGGTCACCCGGGCCGTCACCGTGTGCGCGGCCTGCGCCCCCGTGCTGCCGAGGGGCTCGCTCTGCATGCGATAGCGCCCGATCGCATCCCGGGCCCAGGCGGCGATGGCGTCCCGGCCGCGATGGGTCTGGCGCTCGTCGCGCACCTCGCCGTCGGGCGCGAAGACCGCCGCCACGTCCTCGGGCGCCCCGGCGTTGCTGGCTCTGAAATAGGCGGCGATCGGGCTGGCGAGCTGAACGGTCATGGTCCTCATCCGGGTCTGGTTGCGATGGCAACGAGTTGGCCGTAGGCTGCAAAAATGGCAAGAACAGACGAAAAAGTTGGATACTCACCAAAAGGTAAGCCCACCTACACCCCCGTGACTGCGGCGGAGGGGGTGGCGGCGGCCTTCGGCGTTCTGGAAGGACGCTGGAAGATGCTGATCCTCTTCCATCTGTTCGGCGGGGCGGTGCTGCGCTTCTCCGAACTGGAGCGGGCCATCCCCGCCGTCTCCCAGAAAATGCTGATCCAGCAGCTTCGCCAGCTGGAGGCCGACGGGGTGGTCGAGCGCATCGTCTATCCCGAAGTGCCGCCCAGGGTGGAATACCGGCTGACGCCCTGGGGGCAGGCCCTTTGCCCGGCGCTGGACGCCATCCTGCAATGGGCCGAACAGCGGCCCGCGCGCGACACGCCGACGGCCTAGACGACGGTCCGCCGCCGGGTCCACGCCGCCCTGGAATCCCGCATTTCCGGCGGCCACTTCCGCCAACAACAAGGCTTCGGCGCCGCGAACCCCTGTTTTTCATCCCGCTGCTCCGGGGCGCCGGATAATGGCGGCATGAGCACCG
>JBALUZ010000157.1:0-6306 GCA_036963825.1 Brevundimonas sp.
GGCGCAGGCGCAGGCCGGCGACCACGCCGTGGATCACCACGAATTCGCCGCGGACGTCATAGGGCACGAGCCGCTCGGATCCGTCGTGGGCGACTTCGAAAACGGCGGGGACCGGCTGGGCTCCGGGGAAGCGCAGCACGGTGAACCGGCCGTTATCGGTGACTTCGCTGGGCTGGAGCGCCGCATTCCCCTGGACGGAATAGGCGAGGTTGCGCCGTCCCTCGAGGGCGCCCGCCTGAAGCTCAAGGCCGACGAGCCGTTCCTCCGCCGCCTCGGCCGACGCCGCGAGGGCGGCGGCCGCCCGGGCCTGCTCGTCGGCGGGGTACCGGAACCGGATCTGGTAGACGGCCTCCCTGGCGGACCGGTCGTGGGCCCGCAGTTCGAAGACGTAATGGCGGGCGACGCCGCCCCTCTCCGTCACGACCAACAGATTGGTGGACTGGTGTCGCTCGCGCGGCTTCAGGAAGAGGACGGAGCCCTCCGCGGCGACCTCCCACGCCACGCTGTCGCCGATGGCGGCGTGCCGGATCGTCTCCTCGGGCGAGAAGATGATCTGGGTCGCCGTGCGAAAGGCGCCGGAGACCTGATAGACGCCATGCGGGGCGTAGGTGAGCTCCTGGATGCGGTCGCTCCCGTCCGATTGGGCCAGAGCCGGGCCCGCTGTCGCCAAGACAGCGGTGGCCAGAAGGAGTGTCGGGGTTCTCATCGGATGACCTCCGGGTCGGCGCGATAGGACGTCACCTGGAAGCCGAGCGGGTTGCGGAGCCGATCCGCCTCCGACATCGGGGCGCGGGTGTAGGCGAAGGCGATCGTGGCGATCCAGTCGCTCTCGGTGACCTGCTGGGCCTGGCGAACGGTCCGGCGGAACCGGACGTTGGCGACGCTGTCGTTGATGAAGCCGATCGCGCGGATCGACACCACGGCCTCGCCGTCCCGCCCATAGAGGTTCTGCGGGCTCTCGGGATTGGAGCCGCGGTAGAGTTCGGCCCAGCGACGCTGTTCCGCCGGGGCGGACAGGATCGAGACCTGACGGAAAGCGTCCTCGGCCGCCGGGTCGAGATACCCTTCGCGAGCCCGAACATACTGGCCCAGGAAGTATTTGCTGACCGCCTCATCGTAGCGGGCCGGCCCATCCTCGGCGGAGAGGCCGCGCACGACGTCGACCGATCCGGTTGTTCGATCAACGCGGATGACGAACGGTTCGCTGGTCTTCAGCGGGGTCAAGACGGTCACGGCCGTCGTCGCGGCGATCGCCAGGGCCGCCGCCACGCCGGCCGCCGTCCAGGCCAGACCGCGAGACCGCAAAGCGCCGGCCAGACGATCCTGGTCCCACCGCCGCGCCTCTCTGAAATAGCGCTTCAGCTCGTCGGACGGGACGCCGGTCATGCGCAGCCCCCGGCGGAGGGTTCAGATGGGTTCGGTTGAGCCGCGGATGCAGGCGGGGCCGCCGGCGTCGAGGCGACGAGGATCGAGCCGTGGGGGTTGGCGGGACGGCGATCGCGCCCGTCGCACGTCGGCGGCGCATCCGCGCGGCCGGTGGCGCATCCGCCCAGCAGGGCGCTCAGGATCAGCAGCAGGCGAAGGCTCATGTCAGGCTCCGTTCGGTCGGATGGTTCCGCCGCCTCGGGGCGGCTGCCGGCTGGCCTCCTGCGGCCCCCGGGCGCGTCCGGACGAACTCGAGCCGAGCGCGGCGGCGTTGGCGAAGTCGGCGAGGCCCGCGCTTGCGCCGCCGGCGATGCCCGCCGCGATCGCCGGAGTCTGCAGGAAGAAGATCGCGCCTAGCAGGCACAGGGCGATGAAGATCAGGCCGCCGATCATCGGGTCGGCGCCCTGGATCGAGCCCCACTGGTCTCGCACCAGCGACAGGACCAGCTGGAAGATGACGATGATCAGGGCGAACAGGACGAGGTAGTTCACCGCCTGGCTCAGCCAGCCGAAGAAATAGCGTCGCGTCGCGTCCCACAGCGCGCAGGCGATGAAGATCGGCCCAAGGGTGACGAGAAGCGCCAAGGCCAGCTTGGCCACCAGCACGACCCCGAAGCCGAGGGCGGCGGCCAGCGCCCCGATGATGAAGACGCCGGCCGCCACGATGTAGGGAGCCGGGTTGAAGGCGGAGGCGTCCCGCGAAATGTCCTCGCCCAGCCAGGCGGCGTAGGCGAAGAACTGGTCGAACGCGGCGCCCACGCTGGGCGTCTCCGAACCGCTGACGGCCCGCGTCAGGGCGTTCGGCAGGTCGGTGAACAGAGGCTCGGTGACGAAGGTGGAGTAGGCGGTCGTCGTCGCCAGCGCATAGAGCAGGGCGAGCTTGATGGAGCGGACGGCGAAATCCCTCACCGGCTCGGTGATGGCGCCGCGCAGGATGGCGAAGCCGTACAGAACCACATAGAGGAGCAGGGCGACCCGCAGCGGCCCGTCCACCTGGGCGATCACCGATGACAGCCGGTCGCCGAGGAACACATTGAGGCTCTCGTCGATGTAGTCGTAGCTCGGCTCGAAGACGCGGAACGACATGGTCAGGGCTCGCGGAATGTCCGGGCGTAGGCGTCCATCCGCTCTCGCCGGCGGGCTTCCGTCAGGCCTTCCCGCGCGGCTGCGCAGTCGGGGCGGCGGGTCCCGGTGTCGCAATCGGCGAGGGCGCGGACAGCCGCGTCCGGGTCGTCGGCGAAGGCCTTGGCGTCGCGGGGCGGCGGGGAGCAGGCCGCGAGGGCGACAATGCCCAAGAGAAGCCCGCGCCTCACTGGAACACGCGCTCGTAGGTCGCCTGCCGGGCTGCCCGGGCCGCCTCGGCGCGCTCGCGGCTTCTCTGCTCCTCCAGCCGGGCCTCGGCCGCCTGGGTGACGGCGAGTCCCTGAAGACGCAGTTGCTCGTTCTGGATGAGAGCCTGTTCGGCCGCCAGGCGGGCCTCAAGATCCATCACGGCGCGCGCGCTCGGCGCGGTGTCCAGGGCGCGGCGCAGCGTCTCCAGACCCTCGAGTCGACGGTCCGACGCCTCGCCCACGGCTTCGCCGATCGCCAGATCCCGGGCCGTGCGGGCTCCGGCGCGCTCCAGGCTGTCGCGGTAGTAGGCGTCAGCCTGGGACAGGTCGCCCGCGGGCGGGGTGAAAAGGCGCGTCTCGCGCCGGATCGCGCCGGCCCGCTCGGCCAGGGCGCCCAGCGCCGACAGATCGCCTTCGGCGGCGGCGCGCAGGGACCGGCTGTCGGGCAGGGGATTGCGAACCTCGGGCAGGCCGAGCGCCTGAGCCAGTCCATTGACGTCGGAGATGTCGTTGAGGCTCTCGAAGAGCGCCCGCTGCTCCTCGATCTGCGCCTGCAGGGCCTGGAGCTGCTGCAGGCTGGTGCGGGCGTCCTCGATCATCTGCCCGAGAGCTCGCGGATCGTGGACGAGCTGCTGGGCCTGGGCGGCGGGGCCGGCGAGCAGCAGGGCGCCGGCCAGGGCCCCCGACGCGAGGTGACGAAGAGTCATGACGTTCTCCTTTGGGCGTGGAAGGGGGCGCGCCAGAGCGCGTAGTCGTCGCCGACCTCGGCGCGGATGCGGTCCAGTAAGCCGACGGTCCCGGCGCGGCCGGACAGGATCGCCAGGGCGTCATCCATGCCGTCGAGGTTCAGTTCGACGACGACGCTGTCGTGGCCCTGCTTGACGAGGAAGCGGTGGGACTCCGGCGTGAGCTCCTCGCGCACGAGCCGGAACTCCTCCTGCGTCAGCCCGAAGCCGTCGACATAGTCGCGCGCCTGACCGTGGGCGTTCGGCAGGAAGATCTGGGTCGCGCACTGTTCCAGGATGGCGTGGGCGATCGGCGAGCGCAGGACGTCCGCCGGCGACTGGGTGCCAAACACCATGAAGGCGTTCTGCTTGCGCCAGGTCTTCAGCCCGTCCTGGGCGAGATCGGTGAAGGCGGCGTCGCCCAGCACCTTCCAGAACTCGTCGATGTCCAGGACCAGCCGCCGACCGTCGACCCGCTCGGTGATGCGGTGGAACAGGTAGAGCATTGCCGGGGTCCGAACCTCGTCGTGGTCCAGGACGTGGGTCATGTCGAAGCCAGCGAACCGGGCTTCGAGGCTGAGCGCGTCCTCGTCGTTGTCGAGCACCCAGCCGAGCGGCCCGCCCTTCTGCCAGCGTTCCAGGCGGGCGCCGATCCCGCCGGCGTCCGCCTGGCCAAGTAGACTGCGCAGGGCGGCGATGGAGCGGCGTTCGCGCGGCAGCGCCTCGAGCGCCGACACGCCTTCGTCGATCGACCGGGCCTGGGCGACGGACAGGGTCTCGTCGGGCCGGGCGACCAGCGTGCGGATCAACCGAACGAGGAAGGCCCGGTTGGACGGAGACGGCGGGAGCGCCTTGAAGGGGGCGAAGCCCGTCGGCTCGCCGTTGCGAAGCGCGAGATAGGTCCCGCCGCTGGCCCGCACGAAGATTTCGGCGCCGCGATCCTTGTCGATGAAGATCTGCTGGGCGCCGAACCGCTCCAGCTGCGCCAGCATGAAGTTCTGGACGACCGTCTTGCCGGACCCCGACGGGCCGCAGATGAAGGTGTGGCCCACGTCGCCGACGTGGAAGTTGAAGTGGAAGGGCGAACCGGCCGTCGTCCGCAAAAGGGCGACCGCTGGACCCCAGTGATTGCCGTCCGCCTGGCCGACCGGGTGGGCGTGCAGGGGGGCCAGCGCCGCGAAGTTGCGCGAGGTGATCGCAGCCGGTCGGGTGCGGCGGGAGAAGACCCCCGGAAACTGCGACCAGAACGCCGCCTCCAGCCCCAGATCTTCGCGTGCCACCACCAGGCCGGAGTCGGCGAGAATGGCGCGCGCCTTCGACAGATGGTCCGCCAAGGCGACGGGGGTGTCGCCATGGACCAGGACGGACGCCTGATGTTCGCCCATCACGAACCGGTTGCTGACCAGATCATCCAGGGCGTCAGACAGGCCGGCGATCTGGGAGCCTGCCTTGTCGCGGGCCGACACCATCTGGTTCTGCTTGCGCTCCATCACCGCGCGCGCCGCCGCCTTCGACAGGAAGGCGAAGGACTGCGACATGACGAAGCCGAAGCGGGCGTTGAGCAGGGCGTCCCAAAGGCCTGGCCGGGTCGACGCCGGGTACTCCTTGATGGCGAGGATTCCGCCGAAACGCTCGCCGGCCGCGCCCCGCAGCTCCAGGGTCTCGCGGCCGAAGATCGCCCTGATCGTATAGGCGGCCGCGCCGAGGTGGCCGTAGACGAGCGGCGCGGGCGAGCGTCGACCCGTCAGGATCAGGCCCACGACCTCCAGAGGCTCCGAGAACCAGAGACCGCCCCGCTCGTGCAGCCCGAGGCGGCGCGGGGCGTAGCGATCCAGATACTGGGCCAGATCACGACCCGCCTCCTCGAGCCGCCGAACCTGCGCGACCATCGCCTCGCCGTCGTCGCGTCCCGCCTGACGCAGGCGTCGCATCATGGCGGCGGCGCGATCGGCTCCGTCGCGGCCAGGGTGCAGCACGAGGGTGACGAACAACTCGTTGACCCAGAGCCGCCGGTCCGACATTTGAGCGTCGTAGTCGGCGGCCAAGCCGGCCGCGAACGCTGATCGATGGCCTCGGGAAGGTTCCGGGGGAACCTCCCGCCGAACGATATGATGCCAGACCGCCAGCCTCTCGTCGGCGAGGTTTCGCCACGCCTGGTTCAGCTTGAGATGCCAATCGTTGAGGTCGCGCGCGTCGGCCGTCTCGAAACTCGCGCCCGCGACCTGGAAGACCATCATGAGCGCGCCGCTGTCGAGGGCGACGACGTGGTCGTTCACATGGCGCGCATAGGGGAGGTGGGACCGAACTTCGGTCTCGCGGCGCAGACGCGACCGGGAGGCGACGCCGTCAGCCACGGCGCAGCTCCGCGACGACGTAACGGCGCACGACGGGCAGAGGCGACACGGAGCTGCCGCCCCACAGCGCGCCGTTGCGGCAGCGGCCCTTGGTGTCGACGTAGACGAAGAGGAGGCGGAAGGCGTTGTGATCGGCGCGGCAGATTGCGCGGAACACCAGGTGAAGGGCCGGGGCGACGAGCAGGTAAAGCAGGCTCCCGCCGATGAGAAACACCACGCCGGAGAGGATGACGTTGACCCCCATGGCCTCCATCGGCACCCCCATGACCATGGCGGGGCGGGTGCAGGCGAGGAAGAGGGGGTCCTCCGTCAGGCGTTCCTCAGCCATGGGCGCTGCCCTCCGCGAGCCAGACGCCGGCGCTGACGAGGGCGATTCCGCCCGCTGCGCCGCCCACGAGCTGGGCGAACCGCTTCGGCGAAATCAGGCCCAGGCCCTGGGCGAGACACAGCGCCAGCAAGGCGGCGGTCGCG
>JBALUZ010000158.1:0-6241 GCA_036963825.1 Brevundimonas sp.
CCAGCGAGCCGATGGAGAACATCATCAGGCCGCCGAAGGCCAGCATCGCGCCGATGGAGATGCGGCCGCCGAGGTCATGGCCGCCCACGCCGAAGACGCCCAGCGACAGCGCCGCGCCGAGCAGGCCCAGGGCGCCGATCACGGCGATGATCCAGGTGGCGCGCCACAGGAACAGCGTCGGCACGCCGACCCGCGGCCGGTTGGCCATCCATTCGATCACTCTCGGGTCCATTGTCCGCCCTCCTGAAATGCCAGCATCGCCCATAAACGAACAACGATCGGTGAACGAAACCTGACGCCGGGTCATCCAGATAGGAAGCGGCGGAAAAAAGGCCAGAGGCTTAAGGTGTGGTAATGCGCGGGAGCTCGGCCAGCATGGCTTCGCGATGGACCTGCATCACGATGCGCTGCTCAAGACTTGTGAACTCGTCGCGAATCCATGCGGCCTCGGCGCCGACCATGCGGTCCGCGATCGCGGCCAGCCCGTCCTCGCCGAGGATGTCCTCGCCCGCAACCGCTCGCCAGACATCGATCAACCGCTCCCGGCGCGGCGGCATGAAGCGCAGAGGGCTGGAGGACGGCGGGCTGCTGAGATGACACAGAACGATCTCGCGCAGGGTCGAGAAGTGCCAGTGTTCGACGGTCTCCGGCGCCTCGGCGATGCGGGTCCGCAGCCAGCCGGTCAGGTCCGAGACGGTGATGCCCAGAAGATCCATGCCCATGGCCGCGGCCCGGGCCTGCATCAAGCCGGACTCCAGCGACAGATCCCAGACCATGTCCTCGAACACGGCGCGGCCGGGCGGCCCCAGCAGGGCCGCGCCGAGCAGAATGCCGGCGAGGCAGTCGGTGGAGGCGTGCTGGCGGGCGTCGGCGATCAGGCGGTGCATCAGCTCCGCATCCCCGATGCGGCCCACGAGGGCCGGCAGATACTCCCGGAACAGCGACTTGCCCAAACCGGCGGCGGCGGCCTGCCGGATGTCGTCCTCCAGGCCGTCCAGCGGCAGGTGGAGCAGGCCTAGGACGGCGGCCGTGGACTCGTGCCAGTCGCCCTCCACGGCGTAGCGGAACAGCATGGGCCGGGTCTGCGCCATGCCGGCCCAGCCGAAGGCCCACAGCAGATCATGGGGCGCGCCGGGCTTCAGGGCGTCGTCAGCGACGAAGGCCGCGTGCAGCCGCTCGGCCATGGGCGAGTCGCCGAGGCGGACCAGCAGGTCGACCAGGTCGTGCCGGTCGTCCGGCGCGTCCATGAACACCGGCAGCAGGGCCTCGGCGTCCGCGGGCGCTCCCAGAACGGCGATGACGTCCAGCAGCGCATCGCGCTCGGGGTGGCGCAGGCCGGGTTCGGCGACGAGGCGGCGGGTGGCGTTCAGCATGGGGCGAAACTAGAGCCGCCGCCGCCCGGTGCAAGAGCCGGTCAGGTGTCGAGGGCCAGGGCGCGGGCGAGGCGTTCGGCCACCTCGGCGAAGCGCCGGGCCGCCGGACCTTGCGGGGCGCCGGCCATGAGCGGGCGCCCGGCGTCGCCGGACTGGCGCAGGGCGGCGTCCAGGGGGATGTCGCCCAGGAAGTCCACGCCCAGACGGGCCGCCTCCGCCTCTGCGCCGCCCTTGCCGAAGACGTCGCCGGTCATGTTCTCGATCAGGCCCAGGGTGGGCACCTTGACGCGGTCGAACAGGGTTTTGGCGCGGCGGGCGTCGGCCAGGGCCACCTCCTGCGGGGTGGAGACGATGACGGCGCCGTCCAGGGGCGTCTTCTGGATCAGGGTCAGCTGCACGTCGCCGGTGCCGGGCGGCAGGTCCACCACCAGCACGTCCAGCGGCTGGTCCTCGGCGCCCCAGCGGGTCTGGGTCAGCATCTGGGTGATGGCCTGGCTGGCCATGGGGCCGCGCCAGATCATGGCGTCGTCCGCCGCCATCAGCAGGCCCACGGACATGGCCTTCAGGCCCCACGCCTCGTGCGGGACCATGGCGCCGTCCTCATAGGCGGGCTTGCCGGCCATCCCCAGCATGGTGGGGGCCGAGGGGCCGTAGACGTCGGCGTCCAGCAGGCCCGCACGCAGCCCCCGGGCGGCGAAGGCGCAGGCCAGGTTCACCGCCACGGTGGACTTGCCCACCCCGCCCTTGCCGCTGGCCACCGCCAGCACCCGGCGCACATGGGCGGGGCGTTCGGCGGGAACCGGGGCCTTCGGGCGGCCCTGGTCCACGGCCTGGGGCGAGAGGCTGGCCGTACGGCGGCGCGGCGGCGGCGCGGCCACAGCCTCGGCGGTCAGGACCACCGAGACGCGGGCCATGCCGGGGATGGCTTTCAGGGCCGTCTCGGCCGCGTCGCGGACGGGGGCGTACAGGGCCGTGTCGCCGGCCGGGACCTCCAGGGCGAAGCCGGCGCGGTCGCCGGCCACCACCAGCCCCTGCACCAGCCCGGCGGCCATCAGCCCCTGCCCGCTTTTCGGGTCGGTGACGGCGTCCAGGGCGGCGATGACGGCGGCGCGGTCGGGCAAGGAGTCTCTCCGGCGGGTTGCGGACGGGGCGTGCGCCGTCATATCGGGTGTCATGGCCCAGAACCAAGCGCCGATCGCCCCCGTGACCCTGATCGGGGGCGCCACCGCCTCGGGCAAGTCCCGCCTGGCGCTGGACATGGCGCGCGAGACCGACGCCGTGATCATCAACGCCGACAGCCAGCAGCTGTACGCCGACCTGCGCGTGCTGACCGCCCGCCCGGGGCCGGAAGAGGAAGCCCGGGCGGAGCACCGGCTGTACGGCGTGGCGGACGCGACGGACGCCTGGTCGGTGGGCAAGTGGCTGCGGGCCGCAGAGGGCCTGCTGAACGCATACGGCCCGGCGCGGCGGCCCCTGATCTTCGTGGGCGGGACAGGCCTGTATTTCAGCGCCCTGACCCGCGGCCTGGCCGACATTCCGCCGGTGCCGCCGGGGCTTCGCGCCGAGCTTGACGACCGCTTCCCCGCCGAGGGGGAGACGGCGTTCCGGCAGGCGCTGGCTGCGGTGGACGCCCCCGCCGAGGCCGCCATCGAACGGGGCGACCGGCAGCGGCTGGTGCGGGCGCTGGCGGTGGCGCAGGTGGCCGGGCGGCCCCTGTCGGCCCTGCGCGCCGACACCCGGCCGATCCTGGGGCCGGGCAGCTATGAGGCCCTGGTGGTGGAGCCGGACCGGGCCGCTCTCTACGCCGCTTGCGACGCGCGCGTGTCCGTGATGATGGCCAACGGCGCCCTGGAGGAAGTGCGCGCCCTGATGGCGCGGGACCTGCCCCACGGCCTGCCGATCATGAAAGCGGTCGGGGTGCGCGAACTGAGCGCCCTGCTTCGGGACGAGCTGTCGCTGGACGACGCCCTGGACATCATGCGCCAGGCCACCCGCAACTACGCCAAGCGCCAGCTGACATGGTTCAGGAACCAGACGCCGGACTGGCGGCGGGTGGCGTCGGGCTGAGGACCGCGAGCCCCGCTGCGTCGAACCCGCCCGGCCCGTGCAAATCGTCTTGCGTGGCGCGGAGTTTCCAAGATAGCGTCGGCTCTCAGTTGGAAGGTTCCCTCACATGTTGATCGCCGCCCTGGCCGCCATCGTCGTCTTCAGCACGTCCCAGCAGCAGCCCCAGCAGCCGCAAGCCCAGCCGCAGCCCGAGCAAACCGAGGCCGATGCGCGCACGGCGGAACAGGAGCGCCTGATCTGCCGGCGCCAGCGGGTGATCGGCAGCAACCGGCCCCAGCGGGTCTGCCTGACCCGCGCCCAGTGGACCGAAATCCGGGAGAACGCCGTGGAGGGCCTGGACCGCTACAACCGCGGCGACGCCCTTCCGACGGAAGACCTGGCCAACCCGGGCGGCTGACCCGCTCAGGGCCGGGCGTTGATCTCCGGCGCACAAGCCCTATATTGGGTCTGTCCGGGTTCGCCCGGACTATGGCGATAAACGCGCTTGTAATAAGCGGACCGGACCCGGGTGCGATTCCCGGCGGCTCCACCATCTTCTTGCCCGTGTTATCGGCGGAGGCAGCATGGGGCCGACTAGCATCGACGGACGTGTAAAGAAGATTGCTTTCGCTCGTGTTGGCCCAGCGCATCGGGCCTTTAAACTACCTGCGAACGATAACTTCGCTGAGGAATACGCTGTCGCCGCGTAATGCGGTTCCGGCATTTCCGACCTAAGTCCTGAGGGTTCAGATCCTCAGGCGGGGCCCGGGAGGCGCCTGGCAACAGAAGCCTCCCACTTTACCCTGAATTCAACTTTCGCCGCGCCGCCGCCGCCGCTATCACTCCGCCACACGGGTCAGGCGGACCCTTCGGGCTTGCGGAGACGAAATGGCTGAGACGCCGGTGCGTGACGAAATGGGCTACGAGGCCATGGCCCAGAACGCCCTGAGAGGGGTTGTGCGCGCCGCCCTCGAGCGGGCCGCCATGCCCGAGGGCCTGCCGGGCGACCACCATTTCTACATCACCTTCAAGACCCGGGCGAAAGGCGTCTCCGTGCCTCCGGACGTGTCCGAGAAGTACCCGGACGAAATCACCGTCGTGATGCAGCACCAGTACTGGGACCTGACCATCGATGATGACGGCTTCTCGGTGCTGCTGAAATTCGGCGGCCAGCCCAAGAAGCTGTCGACGCCGTGGGAGGCTGTGGTGCGCTTCTATGACCCCAGCGTCCAGTTCCTGCTTCAGTTCGAGGCGCCCGAGACGCCTACGGAGCCGGACGATGAGCCCGAGACCCCGGCGCCGCCCGTGGACGACGGCCCCAAGGTCGTTTCGCTGGACCAGTTCCGCAAGAAATAGGCGGACGCCCCCGGACGCCTGCGCCCCTTCCGATCGGTTCGTCCGCCGCGCGTTTTCGCTGGCGCGACGGGCCCTTTCATGCGAACATACCATGAACATGAAGCGGGAGGACGGGCATGGCCACGGGCGGATGTCACTGCGGCGCAGTGCGGTACGACATGAGAGGCGAGGTGGCGCACCACGCGCTGTGTCACTGCACCGACTGCCGCAAGGCCAGCGGCGCGCCGGCGGTGGCCTGGGCCATGGCGCCGGCGGACCAGGTGACCATCACAGGTGATCTCCGGACCTACGCCTCGTCGGCGCACGCCCGACGGATGTTCTGCGGCATTTGCGGGACCGGGCTGTTCTACACCAACGAGACGGTGTTTCCCGGCATGATCGATGTGCAGTCGGCGACTCTTGATGATCCGGATTCCATTCCGCTGGGCGGCCAGATCCAGACGGCCGAACGGATCGGCTGGATGGGTCATCTGGACGACCTGCCCAGTTTCGAGCGGTATCCGGAAGGCTGACGCCGGATCAGCGCGGCCGCACGGCGATGGTGATGCGCTCGCGCTCGCCTTCGTGGCGCTCCACCAGCAGGCGGGCCACCTGGGCGTCGTCGTGGAACAGATAGCCCTTGATGGCGTCCAGCAGGGCCTTGGCCAGGTTGTCCAGATCGATGTGCGGCGGCTCGCCCACGTGCTCCATGCGGATGTCCACGGCGAAGTCGCCCCATGACGGGCGCGAGGTCCATTCCTTGCGCATGAACTCATAGACCAGCGGCTTGTAGTATTTGGCCTGGGTGGTGAGGCCGTCGATCATGATCTCGACGGCGCCGCCCTGTTCGCGGGCGCGCACCTTGCCGGTTCCGGTCCAGTCCTGGGTCAAGGCTGAGACCCCGGTCCGCGACGGGCCGAACGGGAACTGTCGATCATCAGGCACCTCTGTGGGGCTCAGAGCTTGAGACGCCAGCCGAGCCGATCGAGAGGATAGAGGATCGCGAGGATCAGGCCCAGCACCGCCAGGGCGCAGGCGAAGGACGCCAGCACCGGGTCGGCGATCCACACCTGCGCCGTCTGGAAGCCCCACCCCTGCAGGGATTGGTCGCCCGGCAGCAGCGACAGGGCCCCGACGACACCCAGGAGCTGGGACAGGATGAAGGCCAGCATGGCGTTGCCGCCCAGGACGCGAAGGGGCGCGGCCGCGGGTCGCACCCCCGGCCACCGGGCCGCGGCCACCAGCGCGACAAAGGCAGCCAGCGCCAGACCGCTGCTCAGCAGAGCGAAGGGCGGAGTCCACAGGGGCTTGTTGATCGGCATCACCAGGTCCAGCGCCAGGCCGGAGAGGACCAGCGCGGCTGCGAGAACGCCGAACGCCGGCAGCGCCCCCGTCCGCTCTGCGACGACCAGCCGTGCGGCCAGCACCCCGACCAGGACATTGACCGTGGCGGGCACGCTGGCGAGCAACCCCTCCGGGTCATAGAC
>JBALUZ010000159.1:0-6076 GCA_036963825.1 Brevundimonas sp.
ATACAGGGTGATGGCCGTGTCCAGCCGCTGGCCCAGCGTCGCCGCATCGGCCCGCGCCGCCTCCAGCTGGCCTTCCAGCGCGTTCAGCCCGGCGGTCGCCTTGCGCCCCGCCTCCAGATCCGCCGCCACCCGGTCGTCCGTGGGCGAGACGTAAAGGTCGGACAAGTCCCACAGGGGCGCTTCCTGGGTCGCTTCGGTCGGGGCCGCATCGGGCTTGAAGGGGGTGTTCATGGCCCAAGGTGTGGGGGCGCGCGCGGCGGGGCGCAACCGCGTTCCCGTCAATCCCCTTCCGCTTCGCGCCGATTTCAGGCCAGATGCGCCCGAAAGACGGGGGAACGTCATGACCATCTTCGGCGCCAACGAGACGACGGATCGCGAGCCCAACGCCCGGCGGCTGGGCTGGGCCCGGCTGGCCATCGGCCTGATCCAGGGCGCGGCCCTGCTGGGCCTCTATCTCGCGATCGAGCATCGGTCGTGGCCCGCGACGGTCCCCGGCCTGTTCGCGCCGCTGGTGCTGGTGTTCGCCTGGCTGCCGGTCGTCCTGCTGGGCGCCGTCGGCCGGATGCGGCTCAGGACCCTGCTGATCTGGGGCGTGACGGCGGCGGCGGTGCTGACCCTCATGGGCTGGTGGAGCGTGACCTGGGGGGTGCGGCCCGACGGGCTGAACGAGCCCCTGGCCTCGCCCGTGGTCTTCATGGCCTCGGCGGTCATGCTGTTCATCGCCCACCATCTGATCCTGCCCGCCGATCGGGCGCGGCGGTGGCTCGCCCCCTATCCCGCCTATTTCGACACGGCGTGGAAGGCGGGCGTGCAGCTGGCCCTGTCGGTGGCGTTCACCGGCGCCTTCTGGCTGTTGCTGTTCCTGGGCGCCGGGCTGTTCAGCGTCATCGGGCTGGATTTCCTGCGCGACCTGATCGCCGAGGAATGGTTCTCCATTCCGGTCACCACCCTGGCCTTCTCGGCGGCGGTGCACCTGACCGATGTGAAGGACGGCCTGATCCGGGGCGTGCGCACCGTGGCCCTGATGCTGCTGTCCTGGCTGATGCCGGTGATGACCCTGATCACCGCCGCCTTCATCCTGGCCCTGCCCTTCGCGGGCGTGGGCCGCCTGTGGGATGAGGGCTATGGCACGGGTCTGATGCTGTCGGCGGCGGCGGCCCTGATCATCCTCATCAACGCCGCCTATCAGGACGGCGAGCCGGACGGCGCCCCGAATGTGGTGCTGCGGTGGGCGGCGCGGATCGCGGGCGTGCTGCTGGTCCCCCTGATCGGCCTGGCCCTGTGGGGCGTCTCCCTGCGCATCGGCCAGCACGGCCTGACGCCCGAGCGCATCATCGCCGCCGCCTGTGTGCTGGTGGGGGCGGTCCACGCCGTCGGCTACGCCATCGCCGCCGTCCTGCCCGGCCCGTGGATGCGCTTGCTGGAACGCACCAACATCATCGGCGGCCTGGTGGCCGTCGTCGCCATCCTGGCCCTGTTCACCCCCCTGGCCGACCCCGCCCGCCTGTCCGTCGCCGACCAGATGCGCCGGCTCGAGACCGGTCGGGTCTCCGCCGAGGACTTCGACTACGCCTTCCTGCGCTTCGACGCGGGCCGTTCGGGCCGCGAGGCGCTGGACCGGCTGGCCGCGTCGGAGGACGCCGAAGTCGCGCGGCGGGCCGGCGAGGTGCGCGACGTCGAGAACCGTTACACGGTCGACCGCCCGGCTCCGGAGCTCAGCGTCGAAGCGCTCCCCGGCTCCAGCCCTGTGCCCGACGATCTGTTCGCTGGCGGCGAGCCGGGCGAACTGCGTTTGACTTGTCGGGGCTCGGAGGAATGCGTCGGCGTCGCGCGGGATATGGACGGCGACGGCCAGACGGAATGGCTGCTGTCCAATGCCCACCGTCTGGCGGTCTATCAACAGACCGACGACGGCTGGCGGGAAGTCGGAAGCTATAATGTCAACGCCTGCCGCTCCGGAAGGCTGGATGCGCGGGACCTGTTACGCGACGGTGTGAGGCTTGCCCCATCGTCCCTGCCGGACCTGACGGTGGAAGGAACCCGCGTCCCCCTCACCCCCAGCATCGACTGCACCCCTTAAACCCGATCTTCACCCCCTTCGGCCTAAAACCGTCCCGAAACGAGCCAGTCCCGATCAATGAGGACCGGCCGTACGGTTGATGATGAAGGGTGGCTCCCATGGCCAAGACGGTGCTGGTCGTCGATGACGACCCGACCCAGCGCAGGCTGGTGCAGGCGGTTCTCGACCGCGAAGGCTACAACGTCGTCCACGCCGAGAACGGCGGCGAGGCCATCGACCGCATGACCCGCGGCGGCGGCGCCGACGTGGTCCTGCTGGACATGGTCATGCCCGGCCTGTCGGGCATGGAGACCCTGGCCGAGATGCGCACCGCGGGCGTGCGCGTTCCGGTCATCATCCTGACCGCGTCCGGCGGCATCGACACCGTGGTCAAGGCCATGCAGGCCGGGGCCCAGGACTTCTTCGTCAAGCCCGCCAGCCCCGAGCGCATCCTGATCTCCATCCGCAACGCCTTGCAGATGGGCGATCTGGTGGCCGAGGTGGGCCGGGTGAAGCGTCAGGTCTCGGGCCGCACCTCCTTCGACGATCTGGTGGGCGACAGCGCCCCCATGCGCATGGTCAAGTCGCTGGGCGCCCGCGCGGCGAAATCCAACATCCCCGTGCTGATCACCGGCGAGAGCGGCGTCGGCAAGGAAGTCATCGCCCGGGCCCTGCACGGGGCCAGCGACCGGGCCGGCAAGCCCTTCGTGGCGGTGAACTGCGGCGCCCTGCCCGCCAACCTGATCGAATCCATCCTGTTCGGCCACGAGAAGGGCGCCTTCACCGGCGCGGTCGACAAGACCCTCGGCAAGTTCCGCGAGGCGGACGGCGGCACCCTGTTCCTGGACGAGATCGGCGAGCTGCCGCTGGACATGCAGGTCAAGCTGCTGCGCGCCCTTCAGGAAAGCGAGATCGACCCGGTCGGCGCCAAGCGCCCGGTCAAGGTGGACGTGCGCATCGTCTCGGCCACCAACCGCGACCCCGAGGCCCAGGTGAAGGCCGGCGCCTTCCGCGAGGACCTGTTCTACCGCCTCAACGTCTTCCCCATCGAGGCCCCCGCCCTGCGCACCCGGCGCGAGGACATCCCGGCCCTGATCGACCACTTCATCGCCCGCTTCAACGCCGAGGAAGGCAAGCGGGTCGCCGGCGCCGCGCCGGACACCCTGGCCCTGCTGACCGCCTTCGAGTGGCCCGGCAACGTGCGCCAGCTGGAGAACGCGGTCTATCGCGCCATCGTGCTGGCCGACGGCCCGTGGCTGCAGCCCCACGACTTCCCCGCCATCTCCGGCGTCGCCGCGCCCATGCCCGAAACCGGGGGCGCGTCTGACGACCCGCGCGCGGAGCACGGCCTGTCCGATCTGGCCCTGCCCGACGCCCCGGTGCGCATCATCGACGACAAGGGCCACCTGCGCACCCTGGAGGACATCGAGCGGGACCTGATCCAGCACGCCATCGAGGTCTATGCGGGCCACATGTCCGAGATCGCCCGGCGCCTGGGCATCGGCCGCTCCACCCTTTATCGCAAGGTGCGCGAACAGGGTCTGGAAGGCGTGCTGAAGGAAGCCGGCTGACGGCGGCCTCCGGGCCCGGCGTGACGACGGGCGAATATCGAAAACACCCGCGACGGAATGTCGTGGCTGGTGCGTTATACGGTCAGTGAACGACGGGGGCGTCGGACCAAGGCTCTGCCAAGACGCCCGCCCCCGCGCGCCTCCCCAGACCGGATACGCCCATGTCTCTCTCGACCACCGCCCTGACCGGGTTGGCCGCGCTGCTCATTCAGGCCGCCGACGTCCCCCAGGACCTGGCCGCCGCTCAGGATCCCGGACAGGAGGAGACCTGGACGGACGAGGACGGCGTCACCTCGGTCGCCGGGCTGGTCATCACCGCCCCCCGCCAAAGGGGTGAGGTGCAGACGGACATCGCGCCCGAACTGGAGCTGGACGCCGCCGACATCCAGGCCTACGGCGCCTCGGACATCGCCCAGCTGCTGGAGTTTCTGGAGCCGGTCACCACCAGCTCCCGGGGCGGTTCGCCCGTCTTCCTGGTCAACGGCCGGCGCATCTCGGGCTTCCGCGAGATCCGCGGCCTGCCGTCCGAAGCCATCGAGCGGGTCCAGGTCCTGCCCGAGGAGGTGGCCCTGCAGTTCGGCTATCGGGCCGATCAGCGCGTGGTGAACTTCATCCTCAAGGACCCCTTCCGCTCCACCACCGCCGAGATTGAGCTGCGCGGGCCCACCGCCGGCGGCCGTCCGGGCCACGAGGTCGAGGCCGACATCCTGCGCATCGACGGCGACAACCGCTGGTCCTTCGACATCGAACACGAGCGCGATGCCGCCCTGTTCGAGACCGAGCGCGACATCGTCCGTGAGCCCGGCTCGACCCCCTACGACCTCATCGGCAACATCTCGGCGCCGACGTTCGGCGACGAGATCGACCCGGCCTTCTCGGGCCTGGTCGGCGAGACCGCTCTCGTCGCCCCCGTGCCGTTGGGCGGAACCAGCCTCGCGGACTTCGCCGACGCCTATGGCCCCCTCCGGACCGGCAACCTCAGTGACTGGCGCACCCTGCAGCCTGAGACCGAGCAGAACTCCATCTCCGCCACCCTCAAGCGCGGCCTGCCCGGCGACGTCCAGGCCACCCTCAGCGCCAGCCTGGAAGACGAAACCAGCGAGCGGTTCAACGGTCTGCCGGGCCTGGCCCTGACCGTGCCGTCGGGCGTCGGCGGCTCGCCCTTCTCGCAGGACGTGACCCTCTACCGCTTCCTCGATGCCCCCGAGGCGCTGAGCACCCGAACGGACACCCTGCAGGCCGAGCTGGGGGTGCTGCTGGACGGCTTCATCGGCGACGACTGGCGCTGGAGCGTCAATGGCGAATACACCCGCACCGAACGGGACACCGTCACGGGACGGGGCTTCGACGTCGCCTCCTATGAGGATCGGCTGGAGGCGGGCGATCCGACGGCCACGCCCTTCGGCCCGCTGACCGGCGCCGACTTCACCCGCCGGCCCGACGATCTGGCGAACTCGGTGACCAGCCGCTACAGCGCCGAGGCGGTGTTCAACGGCCCGCTGACCGAGCTGCCCGCCGGCGACCTGCGCTCCACCTTCACCCTGGGCGCTGACCGCCAGACCCTGGAATCCTGGTCGCTGCGCGCCGACGAGGAAACCGCGCGCGAGTTGTCCCGTGACCGTCTGAACGCCCAGACCAGTTTCGACATTCCCCTGTTCGAGATGGACGAGGAGAACCCGTCCCTGCCGGGCGACCTCTCCCTCAATCTGAACGTAGGGTATGAAGACGTGTCCGACTTCGGCGGGCTGAACACCCTCGGCGCGAACCTGAACTGGAGCCCGGTGGAGCGGCTGTCGTTCCTGACCGGCTACACCCGTCAGGACCAGGCGCCGACCATCGCCCAGCTGAACGATCCGGTCATCGCCACCCCCAACACCGCCGTCTTCGACTTCTCCACCGGAGAAACGGTGCTGGTCACCCGCACCACCGGCGGCAACCCCGACCTGGAGGCGGCGACCCGCTCGGTCTGGAACGCGGGCGTCAACTGGCAGCCGCTGGAGGACGAACAGCTCCGCATCACCTCCACCTGGACCCGCACCTCCATCGAGAACGAGGTCAACGGCTTCCCGGCCGTCACCGCCGCGCTGGAGGCCGCCCTGCCGGATCGCTTCACCCGCGACGACGACGGAACCCTGGTCGCTGTGGACGCGCGGCCGGTCAGCTTCGCCGAGGTGGAGCGCCAGGATCTGCGCACCGGCTTCACCTTCTCGCGCACCTTCGGCCAGGCCGACGCCCCGGCTCCGCAGCGCGGACGCGGACCGCGCGGCGAGGGCGGCGGCCGTCCCGACGGTCCCGGAGCGGACGGACCGCCACCGGGCGGCGGCGGGATGCGCGGCGGCGGACGCGGCGGGCGCGGCCCCGGCGGCATGCAGCCCGGGCAGGGCCGCTTCAACATCTCGCTGTTCCACACCTGGCGCATCCAGGACGAGATCCTGATCGCGCCGGG
>JBALUZ010000160.1:0-5985 GCA_036963825.1 Brevundimonas sp.
CTCGCGGCCGACCTGACCCTGCGCTTCATCGAGGGTCCGACGCGGTATCTCAGCGACGCCAGGCCGTGGCGCATCCTGATCGCCGGGGCCGCCGCCGTGGCCGTGGCCGGCGGGGTCGCCGCAGGCTGGATCGGCTACGCCAAATTCCAGGCCCGCGCCGAGTGGGCCCGGCTGGCGGATGCGGAGGCCTTCCCCGGCGCCGCCGCCTTCGGCCGCGACATCCCCGAGGCGCCGGTGACCCCCGGCCCGTTCACCGTGCGCGCCGACCGGCCCGAGCTGTACGACAACGGCTGCCACCAGTCCGAGACCGGGACCGCCACGCCGGGCTGCGTCTATGGCGACCCGGACGCCCCCTACACCCTTGCGGTGGTGGGCGGCTCGCACGTGACCCAGTGGTTCCCGGCCCTGCTGGGGGCGGTGGAGGGCTCGGACTGGAAGCTGATGATCTTCACCAAGAGCGCCTGCCTGTTCCGCGAGACCCCGGAGCCGCACGAGCCGCCGTCCTGCGCCGTGTGGAACCGCAACGTCATGGCCGAGCTGGCGCGCATCCGCCCCGACGCGGTGTTCACCACCACCACGCGCGGCGAATACGCCGCCGACGAGGTGGCGCCGGGCTACGTGGACCGCTGGCGCGAGCTGGAGGCGCTGGGCGTCCCCATCATCGGCATGCGCGACACGCCCTGGTTCCAGTTCGACGTGGCGGAATGCGTGGAGCGGTTCGGCCGCGACGCCGCGCGCTGCTCACGGGCGCGGGCGGACCTGCTGTCGCCGGAGAACCCGACGCTTCAGGTGACCGGGATCGAGGGCCTGTATCCGCTCGATTTCTCGCGCTTCTTCTGTGACGAGACCACCTGTCCGCCGGTGGTGGGCAATGTGATGGTCTATCACGACACCCACCATTTCGGCGCGACCTACGCCCGCACGCTGGCCCCCATGCTGCGGGACGAGATGATGCCCGTGCTGGACCGGATCGCGTCGGCCGAACGCTAGTCATAGCCGCTCACCCCGGCGAAGGCCGGGGTGAGCCGGAGGCTAGACCGCCACCGCCGTCGTGTCCCGAATGAAACCGCCGCCCAGCAGGCGGTCGGGATCGGCGGGATCATAGAGGACGCAGGCCTGGCCGGGCGCCACGCCTTCCTCGCCCTCGTCGAACACCACGGCCACCGCGTCGTCCTGCAGGGCCAGGCGGGCGGGGGACGGGTCGCGGGTCGAGCGCACGCGGGCCAGAACGGGCGCGCCGTCGCGGGCCGCTTCCTCGATGGAGGCCTGGTCGCCCAGCCAGTTGGTTTCCTCCAGCGTCAGGGACGCGGTCAGCAGCGCCTCGCGCGGGCCGACGATGACCCGGCGGGTCTCCGGCTCCAGCCGCACCACGAACAGGGGCTCGCCCACCGCCACGTTCAGGCCCCGCCGCTGGCCGATGGTGTAGTCGGTGATGCCCGAATGGGTCCCCAGCACGCGGCCGTCCATGTGCACGATCTCGCCGGCCTCGCGCCCCTGCGGCCGCAGCCGGTCGATCAGGGTGCGGTAGTCGCCGGTGGGCACGAAACAGATGTCCTGGCTGTCCGGCTTGGCCGCGATCTTCAGGCCCAGTCCGGCGGCGACGCCGCGCACCTGGGGCTTTTCCAGATCGGCCAGGGGGAAGCGCAGGTAGTCCAGCTGATCGGCCGTGGTGGCGAACAGGAAATAGGACTGGTCGCGCGAGTGATCGACGGCCTTGCGCATCTGGGCGCGATTGCCGACGGCGGCGCGGCGCACATAGTGGCCCGTGGCCATGGCCTCGGCGCCCAGGTCGCGGGCCACGTCCAGCAGGTCGCGGAACTTCACCGTCTGGTTGCAGCGGATGCAGGGCACCGGCGTCTGGCCGCGCAGATAGCTGTCGGCGAACTGGTCGATCACCGCGTCGCGGAAGCGGCTTTCATAGTCCAGCACATAGTGGGGGATGCCGATCATCTCGGCCGCCAGGCGGGCGTCGTGGATGTCCTGTCCGGCGCAGCAGGCGCCCTTCTTCTTGAGCGCCGCGCCGTGGTCGTAGAGCTGCAGGGTCACGCCCACCACGTCATAGCCGGCCCTGGCCAGCAGGGCCGCCACCACGGTGGAGTCCACCCCGCCGGACATGGCCGCCACCACCCGCGCGCCCGCGGGCAGGCCCACCGCCGCGCGCGCGGCCGCGACCGCCGCGTCCATGTCGGCTTGCGACGACATGGGGGCGATGTCAGGCACGGGGCAGGCGGGCTCCATCAGGGTCATGGGCGCCATTTAGGGGCTAAAGACGGAGAATTCGAGGCTCCGGCCAAAGGAAAGGGCCGCGCCCTTGCGGACGCGGCCCTGAAACCTTCGGAGAAACCCGCGACTACTGGCGGTAATGCTGGATGCGCGTGGTGCGCAGGCCCTGCATGCCCCATTTGTCGATCGCCTTCTGCCAGGCGATGAATTCCTCGGCGGTCAGGCGATAGCGCTCGAGGGCGTCCTCGAGCGAGATCAGACCGCCGCGCACGGCGGCGACCACCTCCGCCTTGCGGCGGATGACCCAACGATCGGTGTTGGGCGGCGGCAGGTCGGCGAGGGTCAGCGGGGTGCCCGTCGGGCCCACCACATACTTCTCGCCGCGGTTATTTAGGCGCTGTTCTTTCAGCATGGGCTTGAGCCTCGTACGTCACCATCACGGTCATGAGCATAGGCCGCCGCCCTAAAAGGCCGCTTAAGCGCCGTGGTGAACGGAAAGATAAAATCCGCCGTTTCCAGAGGGATTCCGCCCGGTTTGCTTAGGCAATGATTCATCGACTCTAACGATTACTTGCCAGCGTATCAGCGTTTGATCATCAGCAGCTCTTCCAGCATCTGGTCGGCGGTTGTGATGATTTTCGACGACGCCGAGTAGGCGCGCTGGGTGGTGATCAGGCCGGTGAACTCGGTGGACAGGTCCACCGTCGAGGCTTCCAGCTGCGAGGCGCCGATGAAGCCGGCCCCGCCCGAGCCCGGAGTCTTCAGGTTGTAGGTGCCGCTCGCCTGGCTGACGGAATAGGCGTTTCCGTTCACCGGCTGCAGGCTGTCCGGGCTGGGGAAGGTGGCCAGGGCCACCTGGGCGATGCGGCGCATGACCCCGTTGTCGAAAATGGCGGTGACCGAGCCTTCCTCGTCGATCTGGATGTCCGTCAGATTGCCGAAGGCGGTGCCGTTGGTCAGGGTCGCCTGCACCACCGAGGCGCTGTCGTACTGGGTCAGGCCGCCGGCGGAGGCGTTCAGGTCGAAGCTGACCGTCTGGTCGTCGATGCCCAGGCTGTCCGCCCACCGGAATTCGCCGGCGGCCGGCGCGCCGCTGTCGGAGGCGCCGAAGGTCAGGCTGGCGTTCTCGGGATCATCGAACAGGGCCGCGGCGCCCAGGGCCTGCATGGCCGGGACGTCCAGGCGGCCGTCCTGGGTGAAGGCGACGAGGCCGGAGCGCAGCTGGCCGTTGGTCAGGCCCGCCCCGGTGACCACGTCGCTGGCGGGAATGGCCCGGATTTCCGCGTACCACTGGTTGGGCGTGTCGCTCTTGAGGAACGACACCGCCAGGCTGCGCTGGCCGCCCTTGGAGTCCGACACCGGAATGGTCAGCTCGAAGTCGGGCTTCACGCCGGTGCCCAGGTCCGGATCCCACATGGCCATGGAGTTGGTGGCGGGATCGTAGGCGCCGGGGCTGGCGGTTGCGGCCGCCAGGGCCTCCGCCGACACCGCCTGGCTGGACCGCAGGTTGGCGTTCAGCTGGACCCGGGTGGTGGCCTCGGCGGTGCCGCCGACCGTGCCCACATTGATGGAGCGCAGGCGGTTCAGGTCCGAGGGATCGGTGTTGATGTTGCCTTCGCTGTCCACCGGCCAGCCCTGGAGATAGTGACCGGCCGTGTTCTTCAGGTAGCCCATCTCGTCCAGGCGGAAGGCGCCGGCGCGGGTGAACAGCCGGGTGTCGGTGGGGTTCAGGCCCTCGGCCCGCTCGGTCACCACGAAGAAGCCCGAGCCCGAGATGCCCAGGTCGGTGGCCGAGTTGGTGCGCTGCAGCTGGCCCGACTGGCTGATGAAGTTGCGGGTGGTGGCCATGACGCCGCCGGCGGAATAGCCGGCGCCCTGGTTCTGGGCGTTGACCATGGTCTGGAACTCGCCCTGGGTCCGCTTGTACCCGATGGTGTTCACATTGGCGATGTTCTGGGAAATGGCCGACAGGGCGGCCGAGTTGGCGGCGAGGCCGGAGACGCCGGCGAGAAGGGCGCTGTTGATGCTCATGGAGGGACTCCTGGAACGAAGGGTTTGACTGGATTCAGTTGAAAGGGTTCAGGGCCGAGACGATGGAGGCCACGACGGTCTCCTCGTCGTCCTCGGGCGGAAGCGTGGCCGGAGCCTGTTCTTCCAGGGCGATGACATTGCTCAGGGGCACCACCGAGCCCCCGATGGTGAGGTAGGGCTGGCCGTCGTACATCTCGACGCCCGTCACCCGGCCGCGGATCAGCACCTGGGACGGCACGGCCGTGCCGCCCGCAGAGGCGGCGCTCACCCGCAGGGTGTAGACGCCGCCCTCCTGGACCTGGCCGCCGCCGGTGGTCTGGCCGTTCCAGGTGAAGTCGTGCACGCCCTCGGTGGTCGGTCCCGCGGGGCCGGTCCAGATGACATCGCCGTTGCCGTTCAGGACCTCCACCGTAGCCTCGGCGGCGTCGGACCCCAGCTCGTAGCTCCAGGTGGCCGCGCCGTCCTGGAACTTCACCGTCTCCCAGGCGGCGGTCGCCTCGCGGCCGATGTAGTTGGCGGCGCCGTTCATGGCCCCGCCGCCGCTCTGCTCCAGAAGAGCCGTCAGCAGGTCGTTGGTGAGCAATTGCTGCTCCACCCCCGCCATCTGGGTCAGCTGGGCGGTGAACTCGTTGGAGTCCACGGGCGACAGCGGGTCCTGGTTCTTCAGCTGGGCCGTCAGCAGCAGCAGGAAGGTCTCGAAATTCGAGGCCATCATCTGACTGCCGGAGTTCAGGCGGCTGCCGGCCTGGGATGTGGAGATGGCGTCAACCATGGTCAGACTTTCATGTCGACGCCGTCGGGCGTCAGGCTGAGGGCGGTCCAGCGCGGGGGCGCGGCGATGGCGTCGGCGGTGTCGGCCAGGCGTCCGGCCCCGGCGAAGGCGCGGCCGCGCTGGTCAAAGGGCTGATCCCGGCGGCCGCCGTCCCGTTCGGTGAACTCCAGCGAGCCGTCGGACATCTGGAAGCCTGCGGCCTCCAGCTGCCGGCGCAGCTCGTCGGCGCGGCCGCGCAGTTCGGCGGCGGCGGCCGGATTGTCGAAGGCGAGGCGCGCGGTCAGCTGGCCCTCGGAGTCCACCTCCATACGCACGTCGACCCGGCCCAGGTCCTCAGGCGTCAACACCATGTCGAACCGGGTGGAGCGGGCCTCCAGCCGCCGTACGATCTGGGCGGACATCATGGCCGTCGTCTCGATGGTGGCGCGCGACAGACCTGACGGCAGCCCGTCGCGGGTCGTCACGGGCGCGGACGAGGCGGTGTCCAGCGCGCGGGCGGCTTCCCCTTCGCCCTGTGGCGAGGCCGCGTCCACCGGCGGCGGCGTGATCTCGGTTTTCATCGGACCTGGCTGGCCGGCCTGCGCCTGGGCGAGGTTCGGGCCGCCGGGCTGCAGGAGCGGCGAGACTGTCGACGTGTTCTGTCCGCCGGGCGCGGGCGACGGGGTCTGCGTCGTGTCGGACGCCGAGGTCAGAAGCGGGTTCGTGAACGGCTCGCGCCGATCGCTCCGCCGTCCGGCGTCGTCCATCTGACTGCGCGCGCGTTGCATCGCCTGCCCCGGCTCGCCGGGCGGAAGGGCGCCGCGCGCCGCCGTCTGGACCGCCTCGACCGCGCCGGACGAGGGCCTTTGCAGCGCCGACGCCGGGGGTTCGCCCGTCTCTGCGGCCGCCAGAGACCCTGACGCCGGGGCGGTTCGGGCGGATTCTTCAGGCGAGGCGGCGACGGGCGCGGGCATGGGCGC
>JBALUZ010000161.1:0-5895 GCA_036963825.1 Brevundimonas sp.
GGCCGACGAGACGGCCATCGAGGACTGGTTCGCGGACCTGTCCCGGCGCGGCCTGTCGCCCGCGACCCAGGCCCGGCGGCGCGCCGCCGTCCGCCAGTTCTACCGTTTCGCCCTGGCCGAGGGCTGGCGCGCGGACGACCCGTCCCGCCGCCTGGACGCCCCGAAGCAGGCGCGTCCCCTGCCGAAGACCCTCAGCCGGGACGAGATCGAGCGGCTGATCACCGCGGCCGCGGCGCGCGAGGGGGCGGCGGGGGTGCGCCTGATCTGCCTCATGGAGCTGGCCTACGCCTCGGGTCTGCGGGTGTCGGAGTTGCTGGGCCTGAAGGTCCAGGCGGTGCGGCGCGACCCCACCCATCTGATCGTGCGGGGCAAGGGCGGCAAGGAGCGGCTGGCCCCCCTGAACGACGCCGCCCGCGCGGCGGTGAAGGCCTGGCTGATCCTGCGGGACGCCGACAAGGGGCGGGCCGAAAGCTCGTGGCTGTTCCCGTCGGGCGGCAGGAGCGGCCATCTGACTCCGCGCCGGTTCGCCCAGCTGCTGGATCAGGCGGCCGTGGACGCGGGGCTCGACCCGGCCCGGGTCAGCCCCCACGTGCTGCGCCACGCCTTCGCCACCCACCTGCTGGAAGGCGGGGCGGACCTGCGCATCGTCCAGATCCTGCTGGGCCACGCCGACATCGCCACCACCCAGATCTACACCCACGTGGCCACCGACCGGCTGACCCGGGTCATGACCAGCAAGCACCCCCTGGCGAGGGGGGATTAGGCCGTCTGAACCCGTGCTTGCCCGCGCGCGTTGACGGCTCTAGGTTCCGCCGCTTCCCGATCAGCCGCCCACCGGACATCCATGGCCGCCCGTCACTACCTCGATTTTGAAAAGCCGATCGCCGAGCTCGAGGCCAAGATCGAGGAGCTGAGCCTGCTGTCGGAATCCGCCGGCTCGTTCGAGACCGAGGTGGCCGGGCTGCGGAAGAAGGCGGAACAACTCCGCAGGAAGACCTACGCCGAGCTGGACCCGTGGCGGAAGACCCAGGTGGCGCGTCACCCCCAGCGGCCGCATCTGGGCGACTATCTGGCCGGCCTGTTCACCGACTTCACCGAGCTGCACGGCGACCGCAAATTCAGCGACGACCAGGCCATCATCGGCGGTCTGGGCCGCTTCCGGGGCCAGGCCTGCGTGGTCATGGGCCACGAGAAGGGCCACGACACCGCCAGCCGCCTGACCCACAATTTCGGCATGGCCCGGCCCGAGGGCTATCGCAAGGCCGTGCGCCTGATGGACATGGCCGAGCAGTTCGGCCTGCCGGTGCTGACCTTCGTGGACACCGCCGGGGCCTATCCGGGCCTGGGCGCCGAGGAGCGGGGCCAGGCCGAGGCCATCGCCCGCTCCACCGAACGCGGCCTGACCCTGGGCACGCCCATGATCGCCACCGTCACCGGCGAGGGGGGATCGGGCGGCGCCATTGCGCTGGCCGCCGCCAACCGGGTGCTGATGCTGGAGCATTCCATCTATTCGGTGATCTCGCCCGAAGGCGCCGCCTCCATCCTGTGGCGCGACGGGGCCCGGGCCAAGGACGCGGCCGCCGCCATGAAGATCACCGGACCGGATCTCATCGAGCTGAAGATTGTGGACCGCCTGATTCCGGAACCGGTGGGCGGGGCCCACGCCGATCCGGCCGCCGCCATCCAGACCGTGGGCGACGTGGTCGAGGAGGAGCTCAGGGCCCTGACGGCCCTGTCCCCCGAGGCCCTCCGGGCCCAGCGCGCCGAACGCTTCTACGCCATCGGCCGGGCCTAGCCCGCCAGGGCCCGGCACCGCTCGACGAAGGCCCGCAGCTCCGCCTCAGGCACGGCCGGAAACGGCCCCAGATTCTGGGCGCCGTAGTTGAAGGCGATCGCGCCGCCGTCTTCCAGACGATCCAGCATGTCACGGGGAATGGCGCCGGACGCCTCCACGCCCCGTTCACGCGCCGCCTGAAGATCCGCGGCCAGGGCGTAGGCCTCCTCGCCGGCGCCGACCGTGAAGCGGTCCTCGCTCATGATCGGCTGGAAGCGGTCGCTCTCCGCCCGGAGGCGGGCGGGGCCGCCCAGGCAGGCGAGGCCGGCGACGAGATCGCCGCCCTCCTCCAGCCTCAGCGCGGCCGCCTCGCCCGAGGCGTCCAGGGTCCACGACGCACCCGCGAAGGGCGGCTCGCCGGGGCGGACCGCGTCCGGCGCCGGGCTCGCCGGCGCTTCAGCCGTGCGCGGCGCCGTGTCGCTGCAGGCCGCCAGCAGAACGACGCCCAGCGCCGCGGTGGAAATCCGGAAAAGAGGCATGGAGAATCCTTTGCGTGTCCGGCTCCAACGGTTCGGCGCGCCTACAGTTTCGTGCGCAGGGACCAGAGCTCGGGGAAGCAGCGCTTCTCCAGGGTTTTCGCCAGATAGGCGACGCCCTCCGTGCCGCCGGTGCCGGGCCGCCGCCCGATGATCCGCTCCACCGTGATGACGTGCTTGTGCCGCCAGGTGATCAGGGCGTCGTCCAGATCCACCAGCTTCTCGGCCAGCTGGTACAGCGCCCACCAGCGGGTGGTGTCGCGATAGACCTCCAGCCAGGCGGCCTCGACCTCGGGATGGGGCTCGTAGGGCCGGCTGACGTCCCGGTTCAGAACGGCCGCCGGGATGGACAGGCCGGCCTTCGCCAGCTGCGCCAGGGCGTCGTCATAGAGGCTCGGCGACTCGATGGCGGCCTTCAGCGCCGCATGGGCGTGCGGCCGGTCCTCGTGGAAGCGCAGGAAGCGCGCGTCCTTGAGGCCCAGCATGGCCTCGATGCGGCGGAACTGGTCGCTCTGAAAGCCCGAGGACGTGCCGAGCGAATCGCGGAAGCGCAGATAGTCCGCCGGGGTCATGGTGGCCAGGATGTCCCAGGTCTGGGTCAGGACGCTCTGGATTCGCGAGACCCTGGCCATGCTCTTGTAGGCCGGGACCAGGTCGCCCGCCCGCACCAGGGTCTGGGCGTAGCCGATCTCGTGGAGGATCTGCTTGAGCCACAGCTCCTTGGCCTGGTGGATGATGACGAACAGCATCTCGTCGTGCTGGTCGGTCAGGGGATTCTGCGCGCCCAGCACCTGATCCAGGGTCAGGTAGCGGGCATAGGTCATGTCGGCAGGTTGGGTCATGGGCCTCTATCCCCCGGCGCGGGCCCGGCCTCAAGCGTGCTTGCCCCGGCCGAACCCGGCCCATACGGTGAACACACAAGAAAAATCCGGCTTTCAGGGAAAACGCCATGCGCCGTCTTCTGCTCACCACCGCCGTCCTGACCGCCGTCGCCGGCGCTTCGCCGGTCGTGGCGCAACCGACCGCGCCCGCCGCCGCGGAGGCGGCTGCACAGTCCGAGGACCAGCGTCTCCTGGCCTTCTTCGAGGCGGCCTTCCAGGAGCAGATCGCGGACAGCCCCCAGACCCTCACGGCCCTGGGCGTCAAGCGCGACTACGACCGGCTGAACGACTACACCGACGCGGCGGCGGTGCGGCGCATGGAGATGTCCGAGCGGCATCTGGCGCGCCTGCGGGCCGAGTTCGACTATGACGCCCTGAACCACCAGAACCAGCTCAGCTGGCGGCTGTTCGAGCATGGGGTGGAGCAGCAGCGCGCCGCCTTCCCCTTCCGACACCACGGCTTCACCTTCGCCGCCAACGGCAACCCGACCGGCGCGCTGCCGGTGTTCATGATCAACAGCCACCGGGTGGATTCGATCGAGGACGCCCGCGCCTATATCGCCCGTCTGGCGGAGGCCGAGCGGGTCATGGGCGAGATCTCCGCCGATGTGCTGAACGCCGCGGAGATGGGCATCGTCTCGCCCGCCTTCGTGTTCGAGCCGACCATCAGCGACGCCCGCAACATCATCTCGGGCGCGCCCTTCGATGACGGCGAGGACAATCCGGTCTGGGCCGATTTCCAGCGCAAGGTCGCGGCTCTGGAGGCTTCGGATGAGGAGAAGACGCGGCTGCTGGAGGACGCCCGCGCCGCCCTGACCGTCCCGTGGCTGCGCGGCTATGAGCAGATCATCGGCACCCTGCAGACGCTTCAGGCGCAGGCTGACGGCAACGGGGGCGTGTGGCGTCTGCCGGACGGCGAGGCCTACTACGCCCAGCGGGTGGCCGCCTCCACCACCACCGACCTGACGCCGCAGCAGATCCACCAGATCGGTCTGGACGAGGTCGCCCGCATCCAGGGCGAGATGGAGGTGATCAAGGACGCGGTGGGCTTCGAGGGCTCGCTGCAGGACTTCTTCGCCTTCATCAAGACCGACCCCCGCTTCCAGTTTCCCAACACCGCCGAGGGCCGCGAGGCCTATCTGACCGAGGCGCGCCAGCACGTGGCCAACGCCATGGCGGCGGCCCCGCGCTTCTTCCACACCCTGCCCGAGGCCGAGCTGGAGGTGCGCGCGGTCGAGGAATGGCGCCAGGCGACGGCTTCGGTGGCCTTCTACAATCGCCCGGCGCCGGACGGATCGCGGCCGGGCATCTATTACGTCAACCTGGCCGACATGACCCAGGTGCTGCGGCCCCAGATCGAGGGCATCAGCTATCACGAGGGCGCGCCCGGCCATCACTTCCAGATCGCGGCGGCCATGGAGCTGGAAGGCGTGCCCAGCTTCCGCCGCTTCGGGGGGTACGGCGTCTATTCGGAAGGCTGGGGTCTGTACTCCGAATGGCTGGGCCGGGAAATGGGCTTCTACCAGGACCCCTATTCGGACTTCGGCCGGCTGTCGCTGGAGCTGTGGCGCGCCGCGCGCCTCGTGACCGACACCGGCATCCACGCCATGCGCTGGAGCCGCGAGGACGCCATCGCATATTTCCAGCAGAACTCGCTGCTGTCCGAGCTGGACATCGTCAAGGAGGTGGAGCGCTACGTCACCAATCCGGGGCAGGCGGTCAGCTACAAGATCGGCCAGCTGAAGATCATGGAGCTGCGCCAGCGCGCCGAGGCGGCGCTGGGCGACGACTTCGACGTGCGGGATTTCCACGCCGTGGTTCTGGGCGACGGGGCGGTGCCCCTGAACGTGCTGGAGGCCAATGTGGACGCCTGGATCGCGGGCGGGGGCGGACGTCCCTGAGCGCCGACGTTCGGCCCTGCGGCCGCCGGGCCTCGAAGCCAGGCGCAACCCTTTGTGCGGCGCAACAGTTGTTCAGGCTCGACCCGTTCCCTCAAGGAGGATGCATGAGCACGCCCAACGACCACGACATCAAGGTCCTGAACAACCTGATCGAAACCACCCTGGATAGCGCCGACGGCTACCGCGAGGCGGCCAGGGAGACGGGGAACGCCGGCTTCCGGGCCCTGTTCGAACAGCGCAGTTTCGAGCGTCAGAAGGTGGCGTCCGAACTGCAGGGCACGGTGCGCCAGCTGGGCGGCGAGCCCGAGGACGACGGCACGATCCTGGCCAAGGCCCACCGCGCCTTCCTGGACGTCAAGAACGCCATCATGAAGGATGAACAGGCCGTGGTGAACTCGGTCGAGAACGGCGAGGACCACATCAAGGCCAGGTACGAAAAGGCCATGGAGGACACGGACCTGTCGGCCACCACCCGTGAGACCATCACCCGCGCCTACGGCTCGGTGCGCGAAGGCCACGACCAGATGCGCGACATCAAGCACGCCATGCAGGCGAAGACCTGATCACCGTCTGAAACGAGAAAGGCCCCGGCCCTTCAGGACCGGGGCCTTCTTCATGCCGCAAGGGCAGGAAGGATCAGGAGTCGTCGCCGGGCTTTTCGGCGGTTCCGGTTTCCGGCACGGCCACGACCTTTTCCTTGCGGACGGTCTGGCGTTCGGCGATCCGGGCCGACTTGCCGCGACGATCGCGCAGGTAATAGAGCTTGGCGCGCCGCACGACGCCGCGACGCTTGACCTCGATGG
>JBALUZ010000162.1:0-5847 GCA_036963825.1 Brevundimonas sp.
GTTGATCGACACGCTGGCGGCGACCTCGAGCCCTCTGGCGCGGGCGCGGGCCAGGCAGTCCAGCGCCGCCTCGGTGGAGATCTGGTCGGCCAGGAAGCGGGCGCCGGTCTGCTCCACCAGGGCCAGATCGCGCTCCAGCTGGATGCGCTCGGCGATGGCGGGCGCCCCCGCCAGACCCAGCCGCGTGGCCAGCTCGCCCGAGGTGGCGCAGGCCCCCTCCGACAGCCACGGGTCCGCCGGGCGGTGGGCGATCAGGGCGTTGAAGGCCGAGGCGTAGCTCATGACCCTTTGCAGGGTGCGGCTGTTGGCGATGACCCGGTCGCCGTCGGTGAAATACAGCGCCCCGGCCTCGGCCATGAGGCCGATCTCCGCCATGCGCTCGCCGTCCAGCCCCCGCGTGGCGGCGCCGGCGGCGCGCACATTGACCAGGTTCAGCGCCGCGCCGCGCCGCTGGATGAAGTCGACCATGGCCGGGTCGTCCACCGCCGGGTCGGTGTCGGGCTGGATGACGATGGTGGTGACGCCGCCCGCAGCCGCCGACAGGCTGGCGGATTTCAGCGTCTCCTTGGGCTCGGCGCCCGGCTCGCCGGTCTTCACCCGGATGTCGATGAGTCCCGGCGCCAGCACCATGCCGCCGGCGTCGAGGACCTCGACGCCCGCCGGGGTCCGGGTCGCGGCGCCGTGGATGACCTCGACGATGCGCCCGTCCTGGACCAGCACCGCGCCGGGGCCGTCGTAGTCGCCCGCCGGGTCCACCAGCCGGGCGTTGATGATGGCCAGAGCCTTGGACGATGGGCCGCTCATCGCTCCGCCTCCTGCCGCGCGGAGAGGGACGCCAGCACCGCCATGCGCACCGCCACGCCCATCTCCACCTGGTCCTGGATCAGGGAGACGGCCGGGTCGTCGGCCACGCCCGAGTCGATCTCCACGCCCCGGTTCATGGGGCCGGGGTGCATCACCTTCGCCCCGGGCGCCGCCCAGGCCAGCTTCTCGGCGTCGAGGCCCCAGAAGCGGTAGTATTCGCGGGTCGAGGGGGCCAGGGCGCCGTCCATGCGCTCCAGCTGCAGGCGCAGCATCATGACCACGTCGCAGCCCTTCAGCCCCTCGCGCATGTCGTGAAACACCTCGCAGCCCCAGCGGTCGGCGTCGCCGGGCACCAGGGTCGGCGGACCGATCAGGCGCACCCGCACGCCCATCATGGACAGCAGGGCCACGTTCGAGCGCGCCACCCGGCTGTGGGCCACGTCGCCGCAGATGGCCACGGTCAGGCCCCCGACGTCGCCGAAGGCGCGGCGCAGGGACAGCATGTCCAGCAGGGCCTGGGTCGGATGCTCGTGACGGCCGTCGCCGGCGTTGACCACGGCGCAGCCGACCTTCTGGGACAGCAGCTCCGCCGCGCCCGAGGCCGAATGGCGCACCACCAGGATGTCCGGCTTCATGGCGTTCAGGGTCATGGCCGTGTCGATCAGGGTCTCGCCCTTGGCCACCGAGGAGGTGCGCGGGTTCATGCTGACCACGTCGGCGCCCAGCCGCTTCGCCGCGATCTCGAACGAGGCCGAGGTGCGGGTGGAGTTCTCGAAGAACAGATTGACCACCGTGCGCCCGCGCATCAGGTCCAGCGCCTTGGCACCCTGACGGTTCACGTCCACGCAGGCGTCGGCCAGATCCAGCAGCGCGGTCAGCGTCACGGGATTCAGGTCGCCGGCGGAATTGAAATGCGCCCTGGGAAACGGCGTCAGCCGTGAACGGACAAGATCGGTGACGGCCTGGGTCATCGCGGCCCCGCTATAGGGCTGAGTCCCGCCGAACGCCAGCGTCGCGACGCTCCGGTCACAGGAATCCGAACAGGAACAGCATCAGGGGCATGGTGAACAGGGCGCCCAGGGTGGTGAAGGCCACCACCGCCGCCATCAGGGGCGCGTCGCCGCCCATCTGGCGCGCCAGCACGTAGGAGGCCGCGGCGCCCGGCGCCGATCCGGCCAGCAGCACGATGCCCAGCGCCGTGCGGTCGGCGCCCAGCAGGAGGGCGAACCCGGCCATGATCAGGGGCAGGACCAGCAGCTTGGCCGCCGTCACCAGTCCCACCACCACCGGCCGGCCCGCCGCGTCGCGGAAGCTGAGGCCCGCGCCCGCCACCATCAGGCCCAGCACGATGGCCGCGCCGCCCAGCATGGCGAAGGGGGTCATCAGGATGTCGGGCGGGCGCAGACCGGTCAGGTTCAGGGCCGTGCCGATGACGCATGACCAGATGATCGGATTGACCCACAGCGAGCGTCCCACCATGCGCCAGCCGCCGCCCTGGCCCACCCCCCATTTGGCCAGCACCAGCACGCAGACGATGTTGATGGAGGGGATCAGCGCCCCCAGCGCCACGGCCGCCAGCCCCACGGACTCCTGGCCGAAGATCGAGGCCGCCACCGGCAGGAAGACGAAGCCGTTCCAGCGGATCACCCCCTGGAACACGCTGGTGTAGGCGGCGTCGGACACCCTGATCAGCGGCTTGGCCAGGAAGGTCATCAGGGCCATCAGCATGGCGCCGGCCAGGGTCGCCAGCGCCACCACGCCCGCGCCGCCGCCGGTGAAGTCCGCGTTCCAGATTCCGGGGATCAGGAAGGCCGGATAGAAGACGAAATAGGTCAGCCGCTCCACCGGCCGCCACCCATCCTCGGGCAGGAAGCGGGCCGCCTTCAGGCCCCAGCCCAGGGCGATCAGCGAGAAGACCGGCAGGAAGCCCGACAGCAGGGCGTTCATGCGGGCCTCAGCCGGTCCAGCGCCCCCTGCAGGATCCAGGCGGCGGCCGTCCGGTCGATCACCCCCGCGCGCCGCTTGCGGTTCAGATCCAGGTCCTCGATCAGGAACCGCTCCACCGCCGAGGTGGAGAGCCGCTCGTCCCAGAAGGCCACATTGACCGGGCGGATGCGCTCAAGATTGCGGGCGAAGGCGCGGACGGACTGGACCCGGGGGCCTTCGCTGCCGTCCATGTTCACCGGCAGGCCGATGATCAGGGCCGAGACCTTGCGGTGGTCCATCAGCTGGAACAGGCGCTCCGCGTCGGCGGTGAACTTCGTCTTGCGGATCAGCTCCAGCGGGCTGGCGATCATGCGGGTGGCGTCGGACGCGGCCACGCCGATGGTCTTCTCGCCCAGGTCCAGCCCCAGCCAGGGGGTGTCGGGCGGGCAAACGGCGGGCAGCTCGGAGAGGTCAAAAACAGGCACGAAACGGGCGGTAGGACTGGCGCAAGGCCGTGTCAAAGGCGAAACTGAATTCCCCTGGTTGACGGAGGCACTGATGAAGAGCGGAAATCTGGCGATCGCGGCGGCCCTGGGCCTGGTGGTTTCGGCCTGCGACGGACTGCCGGAAGAGGAGCACGCCGTGGATCGGGCCCGTGAACCGGTGATCGCCTCCGCCGCGCCGACGGCGGAGCCCGTCGAGACCCGCGCGGAACCGGCCGGCGAGCCGGAAACCCTTGAGCCCGCTGCGGACGACAGCCTGCAGTGGGCCGCCTCGGTCATGCAGATCCATGCCATGGAGAGCCAGAACGCCAAGGTCTTCGGCGTGTCGGGCGGCGATCCGGCCATGAACGGCCTGGTCACCTATCTGGGCCTGTTCGCCGGCCCGGCCGAGGGCTGGCGCGTCTACCGCATCGGCGACTTCGAGGAATGGACCGTGTCCGAGGAAGGCCGTCGCCGGGTGGTGCTGGACGTCCGCGAAAGCGAGATGGGCGAGGACGACGAGATCGTCACCGCGGACCGTCGCCTCATCATCGAGTTCCGCATGGGCGAGGACGGCCAGTCCGATCGCGTCACCGTCACCCCGGCGCGTTGATCCGCGGCCTGCCGCGCGGGCTTGCCGAACAAGGGCCGGCCCGCTAACCCACGCCTGACGTCCGTCCGCCGTTCCTCCCGACGCGGACGACCCAAGGAGACCTTCATGTCCATCGACGCCGCGACCGTGCGCCGTGTCGCCCACCTGGCCCGCATCAAGACCCCCGAGGACCGGCTGGAGCCCCTGGCCGCCGAGCTGAACGGCATCCTCAACTGGATCGAGCAACTGAACGAGGTGGACGTCGAGGGCGTGGAGCCCATGACCTCCAACGTGCGCCAGCCCCTGCGGCTGCGGGAGGACGTGGTCACCGACGGCGGCGACGTCGAGGCCGTTCTGTCCAACGCGCCGAAGGCCGCCGACGGCTTCTTCGTGGTGCCGAAGGTGGTCGAGTAAGCCATGACCGATCTGACCAGACTGACCCTCAAGGCCGCCGTGGACGGCCTCAAGGCCCGCGACTTCTCGTCCGAGGAGATCACCGGCGCCTTCCTGAAGACCATCGAGGCCGCCAACCCGGCCCTCAACGCCTATGTCCAGATCACCGGCGACAGGGCGCTGGAGATGGCCCGGGCGTCCGACGCCCGGCTGGCGAAGGGCGAGGGCGGGGCGCTGGAAGGCGCGCCGCTGGGGATCAAGGACCTGTTCTGCACCGAGGGGGTGCAGACCACGGCCGGCTCCAACATGCTGAAGGGCTTTGTCCCGCCCTATGAATCCACCGTCACCGCCAACCTGTGGCGGGACGGGGCGGTGATGCTGGGCAAGCTGAACATGGACGAGTTCGCCATGGGCTCGTCGAACGAGACCAGCGCCTTCGGCCCGGTGGTGAACCCCTGGAAGTCCAGCGGCTCCAACGCCGAGCTGACGCCGGGCGGCAGCTCGGGCGGCTCGGCCTCGGCGGTGGCGGCGGACCTGTGTCTGGCGGCCACGGCCTCGGACACCGGCGGCTCGATCCGCCAGCCCGCGGCCTTCACCGGCACGGTCGGGATCAAGCCCACCTATGGCCGCGCCAGCCGCTTCGGCATGGTGGCCTTCGCCTCGTCGCTGGACCAGGCCGGGCCGATCACGAAGACGGTGGAGGACGCGGCCATCCTGCTGCGCTCCATGTGCTCGTTCGACACCAGGGACTCCACCAGCCTCGACGTGGAGACGCCGGACTGGACCGCCAGCCTGGGCAAGGGCGTGAAGGGCCTGCGCATCGGCATCCCGAAGGAATATGTGGTCGACGGCATGCCGGCCGAACAGCTGGCGCTGTGGGAGCAGGGCAAGGCCTGGCTGAAGGACGCGGGCGCCGAGATCGTCGAGATCAGCCTGCCGCACACGAAGTACGCCCTGCCGGCCTACTACATCATCGCCCCGGCGGAGGCCTCGTCGAACCTGGCCCGCTATGACGGCATGCGCTTCGGCCACCGGGCCAGCGCGGCGAAGTCCCTGACCGACCTGTACGAGACCAGCCGCGCCGAGGGCTTCGGCAAGGAGGTCCAGCGCCGCCTGACCATCGGGGCCTATGTGCTGTCGGCCGGATTCTATGACGCGTATTATGTCCGCGCCCTGAAGGTGCGCCGCCGCATCGCCATGGACTTCGACGACGTCTGGGGCAGGGTCGACGCGATCCTGACGCCGTCGACGCCCTCGGCCGCCTTCGCCATCGGCGACAGGCAGATCGATCCGGTGACCATGTACCTGAACGACGTGTTCACGGTGACCGCCAACCTGGCCGGCCTGCCGGGCATCTCGGTCCCCGCCGGCCTCGACAAGGGCGGCCTGCCGCTGGGCCTGCAGGTCATCGGCAAGGCGCTGGACGAGGCGACCGTGTTCCAGGTGGCGGACACGCTGGAGCAGGCCGCCGGGTTTGTGGCGCGGCCGGAGCAGTGGTGGTGATCTCAATCCTCTCCCGTCGGGGGCCGGGCTCAGGCCAGGCTGGCCGGCGCCGTAACCCCTCACCCTCCCGCTCAACTTCGTTGATCGGGCCCCTCCCTCTCCCGACGGGAGAGGGGTAGAGCTATGTCCATGACCGACACCAAGACT
>JBALUZ010000163.1:0-5820 GCA_036963825.1 Brevundimonas sp.
GCC
Organism: Brevundimonas sp.; assembly: GCA_036963825.1. GTDB lineage: Bacteria > Pseudomonadota > Alphaproteobacteria > Caulobacterales > Caulobacteraceae > Brevundimonas. Next base: position 4 of record JBALUZ010000163.1, read on the forward strand.
GCCAGCGCGCCCTGACCCGTGAACTGGAATGGGTCCGCTCGGGCGCCAAGGCCCGTCAGGCCAAGTCCAAGGCCCGTCTGGCCGCCTATGAGCGCATGGTCGAGGAGCAGGAGAACGCCCGCGGGGCCCAGACCCACGCCCATATCCAGATTCCGCCCGGGCCGCGCCTGGGCAATGTGGTGCTGGAGGTCGAGGGCCTGCAGAAGTCGTATGGCGACAAGCTGCTGTTCGACAACCTGACCTTCAAGCTGCCGCCCAACGGCATCGTCGGCGTCATCGGCCCCAACGGCGCCGGCAAGTCGACCATGTTCAAGCTGATCACCGGCCAGGAAAAGCCCGACGGCGGGTCCATCAAGGTCGGCGAGACCGTCAAGCTGGCCTATGTGGACCAGTCCCGCGACGACCTGAAGCCCGACGAGACCATCTGGCAGGCCATCTCGGGCGGCACCGACGTGATGATGGTCGGCAAGCGCGAGATCAACACCCGCGCCTATGTGGGCAGCTTCAACTTCAAGGGCGGGGACCAGCAGAAGAAGGTCGGCCAGCTGTCCGGCGGTGAGCGCAATCGCGTTCACCTCGCCAAGACCCTGGCGTCCGGCGGCAACCTGATCCTGCTCGACGAACCGACCAACGACCTGGACATCGAAACGCTTCAGAACCTCGAAGAGGCGCTGGAGCAGTTCGCCGGCTGCGCCGTGGTCATCTCCCACGACCGCTGGTTCCTTGACCGTCTGGCCACCCACATCCTGGCCTTCGAGGGCGACAGCCACGTGGAGTGGTTCGAGGGCAATTTCGAAGCCTACGAAGAGGACAAGAAGCGCCGCCTCGGCGCCGACAGCCTCATCCCCCACCGGATCAAGTTCCAGAAGTTCGGGCGGTAATCTCAAGGCCGAGGTGATGACGACTTCGACCTGAGAGGTGTGGACGCTGACGTCAAAACTGACGGGAACCAGACCTTCACCCGGGTGGACGCCTTCAGCGGCGAGGCGGGGCAGCTGGTGCTGACCTGGCTGCCGTCGGCGGGCTTCACCTTGCTGGCCATGGATGTGGACGGCGACGGCGTCGCGGACATGCGCATCGTCCTGTACGGCGACCAGTCCGGCTTCGACAACTTCCTCGGCGTCGGCGGGGGCTGACCCTTCCGCGCGGACTCGATCAGTCGCGGGTCAGCCGCAGCGTCTGGCCCGGCGGCAGGACGGCCTCCCAGGCGCCGGAGCGCGTACGCGACAGGAACAGGCGGTCCCGGCCCTGTGCGTCCACCAGGGTGATCCCGTCGGATGCGGGCCGCCACGCGCTGACCAGATCCAGCGCCGGGTTCGCTGCACAGGCCGGATCCAGGGTCAGGTCCCAGGCGTCAGCAGCCGGCCGCGGCATGGCGACCGGCCGGGCGGAAAGCTGGACCGCGCACGCGCCGCCGCTCCAGCTCAACCGCCAGTTTCCCGCCAGGTCCTCCGCCGAAGGGAGGACGGGCGTCGACATGCTCATGGTGGAAACCTCTACGGAATGGACCGGGGTCAGAACCCCCGCCAAGATGCCGGGAACAAGCGCGGCGTGGTGCATGGCCATCTTCACAACTCGCACAGATCGACGAAAGAGACTTGCCGGAGGCGGCTCCATCTCTAAGGTCCAGAATAGGATTTGTTGGGAGAATACGCCATGTGCGTTGTCTGCAGCCTCGGCTATTTCGTGCGCCACGAGCAGGACGGGTCTGCGGTCCAGCCCCTCGCCATCAATGCGGAAGACCGTGGCGGCGGGCCCTTCGGAGGGAAGCTGTCCTTCACCGTCGAGGGCGCGGCCGGGGCCATCGCGCGGGGCGGTCTGATCTGGGGCGCCGGACCGGGGGCGGTGGTGACGTTCGCCTTCCGCGACACCGCGCCGGGGACCATGCCTGACGACACCGCAGGCTTCTCGCGCTTCAACGCCGCCCAGATCGAGCAGACCCTTCTGGCGCTCCAGAGCTGGGCGGATGTGGCGAACATCGTCTTCCAGCGGGTCGGGGCCGGCTATTCAGACGACGCCTCGATCCTGTTCGGGAACTACTCCTCCGGCGCCGACGGCGCGGCGGCCTTTGCGACGCTTCCCGGCAACGCCGCCGCAAGCGCGGCGAATGGCGATGTGTGGGTCAACAGCTCGCTCTGGTACAACGCCTCGCCGGCCTATCTCAACTACGGCCGCCACACCCTGACCCATGAAATCGGCCACGCCATCGGCCTGCTGCACCCGGGCGACTACAACGCCAGCGTCGAGGACAGCCCGACCTACGAGAACGCCGACTACCGCGAGGACACGCGCCAGTTCAGCATCATGAGCTACTGGAGCGAGGTCATTACGGGCGCGTCCTTCCAGGGTTCCAACCCGGCGGCGCCGCTGCTGGACGACATCGCGGCGATCCAGCTGATCTACGGCGCTAACATGGAGACGCGCACAGGCGACTCTGTCTACGGTTTCAACTCCAATACCGATCGGGATTTCTACACGGCGACCGACGCCCTGGATCCGCTGATCTTCGCGGTGTGGGACGCTGGCGGCTATGACACCCTGGACTTCTCCGGCTATTCGGGTACCCAGCTGATCGACCTGCGGCAGGGGCATTTTTCCAACGTCGGCGGCCTCGTCGGCAACGTCGCGATCGCCCACGGGGCGGCCATCGAGCGCGCCATCGGCGGCACGGGCAACGACATCATGTACGCCGCCGCCACCCCGCTGGCGGTCTCCGTAGCCGATCTCATCAAGGCGCAGGCGCTGGTGATCGCCACCCGAGGGACGGCCTTTTCGCTGGACGGCGGCTTCGGCCTGCAGTTCGACCAGGACGTCATCTCGTCGACCACGGTCCCCCATGCCACGGTTCAGGCCACCGGCAACGGCAACTATGAATGGTACAGCTTCACGGGCGCCGCCGGCCAGACGGTGAACATTGACATCGACGGCACCAACGGCATCGACACCGTGGTGCGGATCTATGACGCCGCGGGCAATCCGCTGGCCCAGAATGACGACGGTCCCGTCGATGTGGGCAGCGGCGTGCGGCAGGACTCGTTCCTCACCTTCACCCTCCCCGCGTCGGGCGTCTTCTACATCGTCGTGGGGACCTTTGCCGGGCCCGGCTCGGGCGGGTTCGTGGCCTACGATCCGATTCCGGCCGGCGCGGGCTATACCCTGAACGTATCGCTCACCGGCGCCGAGGCGCCCGTCACGGGCTACGAGGGTTCGCGGCTGGACGGCGGCGACGGCAACGACCAGCTCTACGGCGGCCTCGGCGGCGACATCCTGGTCGGCGGCGCCGGCGACGACCGCATGGAGGGCGGAGCCGGGGACGACTTCTACTATGTGGACAGTCGCGCCGACGTCGTCATTGAGGCCGCCGGCGAGGGGGACGACACGGTTTTCGCCCGCGTCAGCTTCGACGCGCGCGCCACCCACGTCGAGAACCTGCGGGCCCAGGGGAACGCGGCGATCAATCTCGTCGGCAATGATCTGAACAACCTCATCGTCGGCAACAACGCGGCCAACATCCTCAAGGGCATGGGCGGCGACGACCAGATGCAGGGCCTCGGCGGCGCCGACACCTATTATGTGGACAGCCGTGGCGACGTGGTCGTGGAAGTGGCTGGCGGGGGCATCGACACCGCCTTGACCGAAGTCAGCTTCGACGCCCGCTTCACCCATGTGGAGAACATCACGATCATTGGCGGCGTTAACGCCAACGTGGTGGCCAACGACCTGAACAACACCATCATCGGCAACAACGCCGCGAACATCATCAAGGGCCTGGGCGGCGACGACTACATGCAGGGCCTCGGCGGCGATGACACCTATGAGGTGGACAGCCGGGGCGATGTGGTGGTCGAGGTGGCCGGCGGCGGGGTCGACACGGTGTTGAGCTCCGTGAGCTTCGACGCCCGCTTCACCCACGTGGAGAACGTCACCCTGACGGGCGCGGCCAACGCCAACGCCGTGGTCAACGACCTGAACAATGTCATCACCGGCAACAGCGCCGCCAACATCATCATCGGCTACGGCGGCGCGGACATCATGACCGGGGGCGGCGGCTCCGACACCTTCCGGTACACCTCGGCTTCGGACTCGACCTTCTCGGACTACGACCGGATCATGGATCTGGGCAATGACGACTTCATCGACCTGAGAGGCGTGGACGCCGACGTGAACACCGCCGGGAACCAGACCTTCACCCAGGTGGATGCGTTCAGCGGACAGGCCGGGCAGCTGGTGCTGACCTGGCTGCCGTCGGCGGGCTTCACCCTGCTGGCCATGGATATCGACGGCGACGGCGTGGCCGACATGCGCATCGTCCTGTACGGCGACCACTCCGGCTTCGACAACTTCCTCGGCGTCGGCGGGGGCTGATCGCGGAGCCGTTGCATGACCGACCGCCCCGCGATCCTGATCATGCAGCGGCATCTGGCGCCGCTGACCGCCTTTCTGGACGCGGCCTACACGGTGTACCGCTTCTGGGAAGGGCCGCCGGTCGAGGCGCGCGACGACATCCGCGCCATGGTTGTGGCCGGCGAGTTCGCGCTGGACAAGCACCTGATCGAGAGCCTGCCGCGGCTGGAGCTGATCGCCTGCTTCACCTCCGGATACGACGGCATCGACGTGGACTGGTGCCGGCAGCGGGGGCTGCCGGTCACCCACGCGCCCGGCGTGAACCACGAGGACGTGGCCGATCACGCCCTGGGCCTGATCATCTCGGCGCGGCGACGGATCACCCAGGGCGACCGGGCGCTGCGGGCGGGCCAGTGGACGCCCGAGGCCAAGACCATCACGCCGTCCCTGAACCACCTCCGGGTGGGCGTCGTGGGGCTGGGCCTGATCGGCGAGGCGGTGGCGCGGCGCTGCGAGGCCCTGCGCATGCGGGTGGCCTGGTGGGGGCCGCGCGAGAAGGACGCGGCCTGGCCGCGCGCGGCGTCCCTGCCGGAGCTGGCCCGGGACAGCGACGTGCTGGTGGTGGCCTGCCGGGCCGACGATGACAACCGTGGCCTGATATCGCGCGCGGTGATCGAGGCCCTGGGCCCGGACGGCCTGCTGGTCAATGTGGCGCGCGGTCAGCTGGTGGACGAGGACGCCCTGATCGACGCCCTGAAGAGCGGCAAGCTCGGCCATGCGGCCCTGGACGTGTTCGAGACCGAGCCCACCGATCCGGCGCGCTGGGCCGACGTGCCCAACACGACCCTGACCCCCCACACCGCCGGCGCCACCACCGAAGCGGTCCAGGGCATGCTGGGCCTGCTGCTGGAGAACCTGTCGGCGCATTTCGAGGGACGGCCGCTGAAGACGCCGGTCGGGTGAAGGTCGTTAGACTCCCGGGGCGAAAAACAGTCCAATTGGAGTCCAGCGGGGCCCGCCGAGAAACAGGGTTTGAATCGTCTGCATCGTCTGGATTGTCTGAAATCGCCTCCCGGTCCGTGTGAACGGTCCATTGTAAGGGGCGTGAGGCGAGGGGGATGAAAAAGGCGCGCCCGGCCGCGAGACGCCTTGTTTCAGAAGGGATCGGCTCCCGAAAAATGCGGGCTTGAGGCGGGGCTCAGTCGGACGCCAGGGGATCGCCGGCCTCGAACTCCGCCTCGGTGACCACGCCGTTGCCGTCGGCGTCGAGGCGCTGATAGGCGCGGGTCGCCAAGTCCTGGAACTCCTGATGGGAGACGTGGTCGTCCAGATTGATGTCGGCGCGCTCCAGGGCGTTGCGCAGGCGGGTCCGGCCCACGCCGGAAACGATCTCCTGCCGGTCCAGCCGCCCGTCGCCCCCGGCGTCCAGCCGGTTGAACAGCCGGTCAGTCCGGGCGCGGTATTCGCCCAGGG
>JBALUZ010000164.1:0-5804 GCA_036963825.1 Brevundimonas sp.
GCTTCGGCCTGAAGCGCGGCGGCAAGTCGCGGCTGCAGGAACGCATGGACCGCCATGCGCGGCGGGACGGCGGCACGGTCAAGAAGGCCTTCCTGGCCTCGGTGGCCGTGGCGGCCCTTGCGGGCGCCGTGTTCGGCTACACCCGTCTGACGGACGCCTCGGCCCTTGGCCCCCGCACGGCGGATGCGGAGGGTGACGCCACCCTGCTGGCGATGGCCACGATCCCGGATCCGGACGCCGCGCCCCGCCCCGTCGGCGAGAGCGAGGCGGAGGCGCTGTACGAGCAGGCCGTCGCCGCGCTGGAGGCCGGCGACGACGGGGCCGTGGAAATCCTGACCCGGGCGGCCAATCTCGGCCATTCGGGCGCCCAGATGCACCTGGGCCAGCTGTACGACGCCGGCGAATACGGGGTGTCGCAGAATGCGGCCGAGGCCCGGGTCTGGACCGAGCGCGCGGCGCAGGGCGGCGAGGTCCAGGCCATGCACAACCTGGCCATGTATCTCTACGAGGGCCTGGGCGGCGAGAGCAACCAGGTGCAGGCGGTGCGGTGGTTCCGCCAGGCGGCGGAACGCGGCCTGATCGACAGCCAGTACAATCTCGGCCGCATCTACGAGCTGGGCGCCGACGGCGTCGCCGCCAACGGCGCCGAGGCCTACAAGTGGTACCTCATCGCGGGCAGGGCCGGCGATGAGCAGGCCCAGGCGGACGCGGACCGGATGGCGGGCGTGCTGTCAGCGGCCGTGCGGCGCAGCGCGCGTCAGGCCGCCGACGCCTTCGAGGCCGCCCCGCTGGGCTGACGCGGCCGTGGCGCACGCTTTTCGGTTGTCGGCGCTGGCGCATGGCCGGACAGGCCGATAGACCACCTCCATGCCTCCCTTCGGAGGTTGTTTCGAGTTCCTGAGCCGAAGGCGAGCGCCTTGGACATCTACCTGCCGATCGCCGAAGTGTCGGTGAACGCACCCCTGCTGATCCTGCTGGGCGCGGTGGTGGGCTTCATCTCGGGTCTTTTCGGGATCGGCGGCGGCTTCCTGATGGCGCCGGTGCTGATCTTCATGGGCGTGCCGCCGCCCGTGGCCGTGGCCAGTCAGGCCAGCCACGTGGTCGCCTCCTCGACCTCCGGCGTCATCAGCTACACCGCCAAGAAGGGCGTGGATTACCGCATGGGCGGGATCATGGCCTTCGGCGGCGCGCTGGGCGCCGTCGGCGGGGTCGAGCTGTTCCGCCTGATGCGGCTGCTGGGGCAGGCCGACCTGGTGGTGGCCCTGTCCTATCTGATTTTCCTGGGCGCCATCGGCGGGCTGATGCTGAAGGAGAGCCTGGAAGCCATCATCCGCCGGAAGAAGGGCCTGGCCGCGCCGCGGCCCCAGAACCGCCGGCCCCTGTGGCTGTACGGCCTGCCGTGGCGGATGAAGTTCCCGCGCTCGGGCCTGTACATCAGCGCCATTCCGCCGCTGGGTCTCGGCGTCTTCGCCGGGGTGCTGTCGGCCATCATGGGCGTCGGCGGCGGCTTCATCCTGGTGCCGGCGATGCTGTACGTGCTGCGGATGAAGGCCAATGTGGTGGTGGGCACCAGCCTGTTCCAGATCATCATCACCACCGCCATCACCACCGTGCTGCAGTCCGGGCGCAACCAGACCGTGGACATCGTGCTGTCGTCCCTGCTGCTGTTCGGCGGGGTGGTGGGCGCCCAGTACGGCGCGCGCATGGCGGGCCGGTTCCGCGCCGAGGAGCTGCGGGCGGTGCTGGGCCTGATCGTGCTTCTGGTGGGCATCCAGATGGGGCTGGAGCTGTTCGTGCGGCCCGCCGAGATGTTCGTCCTGGCGCCGGGGGTGGACTGATGGTCCAGGACGCCGCCCCCCCGCCCGAGCCGCCCGCCGTGGTGGCCGAGGCGCCGCCGCCCCAGAGCCTGCAGACCCTGACCCCGGTGACCCGGGCGCGGGTGGCGGCGGCCCTGACCGAGACCACCGTGGACATCGACACGGGCTTCGCCGGCGCCTCGATGGTGCTGTACGGCGCGGTGTTCAACCCGACCGACACGCCCGCCGACGTGGTGGTGGTGGTGCGCGGGCCGGACCAGCCGGTGCGTCTGGTGCGCAAGATCCGGGTCGCCGGGCTGTGGCTGAACAGCCGCCCGGTGGTGTTCGAGGGCGCGCCCGGCTTCTACATGACCGCCTCCACCCGGCCGCTCAGCGACATCGCCAGCTTCAGCGTGCTGCGCCGGCTGGGCGTGGGGGTGGACCACCTGCGCATCAACGCCCCGGAGGAGGAGACCACGGTCACCCGCTTCGGCGTGCGGGACGTGGTCATCAACCGGCTGGGCGAGGACTATCTGGACTGGCGCCGGGCGGTGATCCGCCTGAAGGAGGACGCGGCCCTGTACGCCACGGACCCGGACGGGGTGCGCTTCGTGGACCAGGGCCTGTTCCGCGCCGAGGTGGAGCTGCCGGCCGAGGCGCCGACGGGAACCTATGAGGCCGAGGTCTGGCTGTTCCAGGAGGGCGAGGCCGTGTCGGTCAGCCGCATGGACCTGACCGTGGACAAGGTGGGCGTCGAGCGCGCCATCTTCGACTTCGCCCATGACCGCTCATGGCTGTACGGCGTCCTGGCCGTGGTGCTGGCGGCCTTCACGGGCTGGGCGGCGTCGGCCTGGTTCCGGCGGACCTGATTGCAGATTTCAGACCCGGAAAAACAGGGTCTGAATTGTCTGAAATCCCGAAAAACCCTTTCCATACAGAGCCCGTCCCGCACGGCGGTGTTCGGAATTTCAGACCCGGCGCCGGGAAAAACACCGTCTGAATCGTCTGAAATGCTTCCTCCGCCCCGATGACCGAGGGGGCCATCATAAGGGCGCCGGAAAGCGGGGGGCGCAGAAACGGAGTTTTTTCAGACCAGGCCGGCGGCGTTGGCGGCGACCCAGGCGGCGACGATCAGGATGAGGCCGGCGAACAGGCGGCGGCCCAGGGCGGCGCGCTCGCCCAGACGACGGGCGACGGGCAGGCCGAGCAGGGTTCCGGCCGCGCCGCCCACGGTCAGGGCCGCCACCACCGGCCAGTTGACCAGACCCGACACGGCGTAGTTGGCGGACGTGGCAGAGCCGAACACGGCGACGCTGAGCAGTGAGGAGGCCTGGGCGTGAGCCAGGGTCATGCCGGTGGCCGCCATCAGGCCCGGCACAATGAGAAAGCCGCCGCCGATGCCGAAGAAGCCGGCCGCGAAGCCGGCGGCCAGACCCATGGGCGCCAGCTTCAGGGTCAGGGCGCGGTCCAGCCGCACCGCGGGATCGCCCTCGGACCTGGCCCGGCGCAGCATGGACAGGGCGATCAGGGCCATGGCCAGGGCGAAGAACAGCAGCAGGCTGTCCCCATCCACCCTTTTCGCGAGGGTCGAGCCGGCGATGGAGCCGGTGATCCCGGCCGCGGCGAACAGGGCGGCGCAGGGCCATTTGACCCGCCCGGCGCGGGCGTGGCCGGACAGGCCCGCCAGGGCGTTCAGCGCCACCCCGGCGGCCGAGGTGCCGATGGCCACATGGGGGTCGCGAACGCCCACCACATAGATCAGCAGGGGCGCGGCCAGCACCGACCCGCCCCCGCCGAAGACGGCGAGGAACAGGCCGACCACCACCCCGCTGGCCGCGCTGAGCAGCAGGGTGGCGAGGGTGACGTCCATGGTCAGGCCGCGCGGGTCCGGTTCCAGGGCGCCAGCGTCAGCATGCGGGCCATGCCGCAGACGCCGGTGGCCCCGGCCAGGAACAGGCCCGCCCCGACGACGGCCGACAGGGCGATCCAGCCGGGATGGACGAAGGCGCCCATGAGGGCGCCGACGACCACCAGCGAACCGGCGATGATCTGGACCTGACGCATCAGCTCCAGCGGGGCCTTCCTGTCCACCGAGGTGGGCAGGCCCGCGTCCTTCCAGCCCTGCAGCCCGCCGTCCAGCACGAAGGCCTCGCCCTCGACGCGGGCGGCGAGGCGGACGCAGTTGGTCCGGGTGCGCATGCCCGAGCGGCACATGAAGATCACGTCCTGGCCCGCCGTGATGCCCAGGTGCGCGTCCTCGAAGGCGGACAGGGGCGTGTGGGCGACGCCGGGGATGTGTTCGCGGGCGAACTCGTCGGGCTCGCGGATGTCCACCAGACGGGCGCGGCCGGACTTGAGGCGGGCCTGCACCTCAGCGGCGGACAGGGGGGTGAGGATGGCGGTCATGGGTCAGGACCCTTTCGTGATTGCGGGGGGACAGAAGATCGCCGCCAGGGTCGCGATGACCTGGAGCACGGCGGGATCGTGGATGCGGTAGAAGATGGACTGGCCGTCGCGCCGGGTGGCCACCAGGCCCTCCTCGCGCAGCAGGGCCAGATGTTGCGACAGGGCCGACTGGGACAGGCCGGACGCCTCGACCAGGGCGGACACGGGCAGCTCCTCCCCGCCCAGGCGGCACAGGACCATCAGGCGCTTCTCATTGCCCAGCGCCCGGAGCAGGCGCGCGGCCTGGCCGGCGGCGGCCTGGAAGGCGGCGGGGTCGACGGGGATGTCGGTCTTCAGGTCGGTCTTCGGGTCGGTCATGGAGCCCTATATATTCGGTCTTGCTAATTTAGCAATAGCTAATATGTTGGCCGCCAGAAGGAGAACGCCATGACCCGTTCCGACACCCACTCCCCCCGCGTGCAGGGCTTTTTTCACGGCCCCACCAACACCGTCACCTATCTGGTCAGCGACCCGGCCACCGGGGCGGCGGCCGTCATCGACCCGGTGCTGGACTATGATCCGGCCGCGGCCCGCACGGGCGACCAGTCCCTCGTCCAGGTGCTGGACGCGGTGCGCGACCAGGGCCTGACCCTGACCATGGTGCTGGACACCCACGCCCACGCCGACCACCTGTCCGGCGCCGACGAGATCCGCCGGCGCACCGGCGCGCCCATCGGCATCGGCGGCCATATCACCAAGGTGCAGAAGGTGTTCGGCGCCCTGTTCGAGGCCCATGACGTGACGCCGGACGGGGTGGTGTTCGACCGCCTGTTCGCCGACGGCGAGCGCTTCATGCTGGGCTCAATGGAGGTCGAGGTGCTGCACACCCCCGGCCACACCCCCGCCTGCGTCAGCTATCACGTGGGCGACGCGGTGTTCGTGGGCGACACCCTGTTCATGCCCGACTACGGCACCGCCCGGGCCGACTTCCCCGGCGGCGACGCCCGCACCCTGTACCGCTCGATCCACAAGCTGCTGGCCCTGCCGGATGAGACCCGCCTGTTCGTGGGCCACGACTATCTGCCCGAGGGGCGCACCGACTATCGCTGGGAGACCACCGTGGGCGCCCAGAAGGCGGGCAACATCCATGTGGGCGGCGGCGTCAGCGAGGACGATTTCGTGACCATGCGCGAGGCCCGCGACGCGACGTTGGCGGTCCCCAAGCTGATCCTGCCGTCCCTGCAGATCAACATCCGCGCCGGCGCCCTGCCGCCTGCGGAGGCGTCGGGGAAGCGGTTTCTGAAGATGCCGTTGAACGCGATTTGAGGCCATCGCCCCCGGCCGTCATCCTCGGGCTTGACCCGAGGATCCAGACTCACTGACCGGGCCGAGCGGGTCCTGAACGGCCGGAGAGTCTGGATTCCCCGCTCAAGGCGGGGAATGACGGGGGGGGCGGGGCACGTTCCGGTTTCGTTTCAGCCCGGGCGCCGCTATGAAACACCGGTGACCACCGCCCTCCACACCCCCTCCATCCAGACCGACGCGGCCGCCGCGTGGCGCGATCTGCCGCCGGCGCTGGCGGCGCCGCCGGGGGCGGGGGCCGTGGCGGATGAGGCGGGGGGG
>JBALUZ010000165.1:0-5795 GCA_036963825.1 Brevundimonas sp.
GGCCTTGCCGCCACGAGCGCCGCGGCCGGGATGGTCTGGCAGGACCGCGACGTGGCGCGCCTGGTGTCTCTCGGCGGGGCCTGCCGCGGCTGCGAGCTGTCGGGGCGTGACCTGGCCGGGGCCAGCTTCACCGGCGCCAACTTCTCCGGCTCGGCCCTCGTCGGCGCCAATCTGCGCGGCGCCCAGCTGGTGGGCTCCAACTTCAGCGGCGCCGACTTCACCCGCGCCGATCTGCGCGGCGTGACCATCATCGGCGCTGACTTCAGCGGCGCCGCGTTCGACAACGCCAATCTCAACGGCGCCAACGCCCAGGGCGCCCTGTTCACCGGCGCCAGCCTGAACAACGCATCGCTGGCTGACGGCGAACTGGTCGGCGTGAACTTCCGCGGCGCCGCGCTGGCGGGCGCGCGGCTCCGCGGCAGCGAACTGTTCGGCGCGGATTTCAGCAACGCCGACGCCTCGGGCGCCGATTTCAGCAACACCCGGCTGACCGCCGCCAATTTCCGCGACGGCAATTTCCGCAACGCCAGCTTCCGGGGCGCCGACCTCAGCGCCGCGCAACTGGGACAGGGCCACTTCTCCGGCGCCGATTTCGCCGACGCCGACCTGTCGCGCGCCGACATCCGGGGCTCGGATCTCTCCCGCACCCGCAACCTCACCCAGGACCAGGTCAACGACGCCTGCGCCGACGGCTCGACCCGCCTGCCTGCGCGGCTGACCAACTCCGGCGGCTGCTCGGGCGCCCGACGCCACATCCGCGTCCCCGTGCCGCCGCGTCCGCCCGTGGCCCCGGCGCCGCGTCACATCATTGCGTTCGGCGGCGAGTAGGCCCGGTCAGACCTTGATCGGCGGCGCCAGGCGGATGTGCAGCTCCTTGAGCTGACGCTCCTCCACCTCGGACGGCGCGTTCATCAGCAGATCCTGGCCCTGCTGGTTCAGCGGGAAGGCGATGACCTCGCGGATGGCCTGCTCGCCCGCCAGCAGCATGACGATGCGGTCGATGCCGGGCGCCAGGCCGCCGTGGGGCGGCGCGCCGTAGCGGAAGGCGTTCAGCATGCCGCCGAACTCGGCCTCGACCACCTCGGGGCCGTAGCCCGCGATCTCGAAGGCCTTCAGCATGATCTCCGGCTTGTGGTTCCGGATGGCGCCCGAGCACAGCTCATAGCCGTTGCAGACGATGTCGTACTGATAGGCCAGGATATCCAGCGGATCCTTCGTCTCCAGCGCCTCCAGCTCGCCCTGGGGCATGGAGAAGGGGTTGTGGCTGAAGTCGACCTTCTTCTCTTCCTCGGACCACTCGAACATGGGGAAGTCCACGATCCAGCAGAAGCGGAAGGCGTCGTCCTTGACCAGGTTCAGGTCCTGACCCAGCTTGATGCGCGCATTGCCCGCGAACTTGTGGAAGGCGGCCGGATCGCCGGCGGCGAAGAACACCGCGTCGCCCTGGCCCAGGTTCAGCGCCTTCATCAGGGCGTCGGTCGCCTCGCCGCCCAGGTTCTTGGCGATGGGGCCGCCCCAGGCGCCCTGGTCCTCGGACCAGAAGACATAGCCCAGGCCCGGCTGGCCCTCGCCCTGGGCCCAGCTGTTCATGCGGTCGCAGAAGGCGCGCGAGCCGCCGCCCGGCGCCGGAATGGCCCAGACCGCGTTCTTCGCGTCCGCCGCCAGGATCTTGTTGAACAGGCCGAAGCCGCCGCCGCGGAAATGCTCGGACACGTCCTGCATCTCGATGGGGTTGCGCAGGTCCGGCTTGTCCGTGCCGTATTTGGCGATGGATTCCCGGTAGGGGATGCGCACGAACGGATAGGGATCGACCGCCTTGCCGTTGGCGAATTCCTCGAACACCCCGTGCATCACCGGCTCGATCGCCGCGAAGACGTCCTCCTGGGTGACGAAGCTCATCTCCACGTCCAGCTGGTAGAACTCCAGCGAGCGGTCGGCGCGCAGGTCCTCGTCCCGGAAACAGGGGGCGATCTGGAAATAGCGGTCGAAGCCCGACACCATCAGCAGCTGCTTGAACTGCTGCGGGGCCTGCGGCAGGGCGTAGAATTTGGACGGGTGCAGGCGGCTGGGCACCAGGAAGTCGCGCGCGCCTTCGGGCGAGGACGCCGTCAGGATCGGCGTCTGGAACTCCAGGAAGCCCTGCCCCACCATGCGCTGGCGGATCGAGTGGATCACCTTCGACCGCAGCACGATGTTGCGGTGAAGCGTCTCGCGCCGCAGGTCCAGATAGCGGTGCTTCAGGCGGATGTCCTCGGGGTACTCAGGCTCCCCGAACACCGGCAGCGGCAGTTCGGCGGCCTCGGACAGCACCTGCACCGCCTTCACCTGCACCTCGATCTCGCCGGTGGGCAGATTGGGATTCACGGTCTCGGGCGTGCGGTTCACAACCTCGCCGTCCACGGAGATGACGCTCTCGGCGCGCAGGCGCTCGACCGCCTCGAAGCCCGGCGTGGCGGGGTGCAGCACCAGCTGCGTCAGGCCATAGTGGTCGCGCAGGTCGATGAACAGCAGGCCGCCGTGGTCGCGCTTTCTGTGCACCCAGCCGGACAGGCGGACGGTGGAGCCCGCGTCAGTCGCGCGAAGGGCGCCGCAGGTGTGGGAGCGATAGGCGTGCATGGTGGTATCCGGAGCCGAAAATCAGCAGAAAAGGAAGGCGCGGAAGGGCGCATTATCCCCCCGGAAAGTCAAGGTTCAGGGCCCTTTCAGCCACTGTTTCGCCGATGCTGGACCCAACGCGGCCTTCCGGCGACACTCGCCGCCCAAAACGGAGGTTCGGATGCTGAAACGCCTGTTTGCCCTCATCTGCGCGGTAACGACCCTTGGCGCCCTTCCCGTCTGGGCCACCGAGGACCTGTCGGGAACCTGGATATGGTCCGTGGAGGGCCGCAACGTCTTCGTTCTCGATCTCACCGAGGGGCCCCAAGGCCTCCAGGGCTCACTGGAGCGGCCGACCCTGGTCGGGCTCGCACCGGGCGCTGGCGGTCTCGTGGTCACCAGCGTCCAGATGCCGGTGGTGACCTACGCCATTGCTGCCGGGGGCGAAAGCGATGGCGGCCACGTGCTTCGGTATGACGCCGCCGACCCCGACCTGTCCCGCGTCTATGTGCTGCGGCCCGGTCAGAATGGACAGGCCGTGCTGGCGCTCAGCCCGGAGCCCGGCGCCATGAGCGTGCCGTTGCATCGGCCGCGCCCGGCAACCTCGGTCTTCACCGACTGGCCGGAAGGCGAAACCTGGGCCGTGGGCTCCGTCAACGAAGCGTCGAACCCCGAAATGACCACAATGTTCGAAGCCGATCAGGCCGCGCGATCCGCCGGCCACAACATCGACTGGTCCGTGGTCTCGGGCGAGGACGCCGAACGCCGCGCGCGAACCCGTGAATTGCTGGACGCCGGCCAGCTGAACAGCGGCGAGGACTTCTACCACGCCGCCTTCATCTTCCAGCATGGCGGCCAGCCGGAGGACTATCTGCTGGCCCACGTGCTGGCGGTCACCGCCATCAGCAAGGGTCATCCGCAGGCCTCCTGGATCGCGGCAGCGACCCTAGACCGCTATCTGCAAAATACAGGACAATCCCAGATCTACGGCACCCAGTATATGTTCCCGCGTGGCGCAGGCGACGTGACCCAGGGCGACTACGATCAGGTGTTGCTCCCCGACGCCGTGCGCACAGCCGCGGGCGTACCGACTCTGGAGGAACAGGCGGATCAGCGCCGCCAGATGCAGGAGCAGTTTGACCAGTCATCCACAGGGGACTGAACGGCGTCCACCACCCCGTCCGGTTGCGTTCTGGCGCGGCTGCCGGCCACTTCTGGTATACGGCGAACATGACCGCCGACCGGACCGATCAGCTGAAACTGGAACTGGAGCGCGAGACGCCGTTCCGGCCGGATGACTTCGTGGTGTCCGGCTGCAACCGCGACGCCGCCCTGACCCTGGCCGGGTGGCCGGACGCGGCCGCCGGGCTGGGCGGCGGGGTGCTGTCCCTTTGCGGGCCCAGGGGGTCCGGCAAGAGCCATCTGGCCGCCCTGTGGGCCGAACGGGTCGGGGCCATGCCCCTGCACGGCGCTGAAGCGGCTCTGGTCGATCCCATGGAGCTGGAGGGACGGGCCGTGCTGCTCGACAGGGCGCCGGAAGCCGACGACGAAACCCTGTTTCACCTGCTGAACCTGGCCCAGGTCCGGGGCGGCGCCCTGCTGCTGGTGTCCCGCAAGGCGCCCGCCCTGTGGCCCGTGACCCTGCCGGACCTCCAGTCCCGCCTGAACGCCATCCGCACCGTGGCCCTGGACGAGCCCGACGAGGCGGTGCTGGCCGCCATGCTCACGCGGGCCTTCGAACGCCGCAGCATCCGCCCCCACCCCGACGTCATTCCCTATCTGGTGCGGCGCATGGAGCGCTCGGCCCAGGCGGCGGAGACGATCGTGGACCGCCTGGACGCCCTTCACCGGCCCGTCACCCGGCGACTGGCCGCCGAGGTTGTGGGCGGCCCCGACTGAGCCGTCCGCCTCCCGCGGCGCCGGCAAGCGCGCGCGGCGTTTGCAACCCGACGCGAGCTTGACCGTTGTCAGGGCTCAATCGAGGAGGATTGCCATGCGTTTGATGATCGTCGCCGCGAGCGTCGCGGTCCTGGGCCTCGCAGCCTGCAATCAGCAGCAAAACGCCCCCGTCATGGAAGAGACCGTCGCGGCCGAGGACGTGGCCGTCGATACGGCCGCCGCCGAGCCGGCGCCCGAACCCGCCGCGGAGACGGCCGACCCGGCCATGCCGGACAGCGCGGGGCCCGCCCCTGCGGCCGGCCCCGGTCCGGTGACCGACGACGTCCGCGCCGGCGCCCAGGCCGAGGCGGAATCCACCAACCTGCGCCCCCGGACCGATTAGGCGACGCCTCACGAACAAAAAAAGGGCGGGTCCCGCGCGGGGCCCGCCCTTTTTCATTTCTGCCGGTCAGGCCGCGGTCAGGCGGCGCCGTCCTGCTGCTTCTTGGGCTTTTCGGCGTAGATCAGCAGCGGCTGGGCGCGGCCCTCGACCACCTCGGCGTTGACCACAACCTCTTCCACACCCTCGTAGGTGGGCAGCTCGAACATGGTCTCGAGCAGGATGCCCTCCATGATCGAGCGCAGACCGCGCGCGCCGGTCTTGCGCGTGATGGCCTTCTTGGCGATCGCCGACAGGGCGTCGTCGGTGAAGGTCAGGCCCACGTTCTCCATCTCGAACAGACGGCCGTACTGCTTGATCAGGGCGTTCTTCGGCTCGGTCAGGATCGTGACCAGCGCCTTCTCGTCCAGGTCCTCCAGCGTCGCCAGAACCGGCAGACGGCCGATGAACTCGGGAATCAGGCCGAAGCGCATCAGATCGTCGGGCTCGACCTCCTTGAGGATGTCGCCCATGCGGCGCTCGTCGATCTCCTTGACCTTGGCGCCGAAGCCGATGGAGGCTCCCACGCCGCGGGCCGAGATGACCTTCTCCAGGCCCGCGAAGGCGCCGCCCACGATGAACAGGATGTTGGCGGTGTCCACCTGCAGGAACTCCTGCTGCGGGTGCTTGCGGCCGCCCTGGGGCGGCACCGAGGCCACGGTGCCTTCCATGATCTTCAGCAGGGCCTGCTGCACGCCCTCCCCGCTCACGTCGCGGGTGATGGAGGGATTGTCGGACTTGCGGCTGATCTTGTCGATTTCATCGATGTACACGATCCCGCGCTGGGCCCGCTCGACGTTGTAGTCGGACGCCTGCAGCAGCTTCAGGATGATGTTCTCCACGTCCTCGCCCACATAACCGGCTTCGGTCAGGGTCGTGGCGT
>JBALUZ010000166.1:0-5769 GCA_036963825.1 Brevundimonas sp.
GGGGCGGGTCCGCGCCTGGTGTGCATAGACGTCGTCGAGAACCGCGCTCGTCTTCAGGACAGTCTCCACGGCGGGATCATAGCGCCGGCTGGCCGCCAGCCGCCGCGCCCAGTCGGCGGCGGCTCGAGCCCCCCAGGCGTCGGGCGGCTCCGCCAGCACCCGGCGCGTCGTGCCCTGGTGGCGCTCGGCGACGAAGTCGTAGAAGGAGCCGTCGACGTTGCGCATGACCGCGGCGCCGTTCGCGCCGTGGAAATGAGCCTCGATCACCGCATCGCGGCCGGCGTGCAGCCGCCAGGAGCAGGCCAGGCGCGCAATCCCTCCGCCGCCGAGCTCCAGGGTCGCCAAGGCCAGATCCTCGCAACGGGCGGCGGGGTCCTCGAGACGGCGCCCTTCGGCGAACAGGTGGCTGGAGACCACGCGGGCCTCGGGAAAATCCAGCGTCCACAGCATCAGGTCCACGAGGTGGACGCCCAGGTCCATCAGGCAGCCGCCGCCCGACAACGCCGGGTCGTAGAACCACGCCTTGTCCGGCCCGTAGGCGTTGTGGAAGACCAGATCCACGGCGTGGATCGGACCCAGCTCCCGGCTCCCGACGAGCCGGCGGATGCGTTCCATGGCCTCGGTCGCACGGTAGGACATGTCGACGCCCAGAAGGCGGTCGGCGGCGCGGGCGGCGTCCACCACCCGGCGCGCCTCGGCTGCGCTGCGGCCCAGCGGTTTCTGGCAGAACACGGCGAGGCCGCGCTCCAGCGCGCGCACCGCCTGGTCAGCGTGCAGGGCGCTGGGCGTCGCGATGACCACGCCGTCGAGATCCATCCCCAGCAGGGCGTCCAGATCCTTCGCCGACTCCACCTCCGGAGCCAGCCGCGCCGCCTCGGCCGCATTGTCCGGCGACGGATCGACCACGCCGGCGGCTTCGACGGCGCCGGTGGCCAACATGCCCGCCATGCGGTCGCGGCCGATCCAGCCGACCCCCAGAAAGCCAAGGCGCGGGCGGGACAGGGCGGGGGGCGACGGCGTGCGGGCCAGCGTCCCGGTCATGGGATCACCAGCGCCTTGAGGAAGCCGTCGGGGCGGTCGCGGGTGGCGTCCAGCGCCGCGTCCAGCCGTTCGAGAGGAAAGCGGTGCGTGAAGAGCGGCGATGGATCAAGGCGGCCGGATGCGACCGCGTCCACGGCTTCGCGCATGCCCTGGATGTACATCGCCGGATCCCGCTCGTGGGCGTTGATCACGTCCAGACCGCGCCAGTTCCAGAGCTGCATGTTGATCTGGCGGGGACCGTCCTGGTGATAGCCCGCGATCACCAGCCGGCCCCGCTCGGCAGTCAGTTCGGCGGCCAGATCCAGCGGCCACGACTTGCCCACCGCCTCGATCACCACGTCGCAGAAGGCGCCGCCCGTCAGGGCGCTCACCTGATCGATGGTGGTCTGATGATCCTCCATGGCGATGGTTTCCGCCGCGCCCATGCGCCGGGCCAGGTCGAGGGCGAAGGGCCGCCGGGAGACGGCGATCACCCGGGCGCCCGCGTCGGTCGCCAGACGGGTGAGAAGGGCGCCGAGGAAACCGACGCCCACGATGGCGACTGTCTGGCCCGCCTTCACCTCGCTGCGCCGGAAGATGTTCATGGCGCAGCCCAGCGGCTCGCCCGGAAAGGGATGATCGCGCAAGGCCGCGGGCAGTTTCACCACCGCGTCGGCCTCGGCGATGTCGTATTCGGCGTAGGCGCGATAGCTGAGCGCGGCGACCCGGTCGCCGGGGGCCAGACCCTCGACGCCGTCGCCCAGCGCATCGATGACGCCCCAGCCTTCGTGGCCCAGGTCGCCCGGCGGGGTGGGAAACGTCATCCACTCCGGCCCGGCCCAAGGCGTCAGATTCGAGGCGCAGACGCCGCATCCCTCCAGCCGGACCCGGACCTGTCCGGGACCGGGGTCGGGACGGGGGACCTGCGCGACCGTCAGCCGCCCCGGCCCTGTCAGCACGGCGGCCCGCATGGTGCGGACGTGAACGGGTGAGCCATCCATGGGCGTGTCCTTATACGGCTGCGGCGCGTTGGGCGGATCGGGCCTGCTGAACGCCGCCGGGCGCGTAGCGCCGCACCATGGCCGCGCAGAACTCGGCGTATTCCTCGATCATCTGCGGCGGACTGGTGTGATGGGGCTCCAGTCCCCGGTGTTCCGGCGTAAAGCAGAAGGTCACCGTCACCTCGAAGTCCGACAGGGCCTCCATCTGACGGTCGAACCACCGGACGGCGTCGGGGCGGAAGCTGTCGGCCCAGGACAGGCCGGTCCGCAGGTGGCGCACGCCGAGCCGCTTCAGCCAGGCCACGGCGTCGTCCAGCCGCGGGTCCTCGAAATGGAACCACTGGCACAGGCCGATCTCGGCGGCGTAGCCCGCGTAAACGTCGAGTGCGGGCTTGGGCGTTCCGTCCTCGCGGAGCAGACCCATGTGGAAGTGCCGGTAATAGGAGGAACCCTCGGCTTCCTTGTGGCGCGTGGTGGCGCCCCAGGCCTGCGGCAGGTCGTAGAGGCTGTACCAGTGGATGCGCGGGGCCTGGCCGATCAGCAGCTCGGCGGTCCGGCGCACGCCCCAGGCCTGCACCTCCTCAGAACCGAAGGACGAGACGCCGACCTCGGTGACCCACACCGGTTTGTCCGTAACGGCGCGGATTTCCCGGACCTTCTCCGGCCAGGCGTCGATGGGCCACAGGTTCCAGTCCAGCGGGAAGCCGTGCACGGCCACCGCGTCCACGTGATCCAGCACCCCGCGCTCCCCAAGTCGAAGCAGGAAGGACGGATCGATGGGCGACATGCCGCCCAGCACCCGCGTCAGCCCGCTGTTTTCGGCCTCGATCGCCTGACCGGCGAGGCAGGTCATGCGGCTGAACAGATCCCATTCGGGATCAAGCAGCGGGTCCCAGTGCGACTTGTTGTTGGGTTCGTTCCAGATCTTGACCGCTTCGATCATCGCTTGGCGCTCCCGTTTCCGTTGGCCGTCGGGCGGGCAGGGTAGGCGGCGCCGGCGCCCTCCGGCCGCTCCGTGCGACGGCAGATGTAGACTTCCCGCTCGGGGTGGTCCGTGATGCTGAAGCCGGCGCTTCGCAGCATGGCCTCGGCGCAGGCGGCGTTGGGGGCCCACCAGTTGGTGGGGTCGCGGGCGTAGCGATGCTCGATGAAGTGCAGCTTGGGATAGCCCGGGCTGTCGAAATGCCGGTCCTCGAAGAAGTCGTAGTCGCTCTCGACAGGATCGACCTCGGCCGATCCCCTCTGCATGGACTGGAACACCAGCAGGTCGTCAGCCACGTGCTCGTGGATCAGGTCCAGCGCCAGCAGCGGGTGCCGCAGGTGGTAGAGCACCCCCATGAACAGAACCACGTCGAACCGCTCCCGCAGGGCCGCCAGATCGTACACCGAGAGGTTGCGGAACTCGATGTCCTCGTCCAGCACCTCGGCCGCCAGCCGCGCCTGGGCGAGATAGCGATCGTCCGAGTCTAGCCCCAGCACCCGCTCGGCGCCGCGGCGCTTCATCTCGATGGAATAGAAGCCGGCGTTGCAGCCGATGTCGAGCACGGAGCGGCCGGTGAGATCGGCCGGGATGGCGGTCTCGAACAGCCGCCACTTGTTGGCCGGATAGTCGTGGAGGAAGTGGTTGGGGGCGGTTCGAACGCCGTTCAGATCAAGGTCGTGAAACCAGTCGCCCAGGGCGTCCACCCGGCTGCGGATATCGTCCTTCGTCATGCTCATGCGACGACCTCGTTCAGGTTGTGAATCTTCAGGCCCCAGTCCCCTCCAACCATGGTGGTGACGGAGGCGGGGCTGATCTCCAGACGGTCATGAAAATGCAGCGGCAGACCCAGAACGTGGGCGACCAGCGCCTTGATCAGATCGCCGTGGCTGACCGCCGCGCAGGGCTGCGGGCCGGGCTCGCGGATGAGACGATGAAGCCAGGTCGAGGCGCGCGCCTGGGCCTCCAGCATGGTCTCGCCCGATGGCGGCCGGGCGCGGCCGCGGTCGCTGTTCCACACGCGCCAGGCAGGGTCTTCCGCCAGCTCCTCGAAGCGCCGTCCCGTCCAGCAGCCGAAGTCCAGCTCGTCCAGTTCGGGCGCCACCTCGACGGGCAGATTCAGCGCCTGCGCCAGGGGGGCGGCGGTCTCCACCGCCCTCTGCACCGGGCTTGAGAATACGCGGGCCACGCCGAGAGCCGCCAGACGGCCGGCGAGGCGGCCTGCCTGCGCTCGGCCGGTCTCGCCCAGGCCCACGCCTTCCATACGCCCGCACAGGGTCTGTCCCAGAAGGTCGTGCTCGGCGTGGCGGATCAGATACAGCGTCGTCGTCATGACGCCAGGCGCGACGCCGATTTCTCCTCGCCCGCGATGAAGCGGAGAGTGCGCTCGCGCGCCTCATGATCGGTGAACTGTTCGGGCGGGGATTTCATGAAGTAGCTCGAGGGGCCCACAAGCGGCCCGCCTTCGCCACGGTCCAGAGCCAGCTTGGCGCAGCGCACCGCATCGATCACCACGCCGGCGCTGTTGGGGCTGTCCCACACCTCCAGCTTGAGTTCGATGTTCAGCGGCACGTCGCCGAAGGTGGTGCCTTCCAGGCGGATGTGCGCCCATTTGCGGTCTGTGAGCCAGGGCACGAAATCGCTGGGCCCCACGTGGATGTCGTCGGCGTCGAGGGGCACGTCCAGCTGACTGGTCACGGCGCGGGTCTTGGACAGCTTCTTGGACTCCAGCCGCTCGCGCTCAAGCATGTTCTTGAAGTCCGTATTGCCGCCGAAATTGAGCTGGTAGGTCCGGTCCAGGCGCACGCCCCGCTCACGCAGCAGATTGGCCAGCATCCGGTGGACGATGGTCGCCCCCACCTGGCTCTTGATGTCATCGCCGACGATCGGCAGGCCGCGCTGGCTGAACCGGCGGGCCCACGCGGGGTCCGAGGCGATGAAGACCGGGATGCAGTTCACGAAGGCGCAGCCGGCGGCCAGGGCCTGCTCGGCATAGAACTCGGTCGCCGCCTGGGAGCCCACCGGCAGGTAGGAGACCAGCACGTCTGTGCGGGTCTCGCGCAGCACGGCGGCCACGTCCACGGCCGGTTCTTCGGACTCCGGGATGTCTCCCGCCAGATATCGGCCCAGCCCGTCCAGGGTCGGCCCCCGCCGGACGAGGACGCCGGCGCTCTTCGGCCGGGCGAAGCGAACCGTGTTGTTGGGCGCGCTGAAGATGGCGTCCGCCACGTCGCGGCCCACTTTTCCCGAATGCACGTCGAAGGCGCAGGCGATCTCGATGTCGCCCACGTGATAGCCGCCGAGCTCGACGTTCATGAGTCCGGGCGGCAGGGCGTTCGCGGGGGTCTGCTCGTAGTGCGTGATCCCCTGCACGAACGAGGACGCACAGTTACCGAGACCCACAAGGCCGACGCGGAGCTTTTGTCTCGCCAATTCCCGATCCTCCTTCGGTCGTACACGGCCGGGCGGGCCGCCTTCGAGGCTGGTTCGGGAACGGAGCGTTATCAGGATTGTTCCGGTGAAGCTAAGAAATAGCCAAGCTGTTCCGCTGTAATGCCTGAGGAATGTAGAAGCTTACGCCTCAGGCATGTTCCTGGGTGTGTCCGGAACTGGACACAGGCGGTGTCGAATATTGATCTTTAGCCCCCCGAAACAGGAACTCCCCGGAAGAAGATGATGTTGGCCCCTGACAGAAGGCAGGGAGACCCTATCATGAGCCAGGCGGAGACCATCACCGATCACGACCGCATTCACGAGTGGGCGGAGAGC
>JBALUZ010000167.1:0-5735 GCA_036963825.1 Brevundimonas sp.
GTCCAATGCCGCCATTGCGGTTCGGTAGGCGGCGTTAAGACACCCATCCTGGCGCCTCAGCTCCGCGTTGAAGCACCGGCCCATGGCGGCGGACACGCCGTTGGCGGCGTCGCCGCTCTCCAGGCATCTCGTCAGCTCCGGCGAGCGCGCCGCGGCGATCTGGTCGCGGGCGGGCGCCGGCGGGGCATGCCGGGAAGCGGCCGTCTGGGCGCCGGCGGCCGGAGCCGTGGGCGTTTGCGTCACAGGGTCCCGGACCGTTGTCGCCGCCGCCGGGGCGGCCGACGCATCGGCGGGCGCGGCCCCCTCTCCCTGGCCGCAGGCCGCGACCGCCAGCAGCAGGGCGACCCCGCCCCCGCGCAGCAGATGAGCGTTCAGCATGATCCAATCCTCTTCACCGGTCGGCCGCAGGGCTGGGGTAGAGATCAGGCAAGGCGGGCGCTGGGCGGAGTCCCCGGGTCGGGGGGGGCCGGCACGTGGGCCCGCGCGCGGTCTTCAGCCTTCGGGCCGCTGCTCGGCCCAGGTCAGGATCGCGTCCAGCGCCGGGCACAGCGCCTGCCCCCAGGGCGTGAGGCGATACTCCACCTTCGGCGGCACCTCGGCGTAGACGATGCGCTCGACCACGCCGTCAGCTTCCAGCTGGCGCAGCTGCTGGATCAGCATCTTCTGCGAGACCGCCCGGATGGCCCGCTCCAGCTCCGAGAAGCGGAGCACGGCGCCCCCGAACAGGTGGAAGAGGATCAGCATCTTCCAGCGGCCCTCCAGAATCGCGAACGCCGCCGCCACGCCGTCGGCGGCGGTTGCCGGGGTATGGACGGGCTTACCTTCAGGTAAGTACCTGACTTTTTTGTCGGTTCTTGTCATTCCCGCAGCTTAGGGCCACGTGCTCTCCATCGCAAACGCGAATGGAGACAAGGACCATGACTGTTCAGCTGCCCGGGCCGATCGCGGCCTATTTCAGCGCCAGCAACGCGGCGAACGCAGATGCTGTCGCCGCCGTGTTCGCGCCCGAGAGCGAGGTGCGCGACGAAGGCGGAACGCACCGCGGCCGCGCCGCCATTGCGGCGTGGGCCGGCGACACGATCGGCCGCTACCGCATGCAGGCCGAGCCCCTCACCCTGGACGACGCCGGCGAGCGGCACACGGTGACCGCCCGGGTCTCCGGGACCTTCCCGGGCAGTCCTCTGGTGTTCACCTACCGGTTCGACGTGGCCTCGGACGCGGTTCAGGCCCTGGAGATCAGCCTGTGAGCGCCCCGACCTTCCGGGCCGACCCGGCGGAGTTCACCGGCCGGACCGTTCTTGTGACCGGCGGGACCAGGGGGGCCGGCGAGGCGATCGTGCGCCGCTTCGCCGCCGGCGGCGCGCGCGTCCTCACCACAGCGCGCACCGCGCCGGAGGGCGACCTCCCCGCCCGTTTCATCGCGGCGGACCTCAGCCGGACGGAAGGGGTCGCCGCCCTCGTATCGGCGCTGGGGGAGGACGCCGGCGCCATCGACGTGATCGTGCATGTGCTCGGGGGCTCCACATCGCCGGGCGGCGGGTTCGCCGCCCTGGACGATGACGCCTGGCGCAAGGAGCTGGATCTCAACCTCATGCCCGCAGTCCGCCTGGACCGTGCGCTCCTGCCCGCCATGGTCCGGCGCGGTTCGGGGGTGGTGATCCACATCTCAAGCATCCAGCGGCGGCTGCCGCTGCCGGAGTCCACCACCGCCTACGCCGCCGCCAAGGCGGCCCTGAGCACCTATTCCAAGGCCCTGTCGCGCGAAGTGGGGCCCAAGGGGGTGCGGGTGACCTCGGTTGCGCCGGGCTGGATCAACACGACCGCGTCCCAGGCGCTCGTCTCCCGCATCGCCGAGGCCTCCGGAACCGACGAGACGGCGGCGCGCCAGAGCATCCTGGACGCCCTCGGCGGGATCCCGATCGGCCGCCCGGCATGGCCTGAGGAAGTCGCCGAGCTGGTGACCTTCCTGGCCTCGGACCGGGCCGCCTCCATCCACGGCGCGGAATACGTCATCGACGGGGGGACGGTGCCGGTGGTGTAGGGCTCAGGCCCCGCCAGGGCTCCAGTCGCCGATCCGCGCATAGATGGCGTCGCGCAGGGCCTTGGCCTGGGTGTTCAATGCGTCCAGTTCGGCCGGAGACTGGCCGGCGGCCGCCAGCAGGGCTTCACCCACGCAGCCCGCCCTGGCCTTGAGCGCGCGCCCCTTCGGAGTCAGGGCGACCAGCACCTGCCGCTCGTTCTGCGGGTTGCGGGTCCGGCCCAGCAGGTCAGCCGCCTCCAGCCGCTTGAGCAACGGCGTGATGGTGCTGGATTCAAGGGCCAGCTGATCGGCGATGGCCCCCACGCTCTGCCCGTCCTGCGCCCAGAGCACGTTCATCACCAGGTACTGCGGATAGGTCAGCCCCAGTTCGTCCAGGACCGGCTTGTAGGCGCGCTGGATGGCCATGCCTGCCGAGTAGATGGCGTAGCAGACCTGATCGCTGAGCGGGATGGGACCGGATGCCCTGGCCATGACGGCGACCTCGAAACAGAACTCGATCCGCATTGTATATCGCAATAAACATTGCCTTGACAATGCCATTTGGGGCATTTCATCTTCAGACCTTTCACAAGGGGCGGCGTCCGGATTCCCGCCGCGCCCGCCTCCCCTCGCCCGCTCCTCGTGCAAGGCCGCACATGCTTCGACGGTTGCCGCCGCCGCCCGCCTGGTCGTCCGCCCTGATCGCCGCCTTCGTCGGGTTCGGGGGCACGATCGCCTTGGTGGTCCAGGCCCTGCGCACCATGGGCGCCAGCGTCGAGCAGACCGGCTCGGCGGTGACGGCCCTGTGTCTCGGCATTGCGCTGGCCGGCGCGGCCATGTCGCTTCGGCTGCGAATGCCGGTGGTGCTCGCCTGGTCCACCCCGGGCGCCGCGCTCCTGGCCGCCACGCCGCCCGGCCTGCCCTGGTCGGTCAGCGTCGGCCTGTTCATGGTGGCGGCCCTGCTGATGATCCTCGTGGGCGTCACGCCGGCGCTCGGCCGGCTGGTGGGCCGCATCCCGCCGTCCGTCGCCTCGGCCATGCTGGCCGGCGTGCTTCTGCCCTTCTGTCTGACCCTGTTCAGGCTGGCCTCGGTGGACCCGTTGCTCATCGCCGCCCTGGTCGTGGTGTTCCTGGCGGCGCGTCGTCGCGCGCCTCTCTACGCCCTGCTTCTGGTGCTGGCCGCGGCGGTCGCGATGATCCTCGTGCGCGGAGATCTGGCGCCGCTCGTCCCGGGCCGCGTGCTCGGGAGCCTTGCCCCGACCGCGCCGGCGCCGGACCTGCAGGCGATCCTCAGCCTCGCCGTGCCCCTGTTCATGGTGACCCTGGTGTCCCAGAACCTTCCCGGCCTCGTGGTGCTGCGCTCCGCCGGCTACGCGCCCAGGGCCGGGCCGCTGCTCGCAGGAACGGGCCTGGCCAGCCTGTTCGCCGCGCCGTTCGGAGCCCACGGAATCAATCTGGCGGCCATCACCGCGGCGATCTGCACCAGCGAGGAGGCCCATCCGGACGCCGCCCGCCGCTGGACGGTCGCGGTGATCTACGCCGGGCTTTATCTGCTGCTGGCCATCTTCTCTCCGCTGATTGTACGGGTCTTTCTGGCCATGCCGGCGACGGCGATCGCGGCGATCACCGGACTGGCGCTCATTCCGGCCCTGCTGACCTCCATCGAAACCATGATGGCGGATCGCAACGGGCGCGATCCGGCGATCGTCACCTTCCTCGCGACCGCCTCGGGCCTGGCCTTGTGGGGGCTCGGCTCGGCCTTCTGGGGCCTCGTGGCCGGCTTCGCGGCTCTGGGCGTCAGACGGGCGCTGGACCTGCAGGGCGACACGGGGCGCGCCGACGCGCCCTGAACGGAACCGCCCCATGGACAAGTCCGGCGGGCCAGCCGGGCGATCACGCCACCTGCGGGCGCTGCCGGCGAGATGGCGCCGAGGCATGATCCAGGCCAACCCCGGGGATGGCTGACGCCGGTCCCCGGCCCGCGGTAGCGTCGGCATCATTCGCCTTGAGCCGACTAAAGGCCCGACAGCGGCATTTGCCGCCGCCGCCACCGGGTCATCACAGGTCGGAATGATATCGCGATAAGTTTTACATTGACAGCCTCATTTCGCCCTCCTAGACATTGCTTATCGCGATAACTGTTGTCGCCGAACGATGGAGACCACCATGAATGTCCTTTACCGCACCGAGGCCGCCGCGACCGGAGGCCGCACGGGCCGCAGCGCCACCACGGACGGCGCCTTCAGCGTCGATCTCGTCACCCCGAAGGAGATGGGCGGGCCGGGCGGCCCCGGCGCCAATCCGGAGCAGCTGTTCGCCGCGGGCTACGCCGCCTGCTTTCTGGGCGCCCTGAAGTTCGTCGCCGGCCAGCGCAAGGTGTCCCTCTCCGAAGAGAGCACCGTCACCGCCGCCGTCGGCATCGGCAAGCGGGATGACGGCCAGGGCTTCGGCCTGGACGTCGCCCTGACGATCGCCCTGCCCGGCGTCGCCGAAGATGTGGCCGAGGCTCTGATCGCCCAGGCCCACATCGTCTGCCCCTATTCCCACGCCACCCGCAACAACATCGACGTGCGCCTGGCGCTCGCCGCCTGACCCCCCAAACCCGAGGAGAAGACCGATGATTTCGAAGATCAAGACCACCGTCGCCGCGGCCGCGGCCGCCGCCGCCCTTTCCACCGGCGCCCACGCCGAGCCCGCCCAGCGCATCCCGGACGCCCAGGCGGTGCGCAATGTCGTGCTCGTGCACGGCGCCTTCGCCGACGGATCCGGCTGGCGCGGCGTCTATGACGAGCTGACCGCTCGCGGCTACCGGGTGACCATTGTCCAGAACCCGCTGACCTCCCTGGCCGACGATGTGGCGGCGACGCGCCGCGCCATCGCCCGGCAGGACGGCGGCGTCATCCTCGTGGGCCATTCCTGGGGCGGCGCGGTGATCACCGAGGCCGGGGTGGACGAGAAGGTGAAAGGCCTGGTCTATGTCTCGGCCCTGGCGCCGGATGCGGGCGAGACCGCCTTTGAGCAGTACGCCGACTTCGGAATCCCCTCCACCTTTGTCATCGACGAACAGGCCGACGGCTTCGGCTTCATCAACCTCGAGCGCTTCCAGGAAGGCTTCGCCGCCGACGTGGACGACGCTGACGCCGCCTTCATGCGCGACTCCCAGGTCCCGATCGCGATGTCGGTCTTCACCACGCCCCTGACCCAGGCCGCCTGGCGCAGCCGCCCGAGCTGGTTCATCGTGGCCACCGAGGACGCCGCCATCGATCCGCGCATGCTTCGCCAGCAGGCCCACAAGATCGGCGCCGAAGTCCTCGAAATCGAGGCGAGCCATGTTCCCATGGTCTCGCGGCCTCGCGAGGTCGCCGACGTGATCCATCAGGCAGCAACCAGCGCTTCCAGTGATCAGTAGCCCGGGCGCGGGGGCGGAGCGCTCGGCTCCGCCCCCCCGTGCTGACGCCGGTGGTCAGAACGCGTCACAGGCAATGGTCCGCGCCTCTCCAGCAGGCGACGATCAATTCACTGCGCAGCTCCCGCGCGCCTCTTCCGCAGCTTCATCGATCATCTCCCTCAAGAGCCGAAAGATCCTGACCCGGCGCCCTGCCCCGGCTCGTTGGATCCGGACGTCTCGCACCGGTTCACAGGGATCGGCGCCGGCTCGTGATCCTCGACCATCAGATAGAGCATCGGCCGCGCCACATCGATGATGGCGCGATGC
>JBALUZ010000168.1:0-5690 GCA_036963825.1 Brevundimonas sp.
CTTCGCCGAAGGAGATCTTGCGCACGGTGAAGGTCTCGTTGACGCCGGTTCCGGCGCGGGCGATGCACACGCCCTCGAAGGCCTGGACGCGTTCGCGCTCGCCTTCCTTGATCCGCACGTTGACGCGCAGGGTGTCGCCGGGGCGGAAATCGGGGATTTCGCGGCCTTCCAGGACGCGGGCTTTTTCTTCGGCAGCGAGCTGCTGAACGATATTCATGTCTCTTCTCCTCGGGCTTTGGCGCCCTTTAGCTGTGATTTGGCGAGATGCCGCTCCCAGAGATCCGGGCGCCGCTCCCGCGTGGTGATCTCCCTTTGCTCCTGACGCCATCTGGCGACCTTTGCGTGGTCGCCCGACAACAGGACCTCGGGGATGTCGAGCCCCTCGAACGTCCGCGGTCGCGTGTACTGCGGATGCTCCAGAAGCCCGTCCTCGAAGCTCTCCGAGCTCAGGCTTTCGGCCTGGCCCAGCACCCCGGGGATCAGTCTTACGCACGCCTCGATCACCACCATCGCCGCCGCCTCGCCACCGGCGAGAACCGCGTCTCCGACGCTGACCTCCTCGAACCCCCGGGCGTCGAGCACCCGCTGGTCCACCCCCTCGAACCGGCCGCACAGAACGGTGATCCCGTCTGCGGCGGCCCATTCCTTCACGCGCGCCTGGGTCAGGGGCCGGCCCCGCGCGCTCATGTACAAAAGCGGCCGCCGCGGCCCTGTCACGCTGTCGAGCGCCCTGGCCACCACGTCCGCCTTCAAGACCTGTCCAGGACCGCCACCCGCGGGGGTGTCGTCCAGGAAGCCGCGCTTATCTGTCGAAAAGTCGCGAATGTCCACTGTTTCGAGCGACCACAGGTTCCGCTCGCGCCACGCCGTGCCGATCAGCGACACGCCGAGCGGCCCCGGGAAAGCCTCGGGAAACATGGTCAGGACCGTGGCGGTGAACATGGCGCAGGCCGCCCGGAGGCGTCAGCCTTCCTCGTCGGCGGCCAGACCCATCATGTGGAAGCCGGCGTCCACATGGATGATCTCGCCGGTGGTCGACAGGCCCAGGTCCGAGCACAACCAGAGCGCACAACCGGCCACGCCCTCCATGGAGGTGTCCTCCTTCATGGCGCTCATGGCGCGGCCCTGGGCGATCATGCCCCGTCCGCCCGAGATGCCGGCCAGCGACAGGGTGCGCATGGCGCCGGCGGAGATGGCGTTGACGCGGATGCCCTTGGGCCCCAGATCGCGCGCGATGTAGCGGGTCGCCGCCTCCAGCGCGGCCTTGGCCACGCCCATGGTGTTGTAGTTGGGGATGGCGCGCTCGGAGCCCAGATAGGTCATGGTGATCATGGACCCGCCGTTGGGCATCAGCTTCGACGCCCGCTTCGCCACGTCCACGAAGCTGAAGGCCGAGATGTTCATGGCCAGCAGGAAGCTGTCGCGACTGGTGTTATCCACGAACGAGCCCTTCAGCTCATCCTTGTTGGCGAAGGCCACCGAATGAACCACGAAATCGATGGTCCCGAATTCCTTCTCCAGCTGCTCGAAGGCGGCGTCCATGGAGGCGTCGTCGGTGACGTCGGCGGGGATCAGCAGTTTGGCGCCCACGCTCTCGGCCAGCGGGCGCACCCGGCGCTCCAGTCCCTCGCCCAGATAGGTGAAGGCCAGCTCGGCGCCTTGCGCCGCCAGCTGGGAGGCGATGCCCCAGGCGATGGAGTTGCTGTTGGCCACCCCCATGATCAGGCCCTTCTTGCCCTTCATGAGATCGCCCTTGGGCATGGTCCATGCGGATTCAGCGGCCATGATCGTGCTCCTTACGAATTCGAGCCGGAGGGTTAGCAGGGCGGGCGGCGGGGGGGAAGCGTCAGGCCGCCTCGGCCGGGCGCCGCCGGGCCAGCAGCGGCGTGGCGGTGACCCCGTGGACGATGATCGACAGCAAAATGATGAAGCCGACCACGGCCCAGAGCCGTTCGCTGTTGCCGAACTCGCCGTGGTTGATCCCGTAGGCGAGGTAGTAGACGGACCCAACGCCGCGGATGCCGAGGAAGGCCAGCAGCAGCCGCTCGCGCCACGGGTGGCCCGAGCCCGCCATGGCGATCAGACCGGCCACGGGCCGCACCACGAAGACCACGGCGATTCCGATCAGGGCGTCGGTCCAGGTGAGGCTGGCCAGCAGGCCGTTGGCCAGGGCGCCGCCGAACAGCACCAGCAGCAGCATCATCAGGAGCCGCTCGATCTGGTCCGAGAAGTCGTGCATCTCCTGGTGGAACTCGTGATTCCGCTCCGAGCCGCGGATCATCACCGCGCAGACGAAAACAGCCAGGAAGCCGTAGCCGTGGATCACTTCCGCCAAGGCGTAGGTGATCAGGGTGGCGGCCAGGGCGATCAGCCCGTCGGCGAGCTTCGACAGACCGCGCCGGCTGCGGAACAGCAGATGGCCGAACACCTTGCCGATCAGCAGCCCGGCGCCGAGACCGGCCAGCAGCTTCCAGCCGACCTTGACGGAGAACCAGTCGGCCAGGCCCTCTTGCGTCGCCAGACCGCCGGCGGCGGCGAGGATGGCCAGGTGCACGAAGGGAAAGGCCAGGGCGTCGTTCAGTCCCGCCTCCGAGGTCAGGCCGAACCGCACCTCGTCCTCGTCGCCCGAGCGCGGCGGGCCGACCTGCACGTCCGCGGCCAGCACCGGATCGGTCGGGGCCATGCTGGCCCCGAACAGCAGGGCCATGGCCAGGCTGAAGCCCAGCCCGGCCCAGCCGAGAAACGCCACCGCCGCGATGGTCAGCGGCATGGCGATGGCCAGCAGCCGCCAGGTGGTCGACCACTTCCGCCAGCCCGGCGGACGGTCCAGCTTCAGCCCCGCCCCCATGAGGCTGATGATGACCACCAGTTCGGTCAGCCGCTCGGTCGCCGTGTCCCAGGTGCGGGGATCGGGGTCGAAGGCCAGCAGGCCGGTGGAGAAGACCGCGACCCCCAGCGCCACACACAGGATGGCGAGGGTCAGCGGCAGGCGCTTCAGCCCCACCGGCGCCCAGGACACCAGCAGGATCACGGCGCCGAGGCCGAGCAGGAACAGGATGTAGGGGTCGGGGATCAGGAAAGGCTCCGGCGTCGCATTCGGCAGGGTGTCGCTTGGCGGAAAGCCGCGCAGTCCGCATCAGAGCTTACCTGAGTCTCCCGGATGCGCGTCCTCATGCTTCTGAGCCGGCGGGTGGCGCCCGAACAGCGGTCGGGTAAGGTGGAGGTCCATACCGGAGATCGTCCATGCGCAGCCTCGCCTTCGTCTTCGCCGCCCTTGCCCTGGCCGGGGGCGCTCCTGCGGCCGCCCTGCCGCCGCCGCCGGAAGTGGCCGTGCTGATCCATGCGCCGTCGGGCGGGGACGGTGATTTCAACGAGGCCTTGCTGGCCCGCATCGCCCCCGACGACGGCGGCGGCTGGTTCCGCAGGGCGCAGCCGGCCTTCACCGGCGCGGATTTCGAGCCCTGCGACGCCGCCGGGGTCGACCCCGAGCGCTGCGTCCGGGACGTGCTCGCCGGCCGCGGGGCCGCGCAGATGGAGGGGCCGCCGACCGTGGTGGTGCTGGTCCGTCCCGCACCGGGCTTCCACGTGGGCTGGACCTGCATCGGAGTCGGCGATGGCCCCGGCCGGGAGGAGCGCCAGCGCAGCCCCGACATCCAGCGGATGCCCGGCGCCGAGGACCGCAACGCCCGGGCCGCCGCCGGCTGCATCCTCGCTGCCGCCGCCGAGAGCGGCTGGTAGGCTCAGACCTTCGACAGGATGAGCGTGCCGTTGGTGCCGCCAAAGCCGAAGCTGTTCGACATCACGTGGTTCAGCTCGCCGTCGTGGCGTTCGCGCAGGATCGGCATGCCCTCGAACTCGGGATCGAGGTTTTCGATGTGCGCGCTCTCTGTCGCGAAGCCGTGCTTCATCATCAACAGGCAGTAGATCGCCTCCTGCGCCCCGGCGGCGCCGAGCGAATGGCCCGTCAGCGACTTGGTCGAGGAGATCATCGGCATGGCGTCGCCGAACACGTTGCGCACCGCGCCCATCTCCTTGCTGTCGCCGACGGGGGTCGAGGTGCCGTGCGGGTTCAGGTAGTCGATGGCGGGATTGCCGGCCATTTCCAGCGCGATCTTCATGCAGCGCTCGGCGCCCTCGCCGGAGGGCGCCACCATGTCGTAGCCGTCGGAGTTGGCGCCGTAGCCGGTGACCTCGGCATAGATGGTCGCGCCCCGGGCCTTGGCCCGCTCGTATTCTTCCAGCACGACGATGCCGGCCCCGCCGGCGATGACGAAGCCGTCGCGGTCCTTGTCATAGGCGCGGCTGGCCACCGCGGGCGTGTCGTTGAAGTTCGAGGACATGGCGCCCATGGCGTCGAACAGGTTGGACAGGGTCCAGTCGATCTCCTCGCAGCCGCCGGCGAAGATCACGTCCTGCTTGCCCCAGGCGATCTGTTCGGCGGCCGCGCCTATGCAGTGCACCGAGGTCGCGCAGGCCGAGGAGATGGAATAGTTGAGGCCCTTGATCTGGAACCAGGTGGCCAGGACCGCCGACGGGCCCGAGGACATGGCCTTGGGCACCGCGAACGGGCCGATGCGCTTGGGTCCGCGGGTCTTCGTGGTTTCGGCCGCCTCGACGATGGTGCGGGTGGACGGTCCGCCGTCACCGACGATCAGACCGATGCGCTCGTGGCGGGTCTCCTCGGCCGTCATGCCGCTGTCGGCCAGGGCCTGTTCAAAGGCGATGTGGGCCCAGGCGGTGCCGGGGGCGAGGAAGCGGGCGGCGCGGCGGTCGACCAGGCCGGTCCAGTCCTCGATCTTCGGCGGCGCATGGACCTGCGAGCGGAACCCCAGTTCGGCGTATTCCGGCGCGGCGACGACGCCCGAGCGGGCGTCGCGCAGGGATCGGGTGACCTCCGCAGCATCCTTGCCGATGGAGGATACGATCCCCAGACCCGTGATCACCACACGCCGCATACTGTTCCTCGCCCTTGTCGCCGGTTTCCGGTCGTTGAAAGCTAATCCGCAACTCAGCCGGCGGTTTCCGGCGTCGCCGGCGCCTGGGCGCCGAACAGGCCCACGCGCATGTCGTTGGCCGTATAGATAGGCACGCCGTCCGCTTCCAGCACGCCGTCGGCGATGCCCATGACGAGGCGGCGGTTGATGACCCGCTTCAGGTGCACCTTGTAGACCACGCGCTTGATGTCAGGCGTCACCTGGCCGGTGAATTTCACCTCGCCGACGCCCAGCGCCCGTCCCCGGCCGGGCGCGCCGGTCCAGCCCAGGAAGAAGCCGACCAGCTGCCACATGGCGTCCAGACCCAGGCAGCCGGGCATCACCGGATCCCCGATGAAGTGGCACTGGAAGAACCAGAGGTCCGGATGGATGTCGAGCTCGGCCTCGATGTAGCCCTTGCCATGGTCCCCGCCGTCCATGGTGACGGTCCTGATGCGGTCGAACATCAGCATGGGCGGCGCCGGCAGCTGGGCGTTGCCCGGCCCGAAGAGCTCGCCCCGGCCGCTGGCCAGAAGACCTTCGTGATCGAAGGACGAGGGATAGGGGGATTGGGTCACGGGGCGGCTCCGTCCATGGCTGTCGCGCCGTGCGGGCGACGCATCCTGTGAGCGGGCGGTTACACGACGCAGGGTCGGGGCTCAACCTCGCGCGATCGAAGATCAGCGGGCGACGGCGCGCCCGGCGGGGGCCGAGGCC
>JBALUZ010000169.1:0-5630 GCA_036963825.1 Brevundimonas sp.
ATGCGCTGGCGCGACAGACGGCCCGTCGGATCGCGGCCGGTCGCGCGCAGGCGGCCTGACCACGTGCGCGTAAGGAAACGGGTTCGTCGAATTCCTCGACGGCTTTAGGGAGGGGCTTCGCCCCATGTTGGATTTCATCGGCCAGGCGTTGATGTACGTCGTGCCCTTCCTGCTGGTGCTGACCCTGGTGGTGACGATCCACGAGCTGGGCCACTTCTGGGTGGCGCGGGCCTTCGGCGTGAAGGTGGACCGGTTCTCCATCGGCTTCGGCAAGGGCGTGTTCAGCCGCACCGACCGGCACGGCATCGAATGGCGTCTGGGCTGGATCCCCCTTGGCGGCTATGTGAAATTCTCCGGCGACGTGGACGCCTCCAGCGTGCCGGACGCGCGGGGCCTGGACGCCATGCGGGACGAGATCAGGGCGACCCGGGGCGAGGGCGCCGAAAAGGACTATTTCCACTTCAAGCCGGTCTGGCAGCGCGCCCTGATCGTCGCGGCCGGGCCGTTCGCCAATTTCGTGCTGGCCGTGACCATCTTCGCCTTCCTGTTCAGCCTGGTCGGAGTCGAGGTCCGGCCGCCGCGCGTGGCGGGCGTGGCGCCGCAGAGCGCGGCCGAGGCGGCGGGTTTCGAGACGGGCGATCTGATCGTGAGCGTCAACGGCCGGCCGGTTGAGGATGACGCCACCGTGCGCCGGATGGTGGCGCTGAGCGCGGGCGATCCCATGAATTTCGTGGTGCGCCGGGGCGAAACCGAAGTCGCCCTGACGGCCACCCCCGAGCGAATCGCCCGGCCCGACCCCATCGCCGGCTCGGTGCGCATGGGCGTTCTGGGGGTGGACCTGCGGCCGCTGCCGGGGGAGCGGCGGCACGTGCGCTATCCGCCCCATGAAGCGGTCTGGCAGGGCGTGAAGGAGACGGGCGCGGTGCTGGAGACGACCGTGACCTATCTGGGGCGCATCATCACCGGCCGGGAATCCGGAGACCAGCTCAGCGGGCCCCTGGGCATCGCCAAGGCCTCGGGCGCGCTGACCAGCGCAGCCGCGGACGTCGAGGCGTCGGCCGGAATTCGCCTGGCGAACGTATCGCTGACCCTGATCAGCTTCGCGGCCATACTTTCGATCGGAATCGGCTTTCTAAACCTGTTGCCCATTCCGGTTCTGGACGGCGGCCACCTGCTGTTCTACGGCTACGAGGCCGTGGCGCGGCGTCCGCTTGGCGCGAACGTCCAGGAGATGGGATATCGCGTTGGTCTTGTATTGCTGGTCGGTTTGATGTTGTTCGCCACCTGGAACGACCTGCGCAAGCTCAGTCTCTTTCAATTCCTGGGCGGGCTCGCCTCATGAGCAATCGCCGCTCGCCAATGGTTTTCTCCATGATCCAAAGACGTTCCGCAGTTCTCCGCACCCACGGCCGCGCCAGCGCCCTGGCGTTGATCGTCGCCGCAGGCCTCGGCGGCCCGGCCCTGGCGCAGGACGCCGCGCCCGCCGGCGAGGTCCAGCTCCCGCCGACCGAACAGGCCCAGCCGGCCGTCGCCCCGGCTGGAGACGTGGGCGTCGCCAACCGGATCATGGTCCAGGGCAACCAGCGGATCGACCAGACGACCATTCTGTCCTACCTGCCGATCCAGCCCGGCGACACGGTCGATCCGGTGCTGCTGGACGTGGCCGTGCGGACCCTCTACCGCACCAACCTGTTCGCCGACGTGCAGATGGCCCTGAACGGCACCGACCTGATCGTCCAGGTCGTGGAAAACCCCGTGATCAATCAGGTGGTCTTCGAGGGCAACAGCGCCATCAGCGAGGACAAGCTGCGCGAGGAGGTCACGATCCGGCCCCGCGGCATCTACACGCCCGCGCGGGTGCAGGAGGACGTGCAGAGCATCGTCGAGCTCTACCGTCTGTCGGGCCGCATCTCGGCGACGGTGACGCCCAAGCTGGTGCAGCTCGAGCAGAACCGCGTGGATCTGGTGTTCGAGATTGACGAAGGCGTCTCGACGGGCGTTCGCGGCATCAATTTCCTCGGCAACGAGGCGTTCTCGGACAGCGACCTGCGCGGCGTGATGGTGACCAAGACGTCGCGCTGGTGGCGGCTGTTCTCCAGCAACGACAACTATGATCCGGGCCGTCTGGACTACGACCAGGAGCAGTTGCGGACGTTCTACACCAATCGCGGCTACTACGATTTCCGGGTCGTGTCGGCGGTGGCGGAGCTTTCGCCGAGCCAGGACGACTTCCTGATCACCCTGACGGTCGACGAGGGCCAGCAGTACAATTTCGGCGACATCACCGTCGAAACCCAGAGCGAACGGCTGAACGCCGAGTTCCTGCGCCGCCTGCTGCCGCTGCAGGAAGGCGATCTGTACGAGAGCGACCGCATCGAGCAGGCGGTGGACGCCCTGACCTTCGCGGCGGGATCGGCGGGCTACGCCTTTGTGGACATCCGGCCCACCTACCAGGCCAATCCCGAGACCCGCACGGTCGACGTGACCTTCAACGTGCGCGAGGGCGAGCGGGTCTACGTCGAGCGCATCGACGTGGTGGGCAACACCCGCACCATCGACCCCGTCATCCGCCGCGAACTGATGCTGGTGGAGGGCGACGCCTTCAACCGGACCCTGGTCGAACGGTCGCGCAACAATCTGCGCGCCCTCGGCTTCTTCGAAGAGGTGGAGATCACCGAGGTTCGCGGCAGCGAGCCCGACCGCAGCGTCGTGACCGTGCAGGTGACGGAGCAGCCGACCGGAGAGCTGTCCGTGGGCGCCGGCTTCAGCTCGGTGGACTCCTTCATCATCAACCTGGGGATCTCGGAGCGGAATTTCCGCGGTCGGGGCCAGAACCTGGTCGCGCGGGTGGAGTGGGGCTCGATCCGCCAGCAGATCGACTTCCGCTTCACGGAGCCCAAGTTCCTGGGCCGCGACGTGCGGGCCGGCTGGGATCTGTATCACTCGCGGTACGACTACAGCGAGTATTCGTCCTACACCTATCAATCCACGGGCGGCGGGTTGCGGCTGTCCTGGCCGATCAACGGCTATACGCTGCTGTCCACGCGCTATTCGCTCCGGGCTGACGACGTGACCGTGCCGGGCTCGTCCTGCGACAACGGCACCGGGTCGCGCGCCCTGTGCGAGCAGATCGGGGAGTCCCTGAATTCGTCGGTCGGCTACACCCTGCTGGTGGATCGCCGGAACGATCCGGTGCGCCCGACGCGCGGCTGGACCGGCAACCTGCGTCAGGACTTTGCGGGCGTCGGCGGCGATGTGAACTACATCCGCACCGAGGTGGACGCGTCCTGGTACTTCGGCTTCAGCCCCGAGTGGGTGGTCAGCCTGCAGGGGTCCGCGGGGTACATCGCGGGCTGGAACGGGGATGCGATCCGGATCAACGACCGCTTCTTCAAGGGCGGCAACAGCTTCCGCGGGTTTGAAACGGCCGGCATCGGTCCCCGGGACACCACCCAGGTGAGCAGCCGCGGCAACGCCCTGGGCGGGAATTTCTACGCCATCGGCACCGCGGAGCTGACCGTGCCCAACTACCTCCCCGAGGAGTACGGGATCCGCACGTCCCTGTTCGTGGACGTCGGCACCCTGGGCGAACTCGACAATCGCTACAGGCTCGACGACAACGGCGTCATCAACGAGAAGATCGTCGATGATCTGGCCCTGCGCGCCTCGGCCGGTCTCAGCGTTCACTGGCGCTCGCCCATGGGGCCCATTCGCCTCGACTTCAGCCGCGTCCTCGCCGAAGAGGACTACGACGTCACGGAAACCTTCCGTTTCTCAACCTCGACCCAGTTCTAAAGGTTCAACATGAAACGTCTTCTCCTCACCGCCGTCGCGGGCGTGATCGCCCTTTCCGCCCAGGCCGCCGCCGCCCAGACCCAGCTGCAGAACCCCGGGCCGGTCATTCCGGGCATGTGCGTCTATCACAACGAGCGTCTGCTGGCGCAGTCGTCGGCCGGCCAGTCCCTCAACCAGGGCATGCAGCGCCTGGTGCAGGAAGTTCAGGGCGAGCTGGAGCCGTACGGCGCCGCCATCCAGACCGAGGCGCAGCGCATCCAGGCGCTGCCCGAGGACCAGCGGGCCCAGCCGGTGCAGGCCCTGCAGCAGCGCATCCAGGAAGCCCAGCAGCTGGAGCAGACCCGCGACGTGGAGCTGCGCTACACCCGCGCCCAGCAGATCAACGCCATCGCCACGGCCGTCGATCCGATCATCGTCGCGGTCTATCAGGAACGCGGCTGCGGCATGCTGATCGACCGGGAGAGCGTCTATGTGATGAACCCGGCCATGGACATCACCGACACCGTGATCGAGCGCCTGAACGCGGCCCTGCCGTCGCTGAGCTTCACGCGCCAGTCGCCGCCGGTCCAGCAGCAGCAGTAAGTGCAGGGAGCGGGTTGATCCGGCATGCCCGACGCCCGCTTCTTCACGACCGCTGAACCGCTGACCGTCGCAGAGATCGCCGCCCTGACCGGGGCGGAGGTGGTTCGCGGCGGCGAGGCGGTCATCAACACCGTCGCGCCCCTGTCCCAGGCGGACCGGGGCGCGATTGCGTTTCTGGGCGACCGGAAGCACGCCCCGGATCTGGCGGCCAGCCGGGCGGGCGCCGTTTTCGTGACGGCGCCGTCGGCCGGGGAGGTCCCCGCCGGCGCCGCTGTGCTGGCCACCCGCTTTCCGCAGGCGGCGTGGGCCGTGACCGCCGCCCGCCTGCATCCGCCGGTCGAGCCCGACGCGACGCCGGGCGTTCATCCGACGGCGGCGCTGGAAGAGAACGTCCGGCTGGGCCCCGGCGTGGTGATCGGGGCGGGCGCCCGGGTCGGACGGGACGCGGTGATCGGCGCCAACACCGTGATCGGACCGGGCGTGGCCGTCGGCCGCGGCGCCCGCATCGGCGCCAATGCGTCCATCGGCTTCGCCCTGATCGGGGACCGGGTGCGGATCGCCTCCGGCGCCGTCATCGGCGAGCCGGGCTTCGGCGCGGCCGGATCGGCGAGGGGGCCCGTGGACATTCCCCAGCTGGGCCGGGTGATCATCCAGGACGATGTGACCATCGGCGCCGCGACGTGCATCGATCGCGGGGCCTATGACGACACGGTCATCGGCGAGGGGACCAAGATCGATAACCTGGTCCACGTGGCCCATAACGTGGTGCTGGGCCGGTTCTGTCTGGTCGCGGCCCAGGTGGGCATCTCCGGGTCGGTGATCGTCGGGGACGGGGTCATGTTCGGCGGGCAGGCCGGGGTGGGCGACCACCAGACCATCGGCGCGGGCGCGCGGATCGCCGGCGCGGCCGCGGTCCTGTCGGACGTCCCGCCCGGAGAGACCTGGTCGGGCTATCCCGCCAGACCCCTGCGCCGGTTCTTGCGCGAGACGGTCTGGCTGGCCAAAAAGGCGACTTCGCGCAGCAAGGGAACCAGCGATGAGTGAGGCTGTCACGGGTGAGGCGATCGACTACGCGGAGGTTCTGCGCCGCATCCCCCATCGCTATCCCTTCCTGCTCGTGGACCGCGCGGAGGACTATCGCGCCAATGAGTCCATCGTCGGCATCAAGAACGTCACGGCCAACGAGCCGTTCTTCCAGGGCCATTTCCCGAACAATCCGGTGATGCCGGGCGTGCTGATCGTCGAGGCCATGG
>JBALUZ010000170.1:0-5611 GCA_036963825.1 Brevundimonas sp.
CGCCGGCGACGGCGCCGCCCCGGTCCCGGGCGCGATCGCCCGCGCCCGCCGCTTCCCCAACTCCGTCGGCGACGCCGCGCGGAGGCGCCGGGCATGCCCCTTTCCGATCAAGAGGCGTGACAGTCCGCCCTCGCCCCTTTCAACCCGCGCGCGAGACAGGCTAGATACCGCCCCCGCTCCGCCCGCGCCGGGCGCAGCCTCGACAGAGACCCCATGGACCGCATCGCCATCACCGGCGGCGCCCGGCTGAACGGATCCATTCCGATCAGCGGCGCCAAGAACTCCGCCATCAAGCTGATGGCCGCCGCGCTGCTGACCGACCAGCCGCTGCGCCTGACCAACATGCCGCGCCTGGCCGACACCCGGTTCCTGGGCGAGCTGCTGCGCGGCATGGGCGTCAGCGTCACCGAACAGGAGGGCGCCGACGGCGGCGAGACCCTGCTGCACGCGGCCGAGATCACCTCGACCTTCGCGCCCTACGAACTGGTCCGCCAGATGCGCGCCTCCTTCAATGTGCTGGGGCCGCTGCTGGCGCGCACCGGCCATGCCCGGGTCAGCCTGCCGGGCGGCTGCACCATCGGCGCGCGGCCGGTGGATCTGCACCT
Organism: Brevundimonas sp.; assembly: GCA_036963825.1. Classification (GTDB taxonomy): domain Bacteria; phylum Pseudomonadota; class Alphaproteobacteria; order Caulobacterales; family Caulobacteraceae; genus Brevundimonas. The sequence goes on from JBALUZ010000170.1 coordinate 606, forward strand.
GCAGGCCCTGACCGCCCTGGGCGCGGTGATCGATCTTGAGGAAGGCTATGTCTCGGCCCAGGCCCCGGGCGGGCTGCGCGGCGCCGAGATCACCTTCCCCTTCGTCTCCGTGGGCGCCACCGAGCACGCCCTGCTGGCCGCCGTCCTGGCCCGGGGCACGACGGTGCTGCACAACGCGGCGCGCGAGCCGGAGATCGGCGATCTGGCCCACTGCCTGAACGCCATGGGCGCGAAGGTGGAGGGCATCGACACCCCGACCCTGACCATCACCGGCGTCGGCGCCCTGTCCGGCGCCGACTGGAGCGTCATCCCCGATCGGATCGAGGCGGGCACCTACGCCACCGCCGCCGCCATGACCGGCGGCGACGTCACCCTGACGAAGATGCGGCCCGCCCTGCTCACCGCCCTGACCGCCAAGCTGCGCGAGGCGGGAGTCACGGTGGACGAGACGCCGGACGGGCTGCGCATCCGCCGCGACGGCGGCCGGCTGCAGCCGGTCAATGTCACCACCGCGGTCTATCCCGGCTTCGCCACCGACCTGCAGGCCCAGTTCATGGCCCTGATGACCCTGGCCGACGGCGAGAGCGTGATCTCCGAGACCATCTTCGAGAACCGCTTCATGCACGTGCCCGAGCTGATGCGGCTGGGGGCCGACGTCACGGTGCACGGCGGCGAGGCCCGCGTCCGCGGCGTTCAGGCCCTGCACGGGGCCGAGGTCATGGCCACCGACCTGCGCGCCTCGGTCAGCTTGGTGATCGCCGGCCTGGCCGCGGAGGGTGAAACCACCATCGGCCGCGTCTATCATCTGGATCGCGGCTTTGAACGGCTTGAGGAAAAGCTGGGGGCCTGCGGCGCCGAGGTGCGGCGTCTGAAAGGCGATGAGGATGGACACTGAGACCACCACCGTCGGGACGGATGCGGGCGAGGGCAAGGGCCCGCCCCTGCCCCCGCTGCGTCTGCTGGCCGAGGATCATGAGGATCTGCTGATCATCTCGGCGGCGCTGCAGGACGCCATCCTGACCCCGGGCGACATCCTGTGGGAAAGCGCGGCCCGGCGGCTGACCATCACCCTGCGCCGGTTCTGCTGGGAATGCGGCGGCACCCGGGTGCAGGCGGCGCTGCAGTTCGGCGACGTCATGGCGGTCAAGAGCCGCGACATGCCCCGCGCGCCCGAGATTCCGCTGGAGCTGCTGGCCATGGACTTCCTGCCGGGCGAGGCCCCGGGCGGCCGGGTGGTGATGATGTTCGCCGGCGGCGGCGACCTGCGCGTGGACGTGGAGTGCATGAACGCCGTGCTCGCCGACATCTCCGAGCGCTGGCGCGCCCGCCGCGCCCCGCGCCACGAAGAGGATCCGTCGTGAGCGGCCCCCATCGCCTGTCCGCCGTCAATCTGGACGAAGCCTCCCTGCCCTCGGCCACGGCCGAGATCGAACACGCCCGCCGCGTGGCCATCTTCGATCTGGTGGAGCAGAACAGCTTCGCCCCGGCGGGCGCCGAGGGCGGGCCCTATCAGCTGACGCTGTCGCTGCAGGACAGCCGCCTGGCCATGGACATCGCCGGGCCGGGGTACCGCAAGGCGCACCTGCTGTCCCTGACGCCGCTGAAGACGGTGATCCGCGACTATCTGATGATCTGCGACAGCTATTACGAAGCCCTGCGCGGCTCGTCGGCCAGCCAGATCGAATCCGTCGACATGGGCCGGCGCGGCCTGCACAACGAGGGCGCCGAAGCCATGAAGGCGCGGCTTGAAGGCAAGGTCGAGGTGGACCACGAAACCGCCCGCCGTCTGTTCACCCTGGTCTGCGCCCTGTGGCGGCGCGGCTGAACAGGCCCTATTTGCGGGCAGAACTCGACGCCCGCCCTGTTTTGGTGCATTAGGCCGCGTCCGATTTCGAGCCTCGCCCACGCCCGGCGCGGCCGTTACCTGTTTCCCGAGGGCGAGAGAGACTGCATGTCGAAGGAAGAACTGCTCGAGTTTCCGGGCGTTGTGATTGAACTGCTGCCCAACGCGACCTTCCGCGTGAAGCTGGAGAACGACCACGAGATCATCGCCCACACCGCCGGCAAGATGCGCAAGAACCGCATCCGCGTGCTGGCCGGCGACAAGGTGCTGGTGGAGATGACCCCCTACGACCTGACCAAGGGTCGCATCACCTATCGCTTCAAGTAAGGCGGGCGGCCGCGTGGCCTCTTCGCCCCTCGTGCTGGCCTCGGCCAGCCCGCGCCGCATCGAGCTGCTGGCGCAGGTCGGCATCGCGCCCGACCGCATCGTCCCTGCCGACATCGACGAGACGCCCCTGAAAGGCGAGACGCCGCCCCGCCTGGCCGAGCGCCTCGCCCGCGCCAAGGCCGAGGCCGTCGCCGCCGTCGAGCCCGACGCCTTCGTCCTCGCCGCCGACACCGTCGTCGCCGTGGGCCGCCGCCTTCTGGAGAAGCCCGCCGACGAGGCCGAGGCCCGCCGGTTCCTCACGCTCCTGTCCGGCCGCAATCACCGCGTCTTCACCGGCGTGGCCCTCAAGGCCCCCGGACGCGACGCCGCGGTCCGCGTGGTCGAGACCCGCGTCTCTCTCAAGCCCCTGTCCGACGACGAGATCGCCGGCTACCTCGCCACCGGCGACTGGCGCGGCAAGGCCGGCGGCTACGCCATCCAGGGCCCGGCCGGCGCCTTCGTGCGCCGCATCGTCGGCAGCCACCCGGCGGTCATGGGCCTGCCGCTCTACGAGACGGTCCAGCTCCTGCGCGGCGCCGGCTGGCGTCCGGCCCGGCCGTGAGCGGCGAGCGCCGGGTCTATATCGACGACAGCCCCGGCGAAACGCGCGGGATCATCGAGAGCGACCGGGGCTTCGAACATATCCTGATCCAGCGGGAGTCCGACGATCCCGCCCTGCGACTTGGCGCCGTGTCCGTCGGCCGCGTCGCGCGCGTGGAGCCGGGCCTGCGCGGCGCCTTCGTGGATCTGGGCGGGGCCGAAGGCTTCCTGCCCCTGAAGCGGAACGCCGGCCTGCACGTCGGCCGCAAGATCGAGGTGGAGGTGGTGGCCGAACCCCGCGAGGCGAAAGGGGCAACGCTGCGGATGCTCGCCGCCGCCGAGGGCGAGCCGCGTCTCGTCCGCCCGGGGCCCGGCGTCGCGGAATGGCTCTCCCGGCTCGCGCCCGGCCTCGCCCCGATCAGCGGAAAGGCGGCCATCGAGGCCGGTTGGGCCGCGCTCGAGGATGCGGAGGCCCCGGCCATGCCCGCCGGCGGGCCCGACGTGGCGGTCGAGCGCACCCGCGCCATGATCACTGTCGACATCGATCAGCCCCCCTTGCCCGGCAGGGGCCTGACCGCAGGGGACCGGCATCGCGCCAACCAGGAGGGGCTGCGGATCGCCGCCCGTCTGATCCGCCTGCGCCGCTGGGGCGGGCTCGTCGCCGTCGACCTGCTGGGCGCCGGCCACGACGGGGCGCAGATCACGGCCGCAGCGCGGATGGCGTTCGGCGCCGACCCGGCCATCGCCTACGGCCCGGTCAACCGCTTCGGGGTGCTGCAGCTGGTGCTGCCGTGGCGGTTCAGCCCTCTGGAAGAGCTGATCCACGGAGGCGTCGAGGCCCTCGCCTGCGAGGTGGCGCGACAGCTCAATCACGCCTTGCTGGGCGACACCGGAAGCCCGCGTATCTCGGTGCGCTGTCACGGCGAAATTGCGAAAGCCGCGGTGCCCCTGGTGGCGCGTCTGGGGCCGCGGGCCCATGTGCAGGCCGATGACAGCCTTCCCCCGAGCCGAGTGATTGTTGAATGACCCGCGCCGCCTGCCCCATCTGCCGCCACGCCGGACCAGATCCGAAGTACCGGCCGTTCTGCTCGAAACGGTGCGCCGACATCGACCTGGGCCGCTGGTTCACCGGAAGATATGCCGTTCCCGGCCCGCCCGTGGACGAAAATGGCGAAACCGACAGCGAGGATCAGGCCTGACGCTGGACACACAGATCGGGCTCGCTTATAGACCCCGCTCCCGACGGCCTGAGCCGTCGCCGGACCCGGGCCTGGGTAGCTCAGTTGGTAGAGCAGCGGATTGAAAATCCGCGTGTCGGTGGTTCGAATCCGCCCCCAGGCACCACTCCCCCTCATCAGAGCGAATCAGGGGCGCCACCGGTTACCGTCCCTGCCCGAGATGACGGCGTTATGTTTTCTCCGGCCGGCGGCGGAAATGCGCACCACCTTTTCGCCCCATTTCCGCAACCGCAGCTGATGCGGATGACGGATGCTGTCGGCGGGAGATTCCTCCCGTAGGGTCAATGATGAAAGGTCATTCCGGTTACCAACTGTAACAAGGTGACCGATTGCAGTTATTGGACAAGTTTTGCAATTTATCACCTCCATCGCGACGCGCTCTGAAACGGATGACGCTCTTATGACAACTTCGCGAAAGGACATTGCATCGCGCCTTCGGCCGCTCTCCCCTTGGTTGAAAAGCGTGATCACAGACTTGACGCTCCCCGGAGGGTTCGCCAAGAGAACTTGACCGCACTCCTGACCAGGAGAGCGTCGATATGCGAAAGGCCTTCTCTCCAGGCTGATCGTCACCGCTTTTCGGAGGCCTCGGCAACCGGTGAGCGACAGGAACGTTTCGGATGCCGCCTCCGCGTGGCAACCGGTGTAATTTTAACGAGGGGCGCGCCACCCGGTGACGTCTCTTAGGTCCCACGAGTCAGACCAAGCAGGAACTGGCGAACTATGCTCGATAGCAAAAAAACAAACTTCCTCCTCGCTCTGGCCGGCGCTGCCGTCCTCATGGCGAGCTCGCCGGCTCTCGCGCAGGACGCGGCTCCGGCTCCCACCGAGACGCCTGCGGAAGCCACGGCTGACGCTGCAGCGACTCCGGCTGACGCTCCGGCCGAAACCCCCGCCCCGGCCGACGCCGCGTCCGATGATCCGGAAGAAGTGGGCGGCGACGCTCACGGCCGCCTGACCGTCGCCCGGATGTTCATGGACTCCGACCCCGTCGTTAAGGCGGTCATGATCGGCCTGGT
>JBALUZ010000171.1:0-5536 GCA_036963825.1 Brevundimonas sp.
CGCGGTTCCAGCGTTTCAGGCGCTTCTCGCGGGCGATGGCGTCGATCATCCGGTCATGGACCTCGTACCAGACGAGGCGGGTCAGGCCGTATCGTTTGGTGAAGCCGTCGCCCTGGCCGGTGCGGTGCTCCCAGATGCGACGGATCAGGTCGCTGGTGACGCCGATGTAGAGCGTGCCGTGCATGCCGCTGGTCATGATGTAGACGCCGATCAGGCCGCCCCTCGTGACCATCGTGCCCTCCGTCGCTTCTGAACGCCGAAAGGGTGAGCCTAGCATGGTTTCGACGGAGTCTCTGGGCCCTCCGGTCAAGCCGGACGGTGACGGGATGTGTCGGCTTGCCATCCCGCACTGCACAATCCATGCTCGCTCCCCTGACGTCGCCAGCGAGGGGATATGCCGGACGACAGGCTGGAGGTCGCGGCGGGGTTCGCTACGGAGCGGGGGCCGCGGGCGGATAATCAGGACTTCGGCGGGGTGCACCTGGGCTCGCCCGAGGAGCAGCGCCTGCATGGGGTGATCGCGGCCATTGCGGATGGCGTCGGCGGGGCCCGGGGCGGGCGCGTGGCGGCCGAGCTGGCGGTGCGCAGCTTCATCGACGGCTATCTGGACCAGAAGCCGCTGTCGGGCGTGGCGGCGTCGGCGACGGCGGCCCTGCGCGGGTTCAACCGCTGGCTCCATGCGACCGGGCGCAGCGACCCGAAGATGGAGGGCGCGGCGGCCACCTTCACGGCCATGATCCTGCGCGGGCGCGAGGCCACGGTGGTGCACGTGGGCGACAGCCGGGCGTGGCACTGGCGCGACGGGGTGCTGACCCGGCTGACCGACGACCATGTGCTGAACCGGCCGGGGCAGGACCACATGCTGTTCCGCGCCGTGGGCATCGAGGCCGACGTGAAGCTGGACGTGCGGGTGCAGGCGCTGGAGCCGCACGACAGATTGCTTCTCACCACCGACGGGGCGCACCGGGCGCTGAACGAGGGGGAGATCGGCCGCATCCTGGCCCGCCGCGCCTCGCCGGACGCCGACGCCCAGGCCATCGTGCAGGCGGCGCTGGCGGCGGACGGGCAGGACAACGCCACCGCCATCGTCATCGACGTGATCCGCACCGGAGCGCTGGACTGGGCCTCGCTGGGCGCCCGGAGCGAGGCCCTGCCCATGCCGCCGCCCCCGAAGGCCGGCGAGATCGTGGACGACTGGCGGCTGGAGCGGCAACTGGCCGACGGGCGGCACACGCGGTTGTTCGTGGCGCGCGATCGGCAGGGCGGCGACCCGGTCGTGCTGAAATTTCCCAAGCCCGGCCAACTGCCCGAGGCGGACCTGCGGGCCATCCTGCTGCGCGAGGCCTTCATCGGCCAGCATGTGGACAGCCCCCATCTGGGGCGGACGCTTCCCGTCGATCCGGCGCGCCAGAGCCGGCTGTACAACGTCCAGCCGTTCCATGAGGGCGGCACCCTGCACGGGCGGCTGTCGCGCGGGGAGCCGATCCCCATGGCCGAGGGGGTGGGGATCGCCGCCTGCATCGCGCGGGCGGTCATGGCCCTGCACCGGCAGGGCGCAGTCCACCGGGACATCAAGCCGGACAATGTGATCCTGACCACGGACGGCGGGGTCAGGCTGATCGACCTGGGCGTGGCGAAGGTGGAGCGGGTGGAGGAGACCGGCGCGCGGGCGCCCGGCACCCCCGGCTTCGTGGCGCCGGAGATGTTTGCGGGCGACAGCGACGGGGACGAGAAGACCGACCAGTTCGCCCTGGGGGTGACGCTGTACCGCCTGTTCGCGGGCGAGGGGCCGTGGGGCGAGATCGATCCCGACAGCCGCCCGCCCTACGAGCGGCCCACGGCCCTGACGCGGCGCCGGCCGGACGCGCCCGCCTGGCTGGAGGCGGCGATCATGCGGGCCATCGCGCCGGACCCGGCGCACCGCTGGGCCGACGTGCAGGATCTGGTGCAGGCGCTGGAGAGCGGCGGCGCGCTGGCGGTGGAGCCGCCGCGCGAGATGTCGCTGCTGGAGCGGGATCCTGTGCGCTTCTGGAAGGGCGTCAGCCTGGTCCTGCTGATCGCCCTGATCGTGTCGCTGGTGTTGGGTTAAACCACCAGGGTCCAGCCGAGGGGGCGCAGGACCTCCATGGGGCGGAAGCGGCCCTTGTAGTCCATCTTGCTGGAGCCCTGCACCCAGTAGCCGAGATAGACGTAGGGGGCGGCGATCAGCGCGGCCTGGCGCAGGTGATCCAGCACGGCGAAGACGCCGAGGCTGCGGCGCTCGAGCCGAGGGTCGAAGAAGCTGTAGACCATGGACAGGCCGTCCGCGAGCAGGTCGGTCAGGCAGACGCCCACCAGCTCGCCCGGGCCGCCGTCGTCCGAGGGCAGGCGGTATTCGATCAGGTGGGTGCGCACCGCCGTGTCCTCGACCATGGCCACATAGTCCTGCCAGGTCATGTCGGTCATGCCGCCGCCGGGGTGGCGGACGGTCAGGTAGCGGCGCAGCAGGTCGAACTGCTCCATGGTGGCCTCGGCCTCGACCAGGGACCGGCTGAGGTCGGCGTTGCGGTTCAGCACCTTGCGCTGGGACCGGCTGAAGACGAAGTCGGCCACCGGCAGGCGCACCGAGACGCAGGCGTCGCAGGCCTCGCAGGCCGGGCGGTAGGCGATGTTCTGGCTGCGGCGGAAGCCGGCGCTGGTCAGCTGGTCGTTGACGTCGGCGCCGTCCGAGAAGGGCAGGTTGGCGAACACCTTCCGCTCCACCTGTCCCGGCAGGTAGGGACAGGGCGCAGTGGCGGTCATGAAGAACCGCAGCCGCCGTGTCGGAATGTGTTGGGTCACGCTCCCATAACCTGCACGAAATCAGGCCGATACTCCGACCTGCGGGGATTTGGGAGCAAATCGCCGCCCGCCGCAAGCGCGTTCGCGCCAGAGGCGGGGCGGCGGGTCACAGACTGGTGTCCGTGGGCAACACCGGCGCCTCGCGCAGCAGCACGATGGCGATCCGGCGGTTGCCGGCCAGCGTGGGATCGTCGGGGTACAGCGGGTCCGAGCCCGCCTTGCCGGAGACCTGGTAGACCCGGTCGGGGTCGACGCCCGCGCCCTGCAGGATCTGGCGCGAGGCGTCGGCGCGGGCCGAGGACAGGGACCAGTCGCCCGGGGCGCTGGCGCGGTTCTGACCCGGCGCGGCGCTGGTGTGGCCGGTGATGGTGACGCGGTTCGGCAGCTGGTTGATGACCCGGGACACGGCGCGCAGCAGGACGCGGGCGCGCTCGTTGGGCTGGGCCGAGCTGTTCTCGAACATGGAGCGGCCCTCCTGGTCCACCAGCTGGATGCGCAGGCCCTCGGGGGTCTGGTCGATCATCAGGTGGCGCGACAGCTCGGCCAGCTCGGGCATGTCCTGCATGGCCTGGCGCAGGGAGGCGGCGGCGCTGGCGAACTCCTGGGCCTCGCGGCGGGCGATCTCCTCGCGCAGCTCGGCCTCGGTGGCGGCGGCCAGATTGCTGCTCTGTCCGGCGTCCTCGGTCTGGTCGGGGGCCTCGGGGGCCAGCTGTTCGATCACCGATTGGGAGCCGGAGCTCTGGGCGCCGTCGTCGCCCAGGGCCGTGCCGCCGAGGATGCCGCCCGAGCCGCTGGTGGTGGTGGAGACGCTGGCGGGGGCGAAATACTCGGCGATGCCCTTCTTCTGCTCGGGGTCGGTGGTGTTGAGCAGCCACATCAGCAGGAAGAAGGCCATCATGGCGGTGACGAAGTCGGCGTAGGCCACCTTCCACGCGCCGCCGTGGTGGCCGTGGCCGGCCACCTTCTTGACCTTCTTGATGAGGATCGGACGATCGCTCATGGACATGGAACAGACCCCGCAATGATCCGGCGACCTTGCCTGAACGAGGTTAAGGCCGGGTTTCCCGGAACGGGACGGTTGCCACCGCCCGCCGCGCCGCCTAGGTCCGGGTGACAGCGACCGTGGAGCCCTGATTGACCCCCGATCCCCAGACCGAAGCGGACCTGCCCGAGGCCGTGGCCTATCGCCGCGCACTGGGCGGCTTCGCCACCGGCGTGTGCGTGGTGACGGCGGACACCCCCGAGGGGCCGCTGGGCGTGACCATCAACAGCTTCACCTCCGTGTCGCTCAAGCCCCGGCTGGTGCTGTGGTGCATGGACGAGGGTTCGCAGCGGTGGAAGGCGTTCGAGGCCGCCGAGCGGTTCAGCATCCATGTGCTGGGGGCCGGGGACCGGGACATGGCGGCCCGGTTCGCGCGGGGGGACTGCGCGCTGGCGGAGGGCGAATACGACCGGGTGGGCGAGGGCGCGCCGCGCCTGAAGCACGCCGTGACCCGGCTGGACTGCCGCACCTGGAAGCGCGTGCCCATGGGCGACCACACCGCCATCGTCGGCGAGGTGGAGAGCTTTGCGGCCGACGGAGGGGACCCGCTGGTGTTCTTCCGGGGCCGTTACGGACGCCTGGGAGGAGACAGACCATGACGATCGCGTTCGCCGGACTGGGCGTCATGGGCGGGCCCATGGGCGGGCATCTGGTCCGGGCCGGACATGCCGTGACCGGCTTCAACCGCTCGCCGGACAAGGCGCGGGCCTGGGCCGAGCGGACGGGCGGGACCTTTGCGCCCACGGTGGCCGAGGCCGCGGCGGGCGCGGAGGTTTTCATCCTGTGCGTGGGCAATGACGAGGACGTGCGTCAGGTGGTCGGCGAGGCGCTGCCGCATCTGGCGTCCGGCGCCGTGATCGTGGACCACACCACCACCTCGGCCACGGTGGCCCGCGAGATGGCGGCGCTGGCGGGCGAGGGCGGGCGGGCCTTCATCGACGCCCCGGTGTCGGGCGGCCAGGCGGGCGCCGAGGCCGGCCAGCTGACGGTCATGGCGGGCGGCGATGCGGCGGCCTTCGCCCGGGTCGAGCCGGTGCTGGCGGCCTATGCGAAAGCCATGCGCCTGATGGGCCCGTCCGGGTCCGGGCAGCTGACCAAGATGGTCAACCAGATCTGCATCGCCGGGGTGGTCCAGGGCCTGGCCGAGGCGGTGCATTTCGCGCAGAACGCCGGGCTGGATCCGGAGGCGGTGCACGCAGCGATCTCGAAGGGCGCGGCCCAGTCGTGGCAGATGGACAACCGCTGGGCCACCATGAGCCGGGGCGAGTTCGACTTCGGCTTCGCCGTGGACTGGATGCGCAAGGACCTGGGGCTGGTGCTGGACGAGGCCCGGGCCAACGGCAGCCATCTGGCGGTGACGGCGCTGGTGGACCAGTTCTATTCCGAAGTTCAGGCCATGGGCGGAAACCGGTGGGACACATCCAGTCTGGCGGCGCGACTGCAGGATCGGAAGACCCGCTAGCCGCCCCGCGCACCATCAGGCGTAGCGGTGCTTGCGGCCCTTGTCGCCGAGCAGGTTCCAGCCGGCGCTGGTGGGGCGGAACCCGGACTTGCCGGTGCGCTCGGCCAGGCCGAGGACGGTGAGCTGGGCGCTGAGGTCGCGGTTCTCGGTGCGCTCTGAATCGATGATGTCGAGCAGCGCCTCGATGGTCTGGTCTTCGGTCACTGTTGCTC
>JBALUZ010000172.1:0-5492 GCA_036963825.1 Brevundimonas sp.
CGCCGTCCGCGTTCTGGTCGACACGGGCGCCACGGTCGTGGCCCTGACCCGGGACGACGCCCTGCGCCTGGGTTTCATGCTGGAGTCTGACGATTTCGATCACACCGTGGTCACCGCCAACGGCGAAGGCCGCGCGGCGCGCATCGAGCTGGCCCATGTGGCGGTCGCCGGCGCGCGGGTGGAGCGGGTCCAGGCGCTTGTCGTCGAGCGCGGCCTGCCCGCCTCCCTGCTGGGCATGAGCTATCTGGGCCGGCTGTCGCGCATCGAGGCGACCCCCCAGGGCCTGACGCTGCGCCCCTAGACGCCAGAGCCTGATTCACGGCGTCGGCGGAATCGCCAGGCGTTTCCACCTCAACCGACCAGGCCCTACAGCGCCTTCGCGACCACCGAGATGGCGGTGGCCAGCAGGTAAACCGCAAACGCCTTCTTCAGCACACGCCGGTCCAGACGGTGCGCCAGGCGCGCCCCCATCGGCGCCGTCAGGGCGGTCAGCAGGCCCATGATGGCCGCAGCCGGCAGGTTGACGTAGCCCAGCGACAGGGGCGGCCGTCCCTCCGCGCCCCAGCCGAACACCGCGAACCCCATGGCCGCCGCGGCGCCGATGGCCAGGCCGAAGCCCGAGGCGGTGGCCACGGCCTGATGAATGGGGCGTCCGCACAGCACCATGGTCATGCCGCCCAGGCTGCCGCCGCCCACGCCCATCATGGCGGACAGCCCGCCGATCAGCGCGCCCGCGCCGCGGCGACCCCAGCCGGTCGGCAGATCGGGCCTCAGGGTGAACCGCTCCGGCAGAAGACCCATCTGCGCCGCCACCAGCAGCAGGCAGGCGCCATAGATGATGGCCAGACCCTCCATGGAGGTGAAGCCTGCGATCGCAGCCCCCACAAGACCGCCAAAGGCCACCCAGGGCGTCCAGGTGCGCAGCACCGTCTCGTCCACCGCGCCATGCGCCCTGTGCGTCGCCAGCGACTTCCACGAGGTGGCGACGATCGTCAGCAGCGACGTGCCGATGGCCACATGCAGATTGCTCTCACCGCCGACGCCCAGCACCGAGAAGGCGTAGAACAGGGCGGGCACCAGAACCGTGCCGCCGCCGACGCCGAACAGCCCGCCGATCACCCCCGCCACGGCTCCGGCGCCGGCCAGCGCCGCCGCCATCAGCATCATGTCCGCCAGGGGCAGTCCGTTCACGCGGCCTGGTCCGCCCGGGCGTCCCGCTTCGCCTCGGCTTCGCGCACCGCGTCCACGGCCCGATCCAGAACCTCCAGCCCGGCGCCCGGCAGGATGGAATCCACCGTGAGTATGCGCCGGAACGCCCGTCCCCCCGGCCGCCCGTGCATGAGGCCCAGCATGTGGCGCGTCATGGCCGGCAGGCGAACGCCTTCCTCCAGGCGTGCGGCCACATAGGGCCGGTACCGTTCGACCGCCTCGAAGGGATTCACGTCCGGCGTCGTGGCCCCGAACATCCGGCGGTCCGCCTGCCCCAGCAGGGCGGGCTCATGATAGGCCGCGCGGCCGAGCATGACGCCGTCCAGGGCGACGCCATCCTCGTCCGGGGCCAGGTGCGCCTCGGCCGCGTCCAGATCGGGGACGCCGCCGTTGATGACGACGGTCAGGTGCGGCCGCTCCCGCTTGAGGCGGCGGACCAGGCCGTAGTCCAGCGGCGGCACGTCCCGGTTCTCCTTCGGCGACAGCCCTTTCAACCAGGCCTTGCGGGCGTGGACGATGAAGGTGCTCACCCCGACCGCTGCGCTGGCGTCCACGGTGGCGAACAGGCTGTGGTCCGGATCCTGATCGTCCACCCCGATGCGGCACTTCACCGTGGCCGGAACGGTGACGGCCTCGCGGATCGCCGCCATGCAGTCGGCGACCAGCTCCGGCTCGCGCATCAGACAGGCCCCGAAGCGGCCCGACTGCACCCGGTCCGACGGGCAACCGACGTTCAGGTTGATCTCGTCATAGCCGAACGCCTCGCCGATCCGCGCGGCCTCGGCCAGTTGATCCGGCTCGGATCCACCCAGTTGCAGGGCCACCGGGTGCTCCACCGGATCGAACCCCAGAAGACGCTCCCGATCCCCATGGATCACCGCGGGGGCCGTGACCATTTCAGTATACAGCAAGGCATGCCGGCTCAGGACGCGATGCAGCGCCCGGCAGTGGCGGTCGGTCCAGTCCATCATTGGCGCGACGGAAAAACGGTGGGCGGGCGGCGTCACTTTGTTGAGGCGATCCTGAGGCGATGGAGTGATGACGGACCCTGCATAACGGGAAACGTGGACGTTTTCACGCCGTGCGGGCCCGATTGCCGCCTTAGTTGCATCGGCTGTTCGGACCGGGGTATCCTTTGGCTCTCCCACCTTCCCATTGATTCAACGCCACATTCGCACGGGAAGTCGTGAACCTTTGTTCGCGTGTGACGGTTCTGACCGAACCGAGTGGACAATTCGAAGGACAATCCATGCGTCTCAAGCTTATCGCCGCCGTTTCCACCCTCGCCCTTGTCTCGGGCGCTGCTGCGGCCCAGGAAGCCGACATGCAGGCTGGCGCGCATGCGCAGGCCCAGGCCCCGGCCGCCCCCGCTGCGGGCGAGCCGACCGACGCTGAACTGGCGGCCTTCGCCGGCGCCATGCAGCGCATGCAGACGGTGGCCCAGCAGGTCCAGGGCGGGCAGCCGACCCCCGAGCAGCAGGCTGAAATGGCCGCCGCCGTCGAGGCTTCGGGTCTCGAGATCGACCGCTTCAACACCATCTCGCAAGCCGTCTCGACCGACCCGGTGCTCCAGGCCCGCATCGGCGTGGCCTCCACCACCCCGTCCCCGGCCGGCTCGGTCGGCGCCGGCGTGACCGACGCCGAGGCGGCTCAATTCGCCGCCGCCATGGCCGCGGTCCAGCCGATCGCCCAGTCCCTGAACGGCGCGGCCCCCACGGCCGAGCAACAGGCGCAGATGGCCTCCGCCATTGAAACCTCGGGCCTCACGCTCGAGCGCTTCAACGAGATCTCCGGCGCCATCGGTCAGGACCGGCACCTGCAGGCCCGCGTGGGTCTGGCCGCCGCGCGGTCCGGCCAGTAATCAGGACCGCAACCTGAGCGGAATGAACGGCGCCCCGTCCGGGGCGCCGTTTTTCCTTGGGGTTCAGACCGGCGCGTCCTCGTCCTCCAGCACGCCGGCGGTCTCCTGGCTGAGCGGCCGGGCCTCGCGCCGGGGCGGCACGTAGGGCGCGGGCTGGGGCGTCACCATGTTGCCGCGCATCAGGGACCGGCCCGCCGCCAGGCCGCCGGCGATCTGGGCCTCGAAGCGCTGCTCGTCGCGGCGCCGCACGTCGTCCAGGGTTTCCGCCACCCCCCGGTCGTCCAGGCCCATGTCCGCGAGCACCTGCCCGCCGAACTTGAGGGCCGATTCAAAGGTCTCGCGCAGCTCGTAATCCACCCCCGCCTTGACCAGCCGCAGCGAATGGCCCCGGTCAAAGGCCCGCACATACAGGCGGGTCAGCGGAAACTCGGCCTTCACCAGCTCGACGATGTGATCGGCCACCTCGGGCTTGTCCACGCACACCAGAACCGCCTCGGCGGTTCCCGCCCCCGAGGCATGCAGCACGTCCAGCCGCGCGCCGTCGCCATAGTAGACCTTGAATCCGAAATTGCCCGCCGCCTGGATCATCTGCACGTCGTTCTCGATGATCGACACGTCCACGTCGCGGGCCAGAAGCGGCTGGCTGACCACCTGGGCGAACCGGCCGAAGCCGATGATCAGCACGCGGCCGCGCAGGTTGTCGGCCCGGTCCACCCCGTCCGCCTCATCCGGCGACAGGCCTTTCTCCTCCGGCAGCAGGAACCGCGTGACGACCAGGGTCACCACCGGGGTCAGGGCCATGGACAGGATCACCACCGCCGTCATGACCGCGCTGGTGCGCCCGTCGAAGACGCCTGCGGTCACGGCGGCGGAATACAGGACGAAGGCGAACTCGCCCCCCTGGGCGAACAGGGACGCCCTGGCCAGGGCCTCGCGATGCCGGGCTCTGAACACGCGGGCGACGGCATAGATGACGATGCCCTTCACCGCCATGAAGGCGGCCACGGCGCCGGCGACCAGGGCCCAGTCCGACGCCACCACCGCCAGGTCCAGCGCCATGCCGACGCTGAGGAAGAACAGGCCCAGAAGGATGCCCCGGAACGGCTCGATGTCCGCCTCCAGCTGGTGCCGGAAGGTGGAGTCCGACAGCAGCACCCCGGCCAGGAAGGCGCCCATGGCCATGGACAGTCCGCCCACCTGCATGAACAGGGCGGCGCCCAGCACCACCAGCAGGGCGGCGGCCGTCATCACCTCACGGGCGCCGCTGTTGGCCAGGATGCGGAACAGCGGATTGAGCAGATAGCGGCCCGCGCCCACCAGGGCCGCGATGGACACAAGGCCGATCAGCACCGCCTGCCAGACCGGACGCGCCGCCTCGCCGGAATCCGTGCCCATGGCGGCGCCCATGAAGGCGACCAGCGCCAGCAGGGGCACGATGGCCAGATCCTCAAGCAACAGGATCGAGACCGCCCTCTGTCCCTGCGGCTCCATGCGCTCGCCGCGCTCGTCCAGCATCTGCATGATGACGGCGGTGGAGGACAGCACGAAGCCGCAGGCGCCGATCAGGGCCACGGCGGGCGGGAAGCCGAACGCCATGCCGACCCCCGTCAGCAGCAGGGCGCAGGCGAGCACCTGGGCCGCCCCGAGACCGAAAATTTCGCGCCTCAGGCTCCACAGCCGGGAGGGCCGCATCTCCAGGCCGATGATGAACAGCAGCATCACCACGCCCAGCTCGGCCACGTGCAGGATGGTCATGGGGTCGTCGAACAGGCCCAGCCCGAACGGCCCGATCAGGAGCCCCGCCGCCAGATAGCCCAGCACCGAACCGAGGCCCAGCTTTCGGAACAGCGGCGCCGCCACCACCGCCGCGCCCAGCAGGACCACCGCATGGCCCAGTTCCATCCCTGTCGATGCGTCCGCCATGCCCGTCGTCCCCGTCCTGCCTTCAGGCGGACCATATAGGCATGGCCAGCATCAGCGGCGAAGCGCGCCTTGGCCGCCGCAGTCGAATTCCATTCTGGCCATTCCGCCACAGTTTCGACCAATCTAGACGGGCGTGATGTGCGCGCAGGGGTTGATCGGGAGCTTTTCATGTTTGGATCGAGGACGTTCAGGGCCGGAGTCAGCCTGGCCGCCAGTCTGGGGATTGTGACCACGGCGGGCGCGCAGCCGGCGACGCCCGGAGCGCGCTATGCGCCAAGGGACGGCGCCCCGACGCGGGCCGCCTGCGCCGCCCTCGGGTTTGAAATCTACAAGGAGCCGGTCAACATCTATTCCCGGTTTCCGCCGCCGATCCAGGCGACCATGCGGGAAGATCGGCAAGAGTATTCCGGGCCGCCCGTAATCGTGCCGGGGGCTCCGCCTCCCCCCCCGCCTCCGCCGCCGCCGCCTCCCCCTGCGCCGCCGCCGCCGCCGCCGCCGC
>JBALUZ010000173.1:0-5325 GCA_036963825.1 Brevundimonas sp.
CCGCCGCCCTGCTCTCCTGATCAGCCGCGATTGTCGGTTTCGCGCTGCTTCTCCTCTGAACTGGCCTGCTGATTGCGCTTCATGCCGGGGGCGTGGCCGCTGTGGATGTCGCGCTCTCCGCCGCCCGCGGACACCTGGGAGTGCTTGCTCTGGTGGTCCCGGTCGTCGGCGTCCTTGACCACGGGATCCGGTGGCGGCTCGGTGCGGTCCTGGTGGCTCGATCCGGGTCCGCCCCAGCGCTGGGCTTCAGGGTTCTTCTCGGGCATGGCGCGCCTCCTCAGTGCGGCTTGAGGACCACCTTGGTCCATTCGTTGGGGTTGTCGTGGAAGTTCTTGTACCCTTCGGCCGCCCGCTCGAGCGGCAGGCGGTGGCTGATCAGGTCCGTGGTGTCGATCTTCTCCTCCAGGATCATCTCCAGCAGCTGCGGCAGGTATTTCTGCACATGGGTCTGGCCCGTCCTGACGGTCAGACCCTTCTCCATGAAGGCGCCGATGGGCATCTTGTCGCCGATCCCGCCATAGACGCCGGGCACGGAGACCCGGCCGCCCTTGCGGCAGGCCATGATCGTCTCGCGCAGCACGTGCTGGCGATCGGTGCCCAGCTTGGTTTCCTGCTTGATGGCGTCGACCACGTTGTCGGGCGAGAAGCCGTGGGCCTCCATGCCCACCGCGTCGATACAGGCGTCGGGCCCGATGCCGGCGGTCATCTCCTTCAGGGCCTCGCGGACCTTGACCTCGTGATAGTTCAGGACTTCCGCGCCGTTCTTCCGGGCCAGGGCCAGACGCCGCGGCTGATGATCGATGGCGATCACCCGCCCGGCGCCCTGGAGCAGGCAGCTCTTGATGGTGAACAGGCCCACGGGGCCACAGCCCCACACCGCCACCGTGTCGCCCGGCTCGATGGCGGCGTTCTCGGCGGCCATCCACCCGGTCGGGAAGATGTCGGAGAGGAAGAGCACCTTCTCGTCGTCCACCTCGTCCGGCACGACGATGGGCCCGACGTCGGAATAGGGAATGCGCACATACTCGGCCTGGCCGCCGGCGTAGCCGCCCGTCAGATGGGAATAGCCGAACAGCCCGGCGACCGGATAGCCGTAGGCGATCTCGCTCAGATCAGACTTGTCCGCCGGATTGGAGTTGTCGCAGGCGGAGTACTGCTGCTTGCCGCAGAAGAAGCAGGACCCGCAGGAGATGGTGAACGGCACGACCACCTTCTGGCCCCGCTTGAGGGTGGAGCGCGGCCCCACCTCCTCCACGACGCCCATGAACTCATGGCCCAGGATGTCGCCGTTGGACATGGACGGGATCATGCTGTCGTAGAGGTGCAGGTCGGACCCGCAGATGGCCGTGGCCGTCACCTTGATGATGGCGTCGCGGGGATTGATGATCCGGGGGTCGGGGACGGTGTCCACCTGCACGTTGTGTTTTCCGTGCCAGGTCAGTGCGCGCATGGATGACTCGCTTTTGCGGTGTTGATCGGGTTCAGAGGTGCCGGTCGGACCGGGGCGCCGCGTCGGGCGCCCGGGAGGTCGAGATCTCGCCGGTCTCCATCAGTTGCTTGAAGCGCCGCAGCTCGCGGCGGGCCTGGATGCGGGGCTCGCGCTGCATGACCTTGGCCACCAGCTTGCCGACCGCGCCGGCGGGCGGGTCATAGCTGATGAACAGCCGCACCTCGGTGCCGCGGCCGAAGGCGTTGTCGCGGAACGCGATCCAGCCTTCGTGATCGATCTCCGACTCCTCGGTGCAGCGCCAAGCGAGGCGTTCGCCGGGGCGCTCCTCGACAATCTCCGACACCAGCTCGTACTCGCTTCCGCCGGGACCGGCGATCATCCAGCTGGACCGGCCCCCGTCCAGCAGCTCCACCGACTTCACGTTCTCCATGAAGGCGGGCAGGTTCCGGTAGTCGCGCCAGAAGGCGTAGAGCTCCTCGCGCGGCCGGTTGATCATCACCGAGCGGACCGAGTCCGCCTCGTAGCGCCCCGGGTGCAGGTCCTTGTCCAGGTAGCCTGACGCCGCCATGGCGGCGTCGGTGTCCGTGTGCTTGTCGTCGTGGGCCATCAGCGGCTGGCCTTCTCGCCCGCGGCCTTCAGCGCCACGTATTTCTCGGTCAGGGCGGCGAGGTTCTCGTCCACCCAGGCGGCCATGGCCTCTTCCTCGCCCAGGGTCTCGGCCAGGGGGTCCATGGCCGACGAAAACCCGCCGTTTCTGGCCAGGACGATGAGGGATTTGTAGCTGGCGACCTCGAAATTCTCGAAGGCGAAATTGGCGAAGGCGTTCTTGAGAATTTCGTCCTCGGCGAACGTGTGCCCCAGCGCCGCCAGGTTGCCGGACATGCTCATGGCCGCGTCCTTCAGACCCGAGGCGTCCTCGTCGAACCCGCCCAGAATGCTCTCCAGGCGCTCGATCTGGGTCTCGGTCTCGCCGCGGTGCTCGCGCAGACGCGCCGCCACCTCGTCATAGTTCTTCAGACGGTCCAGCTGCCGGTCTATCAGCGCCAGGGCCTGATGCTCCACGCCGTGCGCGTTCTTCAGGCCGGTGATGAACACATCGCGCAGGACGTCGTCGGTCGATCGGGTCATGGGGACTCCTGTTTCTGAGGGTGTCGATCCAACCCGTCAGTCGCCGCATGGCTCCTGTGTTCGATACCGGACCCAGGGGCGGCGAAATTTGCGCGCGCCGCCCGGCCTGGCTGTCCTGAGGGAACCCGCCGTGCGGTCCGGAGATTGTTTCAGTCTCGCAAAGGAGACCCATATGATCCGCATTCTAATCCCCGCCGCATCCGCCCTGGCTCTGCTCGCCGCGTGCGGCCAGGACAATGACGACATGGCCCAGGAACCGGTGAACGCCGTCCAGGACGCGACCTCGGCGGCGGTCGGCCAGACGTCGGCGGCCACGCTGGGCGCGAACACCGTCGAAGGCTATGTCACCAACGCCGCCATCGGCGACATGTACGAGATCCAGGCCGCCGAAATGGCCCTGGAGCGCAGCCAGAACGCCCAGGTGCGCGAGCTGGCCCAGATGATCCACGACGACCACACCGCCGCCAGCCAGCGCATGCAGGCCATCGTCCAGGGTGGCGACTTCGACGCCGAGCTGCCCACCGAGCTGGACGAACGCCGCCAGGGCATGATCGACAACCTGCGGGACGCCGAGAATTTCGACGAGGTCTACATCGACCAGCAGGTGGCGGCCCACGAGGAGGCCCTGACCCTGCATCGCGGCTTCGCGGACCATGACGATACGCCCGAGCTGGCCGCCCACGCAAGCGAGGTCGCCGGCCCGATCGAGACCCATCTGGAGCGGGCGCGGGCGCTGAACGAATGAGTGGTCTGCGGCAGTTCCGCGTGACCCTGGATGATCCCGGTGCGGGCAGCGCCCGCACCGTGGTCGTGCAGGCCCGCACAGAGGTCCAGTCGCAGGACGCGGCCGCCCGGGTGACGCGCCCGGGCGAACGCATCGTCGCCGTGGACGAGATCAAGGGCGCATCGCCCCCGCCGCCGGACGCGGACGTCCCCTTCCCCGGCACCCAGACCCACCCCGACGACAGGGGGGCGTGACATGTTGCGCATCGTCGCCGCCGCCGTCGTCGCCCTGGCGGCCGCCGCTTGCGGCAATGACCAGGAGGCGGCCGGTTTCGAGCGCGTGGAGGACCGCGCCGAGATCGAGAACCCGAATCTGGAGGACACCCGGGAGCCCGAACGCGACATCGATCCGGGCTACCGCCACGAGGCGCCGCTGCACGTGGACGAGGACCAGGAAGTCGCGCCGCCGCCGCCCGGGGACGAATGATCGCGCCTCAGGCGGCGGCGCCGGGCCCCTCAGCTCCGCCCGGCCGGACGGCCGCGGCCTGACGCATCAGCGACCGGAGCATTCGGCGCACGTCCGCATCCTCCAGCAGGCCCCTGACCTCGACGCCCTCACGCGACAGCCGGTCGGTGATGTCGTCGAGCGAGCCGCATGCGCCGCTGCGGGCCAGTTGGCACGCTCTGGACAGCGCCGGTCGCGTCGGAATGATCATGCAGGCTCCTCCGGAGGGCGCGACCCGGACAACGACGGGGGGGACGTCCGCCCGGGCCGCTTTGCCCGGCCGTGACAGCCAGGCGACCGGGCAACCGGGCCGCGAGCCCGTCGGCTCCATAAGTCGGGAATGCGTCGCGGGGCCGGCGGCGAGTCGTCCCGGACGCACGGCGGAACCCCGGCCCGCGGAGCCCGGTTGCTTCCCGGAGACAGGGACGTCCGCCTTTCGCCGGGTGTCTCCCCGCCCGAACACGAACCGCAAAGGAGCAGATCCATGCCTCACCAGAACACCCAATCCAGCACCGCAACGGCGCAGAACGCCGCCACGGGTCCCTATGCGCCAAACGACCAGGCCAGGGAGCAACATCGCAGCGTGCGTCCTGACCCCGACCGCTACGCCGCGCCCGATGTGGCGGACTCAAGCCTGGCGCCGCCGGCTGCGGGAGAAGTGGCCGACTACCAGGACGAGGGCGAGCCCCTGGACGGAGCCGAGGTGCACATGGGGGGCAACCACACGACTCGCCCGGTGCGGACCGAAGCCCAGTCGGGACAGGGCCCCAAGACCCGCGCGGCGAACCGCGCGGCCGTCAAGGGAGCATGACGCAGCAGCCGCGCCGGAAACGCCCCGGACCGGGCCCCGGCGCCTGGTCCTTTGAGCTCGGGTCGGCTGCCGTCCCGGAACCGCAGCGCGGCGCACACCCGCCGGAGCGGCCTGAGTCGGGCGCCGGACATTCCGAACCCTCGCGCGGGGGGCCCGTTCCCGGAAGACAGATGGAGACCAGCGTGACGTCAGAACAGCACGGACAACAGCCTTCGAGAACGCCGGAGGGCTATATGCCGGTCCAGCGCGGGCTGAGACAGTCGCTCATGCCTTTCGCCCTGGCCATCGCCGTGGCCCTGGCGGTGGGCGTCGCGGCGCTCGTCGTCTGGTACGCGTGGGGCGGCGCGCCGAGGGACGCGGGACAGATGAATGCGACGGAGACGGGCCCCTCCCGCGCGGCCCCGACCGACGCCGGTCAGGACACGAACTGATGGCGGATCCTGACAAAAAAGCCGGGCGCGCGGCCGTGGTCATTCTGCTGATCGCCCTCGGGCTGATCGTGGTCATGTGGCTGGCCTGGGATACGATCCGCGAGCAGATCCGGCAGGACGGGATGGAGGCGCGCGTGCAGCCCAACGCCGCGCTGCCCGTCGAGCCGCCCGAAGTCCTGCCGCCGACGACCAACCCGACCGGTCAGACCGGCGGGACGCCGGCGGACGAGACGCCGCCGCCGGACGAGCGCCCGGAGTCGAACAACGACTGACCGCC
>JBALUZ010000174.1:0-5282 GCA_036963825.1 Brevundimonas sp.
ATAACGATCGCCGATGGTGGCGGGCGGGGTCTGGGCCAGGGCGGGGGCGGCGGCGAGCGCGGCGGCCGCCGCGAGGAGGAGGCGTCGGATCATGGGGAAGGTCTCCTTGACGAAATCTCGAGGGGGTCGCACCCGGCGCCTCACGTCGCGCTGCCCGCACGATCCCATGATGGGCCCAGAAGGCAATCCCGAATTCGCCGCGTCTTGCAGCGCGGCGAACGCGGGTCTAGACCGCCGCCACGGTTTCAACCTCCCCCTGCCCCGGCGGTTCCGGCGCTTTCGTCGCGCGGCGCCGCCCGGACACCCAACGGCCTCAAGCCGCGCCACCGCGCGACGGGCCAACAACATGGAGACTTGCCCATGGCTCGCGCCAAGATCGCCCTCATCGGCGCCGGAATGATCGGCGGCACCCTGGCTCACATCGCCGCCCGCGAGGAGCTGGGCGACGTGATCCTGTTCGACATCGCCGAGGGCACGCCGCAGGGCAAGGCGCTGGACATCGTGGAAGCCACCGCCGTGTTCGGCTCGGACGTGAGCCTGAAGGGCGCCAATGACTACGCCGACATCGCCGGCGCCGACGTGTGCATCGTCACCGCGGGCGTGCCGCGCAAGCCGGGCATGAGCCGCGACGACCTGATCGGCATCAATCTGAAGGTCATGAAGGCCGTGGGCGAGGGCATCAAGGCCCATGCGCCGGACGCCTTCGTCATCTGCATCACCAACCCGCTGGACGCCATGGTGTGGGCCCTGCAGAAGTTCTCGGGCCTGCCCAAGGAGAAGGTGGTGGGCATGGCCGGCGTGCTGGATTCGGCCCGCTTCGCGTATTTCCTGGCCGAGAAGACCGGCGTGTCCATCAAGGACATCAACGCCTGGACCCTGGGCGGCCACGGCGACGACATGGTGCCCATGGTGCGCCACTCCACCATCGGCGGCCTGCCCCTGCCCGACGCGGTGAAGCAGGGCTTCATGACCCAGGCGGATCTGGACGGCATCGTGGAGCGCACCCGCAAGGGCGGCGGCGAGATCGTGGCCCTGCTGAAGACCGGCTCGGCCTTCTACGCCCCGGCCGAGAGCGCCATCGCCATGGCCCGGTCCTATCTGAAGGACCAGAAGCGTGTCCTGCCGATCGCCGCCTGGCTGTCGGGCGAATACGGCGTGTCCGACATGTATGTGGGCGTGCCCGCGCTGATCGGCGCGAACGGGGTGGAGAAGATCATCCAGTTCGACACCAACGACGACGAGAAGGCCATGTTCGCCAAGTCGGTGGACTCGGTGAAGGGCCTGATCAAGGCCTGCCAGGACATCGACGGCTCGCTGGCCTGAGCCTGCCAGGGCCAGACAAGGAAAGGGGCGGGGCCGAGGCTCCGCCCTTTTTTATTCCGCCCCTGGCGCCGGCTCGAGATAGCCGACGTGGACGGCGAAGTCGTTCAGGGTCCCGCGCCACAGGTCCACGTGGTCGCCCAGATGGTCCATGGGCGCGCCCCGGGTGGGGATCACATCGTACTGGACGATGGCGGATCCCTCATCACCCGGCTCGAAATAGGCCTTGAGGAAGCGGCGGTCGCGATTCCAGCCGTTCACGGTCTCGACGATGATCTGGTCGTTGGTGAAACCGGCGCCGAACTGCAGGCTGTCACAGCCTTCGGCCGTGCAGCCGTAGAAGAACAGCAGCCAGGTCAGATCCCCGTCCCGAACCCGGATGAAAGGATCCTCGCCCTCGGTCACCAGCTCCGGCGTCAGCTGGCGGCCGGACAACCAGTCCGAGACGGCCTGGGGACTCACCTGGGCGGATGCGGCGCCCGCCTGCAGGCAAAGGGCCGCTGCGGCGGCGGCCAGATGGAATATGCGCATGACGTCCTCCCCGATTCCGGACGAAACATAGCGTCGATATGTCGCCGGAGAAAGGAGGCTTTCAGGCGGCCTCCGCCTGCTCCAGCCAGTCGGCGGCGGACATCTGGTTCAGGCGCGACACGGTGCGCTCGAACTCGAAGGCGCCGACGCCCTCCGGATAAAGGGCTTCCGGCGCCGCCTCGGCCAGGACCACCAGCCGGGTGCGGGCCTCGTAAAGGGCGTCGATCAGGGTGACGAGGCGACGGGCCTCCTGCTGGCGGTCGGGCCCGAGCACAGGGACGTTCTCAAGGAACAGGGTGTGGAACCGCCCGGCCATGGCCAGATAGTCCGCAGCGCCCAGAGGCCGGGCGCACAGTTCGGCGAAGGTGGCGCGCGCCAGACCGCCGACCGTGCGTTCGATCACCACATCGCGTCCCGCCACCGCCAGATGGGCGGGCTCCTCCGGCTCGTCGCCGCTCAGGTCCTCCCACAGATGCTCGAAGGCCTGGGTGCGGCCCATGTCCAGGCCCGAGTACCACAGTCGGGAATTGGCCATGCGGGCCAGACGCCAGTCCCGGCCGCCGGCCATCCGCACCACCTCGCAGCGGTCCTTGAGGATGTCGATGAAGGGCTCGAACAGCGGGCGGTTGATGCCGTCGGCGTAGAGGTCGTCCGGGGCGCGGTTGGAGGTGACCGCCAGCACCACCCGGTGCTCGAACAGGGCCTCGAACAGGCGGCCCAGGATCATGGCGTCGGCGATGTCGGTGACCTGCAGCTCGTCGAAGCACAGCAGGCGCGCCTCCGAGGCGATCAGGTCGGCCACGGGCGCGATGGGATCGTCCCCCCTGGACTGGCCGAAGACGGCCTTTCGCGCCCGGGCGTCGCCCTCGCGCCACTGGCGGATCAGGTCGTGCACCCGGGCCATGAAGGCGTGGAAATGGGCGCGGGTCTTTCTGGGCTCGGGCGCCTGGGCGTAGAACAGGTCCATCAGCATGGACTTGCCCCGGCCGGGCGGGCCCCAGAGATAGAGCCCCTTCACCCGCGGCGGCTTGCGGAACAGCCCCCCGTCCTTCGCCAGATCGCGCTCCAGCCGGCTCAGGGCCGCGATGGCGGTTTCCTGGGCGGGGTCCGGGGTCAGGGCGCCGGATTGCAGACGGCGGTCATAGGCGGCGCGGGTCAGGGACGGCATGGAAATGCGCTTAAAGGCTCAAAACCGGGCTGCAAAGCGATTGCTTCGCGGGTGCGAAGGACTAAATGCAATGGGCCTGCGCGTCTGCGCGCAAACCTCTCCCTCAGGAACAGGACCGAAATCATGGGCTATCGCGTCGCCATCGTTGGCGCCACCGGCAATGTGGGCCGGGAAATGCTGGCCATCCTGGAAGAGCTGAACTTCCCGGTCGATGAGCTGCACGCCCTGGCCTCGCGCAAGTCCAAGGGGATCGAGGTGGCGTTCGGCGAGAAGACCGTGCGGTGCCAGGACATCGAGCAGTTCGACTTCTCCACGGTGGATCTGGTCCTCATGTCGGCGGGCGGCGCGGTGTCGCGGGAATGGTCCGAGAAGATCGGCAAGGCCGGCCCCATCGTCATCGACAACTCCTCGGCCTTCCGCAAGGATCCCGACGTGCCGCTGGTGGTGCCCGAGGTGAACCCGGACCACATCAAGCTGGCCACGAA
This sequence comes from Brevundimonas sp., assembly GCA_036963825.1. Classification (GTDB taxonomy): domain Bacteria; phylum Pseudomonadota; class Alphaproteobacteria; order Caulobacterales; family Caulobacteraceae; genus Brevundimonas. The sequence continues at coordinate 3,505 of JBALUZ010000174.1, forward strand.
GAAGAACATCGTCGCCAACCCCAACTGCTCCACCGCCCAGCTGGTGGTGGCGCTGAAGCCCCTGCACGACGCGGCGAAGATCAGGCGCGCCGTGGTGTCGACCTATCAGTCCGTGTCCGGCGCGGGCAAGGAAGGCATGGACGAGCTGTGGAACCAGACCAAGGCCATCTACGGCCTGGGCGACGCCACGCCGAAGAAATTCCCCAAGCAGATCGCCTTCAACGTCCTGCCCTTCATCGGCGCGTTCCGCGACGACGGCTACACCGACGAGGAAGCCAAGATGTGGGACGAGACCCACAAGATGCTGGACCCCGACATCAGGCTGACCGTCACCTGCGTGCGGGTGCCGGTGTTCGTGGGCCACTCCGAGGCCGTGACGCTGGAGTTCGAGCGCCCCATCGAGGTGGAGGAGGCCCGGGCCATCCTGCGCGACGCGCCCGGGATCCTGGTGATCGACAAGCATGAGGACGACGGCTACATCACCCCGGTGGACGCCGCCGGGGAGCACGCGGTGTTCGTCTCGCGCATCCGCAAGGACCACACCGTCGAGAACGGGCTGAGCCTGTGGGTGGTGTCGGACAACCTGCGCAAGGGCGCGGCCCTGAACGCCGTGCAGATCGCCCAGCTGCTGGATGAGCAGGGCATGCTGAAGACCGCCAGCGGCTACCGCACCCTGACCGTCGGATAAGGACCTCGCCATGACCGGCCAACCGGCGGGCGGGGACGACTCCGCCCGCGCGGCCCTGTTCGCCGGGGTCGCCTGCTACGTTCTGTGGGGCCTGTCCCCGCTGGTCTACCAGCCCATGGGCCGCCTCGGCGCGGACTCGGGCGAGATCATGGCCCACCGGGCCGTCTGGGGCGTGCTGCTCGCGGCGGGACTGGTGTGGCTGGCCGGACAGTCGGACCAGGTGCGGCGGGTGCTGCGCAATCCCCGCACCCTCATCTGGCTGACCCTGTCCACCGCCCTGATCGCGGTCAACTGGTTCATCTTCGTCTGGGCCGTGAACAGCGGGCGGACGCTGGAGACCAGCCTGGGCTACTATCTCAACCCCCTGTTCAACATGGCGCTGGGGGCCTGGCTGTTCCGGGAGCGGCTCAGCCGGCTGGGCTATGTGGCCATCGCCCTGGCGGCCATGGGGGTGGTGCTGCAGGGGGTGGCCATCGGCGGCCTGCCCTATGTGTCGCTGGCGCTTGCGGTCTCGTTCGCGGCGTACGGCGTGATCCGCAAGCGGGTGCAGGCGGACGCGCAGACGGGGCTGCTGGTGGAGTGCCTGATCATGGCGCCCTTCGGCCTGGCCTGGCTGATCTGGCTGCACCATCAGGGGGTGGGGCATTTCACCGACAGCCCGGCGGCCGCCTTCTGGCTGTTCCTGGCCGGGCCCATGACGGTGGGGCCGCTGGTGCTGTTCTCATGGGCCGCGCGGCGGCTGCCCCTGTCGACCATCGGCTTCATCCAGTTCCTCGCCCCGACCATCAGCTTCGTCATCGGGGTGTCGCAGGGCGAGCCGTTCAACCTGACCCGGCTGGTCAGCTTCGCCTTCATCTGGGGCGGGGCGGCGGTGTTCCTGGCCGCGGCCATGCACCGGGCCCGGGCCGCGCGCCGGGCCCTGAAGGCGGCCGCAGGGCCGGCCTAGAGCGCCGCGTAGAGCGCCTCGAACAGCCGCAGGGCGCGGGGGTCGCCGATCAGGTGCGGCGACTGGCGGGTCATCACATAGGCGGCCGAGACGCTGGCGGTCGGGTCCGCCATGGCGCAGGAGCCGCCCCAGCCGCAGTGACCC